>JAFWVV010000033.1 GCA_017518225.1 Oscillospiraceae bacterium | reverse complement strand
CGTTGCTTTCATCAAAAAAATACTTTTCCATTGTGAAATCCTCCTGTATAATAGGGTTGTTGATTTATTCGCACATATGTCACAGGCTCCCGATTGCCACACCTTGTTATATCCTGTTATGAGGTTTTCTTGCCCTTGCTTTTGCCCTTATGAGCGGTGCGGGCGTCGTAGAAACGGTGTAACATTTAATAAAGGGATTCGGTGAGCAGATTGCGGAAAACCCTTTGTTTGGGGCGGTTTCAGAGGATTTCATTAAAGCCCTATAATCACTGGCGGATGCCTATGATTTCGGAGATTTCAAATTCCGGTTTGCAGAGGCGATCGGCGTTACGTTTGTGTGTTCTTACCTCGAATAGTGTACGTTTGTGCGCTCTTACACATCAAAGAAGCCTCTTTTGTCTACCGCGGCAAAAGATGGTTCTTGTTGTACAGCGGGGGAAAACAGAGTATAATCATCTTAACGATCGGAGTTTGCCTGTGGAAAATATACTTTCAAGTCATATCATGATCATATCTTTTGCCGGTTATCCATCCGAGACGAGCAGATTTCATTTTTATAAATATCACACACGTTGTTATAACAACATACAAGCCAGCGAGGATGCTGTAGACTGATCACAGAAAAACAAAGGAGGCTATCAGATATGATCCGTAAAATCATCCACATCGACGAGGAGAAATGCAACGGCTGCGGGCTTTGCGCCACGGCCTGCCATGAAGGCGCAATCGACGTCATCGACGGCAAGGCCAAGCTCGTGCGCGAGCATTTCTGCGACGGGCTCGGCGACTGTCTGCCGGGCTGCCCCACCGGGGCGATCCGCTTCGAGGAGCGCGAGGCGCCCGCTTATGACGAGGCGGCGGTCAAGGAAAACCAGAAAAAGAAAGCGGCGGAGAAGCTGATACACAGTATGCACGCTGCCGGCGGCTGCCCTGGCTCGCGCATGATGGAGCTGCGCGCTGACGCAGCGCCGGAGCAGGCCGCTGCGCCCGTCGGCGCGCAGCGCGTCTCCCGGCTGAACCAGTGGCCCTGCCAGATCAAGCTCGTGCCGACGCAGGCGCCCTTTTTTGAGGGCGCGAAGCTGCTGATCGCGGCAGACTGCACGGCCTACGCCTACGCCAATATGCACGAGGATTTTATGCGGGGCAGGATCACCCTGATCGGCTGCCCAAAGTTGGACGCGGTGGATTATGCCGAGAAGCTGACGGCGATCATCCGCGACAACGATATCCGAGGCGTGACCATCGTGCGCATGGAGGTCCCCTGCTGCGGCGGCTTGCAGATGGCCGCCCAGACCGCCCTGCGCGACAGCGGCAAATTCATCCCCTGGCAGGTCGTAACGATCTCCCGGGACGGCAGAATCATTGACTGACCGCGTGCGCTCGCCCGCAAGGGAGATATGAAACGCCGGAGGCTCTTCTCGCGGGGAAGAGCCTCCGGCGTTTTCGCCGACTTTTATCCCTGTCTGTCGATCACAGCAAGGGTATGCATGAGATAATGGAAGCGGCGGCCAAAGCCCTCGGAGGCCTCGATGGCGTAGTGCGCGGTGGCGACGATGCAGCCCTCGCCCGCCGGGATGATATACACCATCTGCAGCTGATCCGGCATAGTCTTCCCGCCGACGTCCGCCGAGGCGTCGATGCGGATGCACTTGCCCGCGCGATCCAGCGGGAACTCGTCGTCCCGGCGGATTTCATAGCTTTTGGACAGCTCTGCGCCGATGGCCGCGGCGGTGGTCTCCGCGTCCTGTGCGCTGTAGCTCAGCTCCAGATAGTTTTCGGGGTTTTCGCTCTCGTCATAGACGGAGACGAAAACCTCGCGGTCCGCCTCCTGCCTCCGCACGAACTTCTCATAGTCGTAGTCCATTTCAAAGCCGATCGTCATATTTTTGATATGCTCGTACCGGACGGTCTCCTCCATGCCCTCCAGAACGATGACCGTCTCAAATCGCTCGCCGTCCTGCCGGACGATCGCCGTATCTGTTTTGTCCGGCGCCGCCGGGACTTCCAGATAAAGATCCTCCGCGCCGCGGGCGCGGAGCACCCCGTCCTCGCCCAGATAATAGAGCGCGCCGTCCGCAGCCCTCCATGTTCCGTCGCCGTCGGCATCCAAAACCACGGCGGAGCCGTCGGCGCGGTAGGCGGTCATCGTGTTCGCGGCAGGCACTTCCGTCTCCGCCGGGGGAGCCGGCGTCTCCGCGGGCGCTTCCACGCGGATGATTTCCCCGCAGCCGCTGAGCGCCAAGCCCAGCAGCAAAAGCAACGCCGCAAGTTTTTTTCTCATCACGATCACAACTCCCTTTGCATGTTTCTTTTGTTATTATACCACAAAGTGCGCGGGATTCCCATGCGCTGCGCGTCATATTTATGATTTTTAAGAAAGCGCCGCATGATCATGAGCGCCGGAAATGCCAAATGCCCGAAACAATTCGTTCTCGCTCTTGCACATCGGCGCTTTCGGTGCTAATCTGTAGACAGAATATCTATACCGGAGGAGCTTACCATGAAAACACTCGTCATCTATTTCAGTGCGGAGAAAGCAACGACGGCGCGCGTAGCCAAAGACGCAGCGCAATTGCTCGGCGCGCAACTCTATGAAATCAAACCCGAGATTCCCTACACGGCGGCGGATCTGAATTGGCGCAACCCCCTCGCCCGCTGCAACCGGGAATTTTTTGGCAGAAAGCAGGTCCCGACGACCGGAGGGATCGAAAACTTTGCCGACTATGAACGCGTGCTGATCGGCTTTCCGATCTGGTACGGCTGCGCGCCGCTGGTGGTGAGCAGCTTCTGCAAGGGCTATGACTGGACGGGCAAGACCGTCGCGGCCTTCGCCACCTCCGGCGGCAGCGGCATCGGCAAAACCGCCGAGAAGCTGCGCCCGTTTATCTCCGGCGGCGAGCTGCTGAACGCGAAGCTCGTCCACAGCGGCGCGGAACTGGCAGCCTGGGCCAAGGAGCTGCCGTGACAGAAGGCCCCGGAACGGAAGCCGGGCAATCCTTTTCGGGGAGCGATCCCCGCACCGCGAAGACCGTTCTTTTCCTGGCCCGGCAGCAGGGGCGAAGCGCAATCAAGCCGGAGTCTTTTCGTCAAGAAGAGGCTCCGGCTTTTCTTAAATTTCATATAGAAATCAAAAAAAGAATATCCTCCATTGATAAATCCGGAAGAAACTGATAGAATGTTGCTTAAATGACAGAGAAGGAGGCTATTACATGAGCCTACCAAAATATAACGAGTTATACTTGCCATTTCTTTCCGTAATTGCGGACGGGGATCTCCATAGCATAAAAGAAGTAAAAGACGCCATTGCCAAAAAGCTTAATCTCACTGAGGATAGTTTGAATGAGCAACTTCCTATTGGTACGCAGACGTTCGCAAATCGTGTTGCGTGGGCGAAAGCCTATCTTAAAAAAGCAGGACTAATCGACAACCCGAAACGAGCTTGTGTTATTATTACAAACGAGGGGCGAAAGTTACTAAAAAAGGTGTAGCGATCACAGATTCTTATCTTGCCGAAAACTATCCTTCTTTTGCTGAGTTTAAGAAAGGTTCTCCTGCAAAAACAAGCAACAACTCGGTAGATAAAGCACTTGACTATTCACAATCAGATGAAGAAACACCTCTGGAAACATTTGAACGTGTATATAAGAGCATCAACGACAATCTTGCAGAGGACCTTCTGACAGAGATTATGAATCAATCTCCTATCTTTTTTGAAGCATTAGTTGTTGATCTGATGCGTGCGATGGGATATGGGGACGGGTTCGTAACAAAAATCAGCAATGATGGTGGTATAGACGGAATTATTCACGAAGACAAGCTCGGGTTTAATCTAATCTATATTCAAGCCAAGAGACGGAAAACAGATACTACTATTAACAAGCCGGAAATTCAAAAGTTCGCTGGGGCCATGATGGGGCCCCCGAGAGTAGATAAAGGATTGTTTATTACAACCGCCAAGTTTTCCCCTGGCGCAAAACAATTTGCAGACGCACAGCACATTATCCTTGTTGATGGGCAAAAACTTACAGAATTAATGATCGAGTATGGGTTAGGTGTAGCGACACAGAAAACATATAGAATCAAGAGAATTGATTCTGATTATTTTTCCGATAATACTTAAAGCCTGAAGTGCACATAAGCACGAGACTCATAAAATATTTATGATGGCCCTTTTAGCGCGTGCATGATAAAAAAAGCAGTTTAAGTGCTTGAGCGTATCAAAAAGACTTTATTCTTCCGTTTATGTATGCTAAACTCTTTATTTAAGAGCGGCGCAAAGACTTGAGGTGTTTCAAACCATGAATAATCGGCAAATAACGAAGATAGAAATTAGCGGCTTTAAATCAATTCAACATTGCATATTAGATCTAGACATGATTAATGTCCTGATTGGCAGCAATGGATCTGGTAAAACAAATTTCATATCTCTTTTCAAAATGTTGCAGAATATGGTTGACGGCAATTTGCAGAGCTATGTTACAAAACACGGTGGGCCGAATGCTTTTTTGTTTTTTGGCAGCAAAACTACAGAGCGCCTTACAGTAAAATTCTTCTTTGGCGAGAACGGGTACCAGTTTACACTTGTTCCCACCGCAGATGATCGTCTCATGTTCGAAGGTGAGTGGTTTTACTGGTCTGGATGTGGCAATAAAAGAGTTGGTGGCGGTTACTTCGAATCAAAATGGAAAGAAGGAAGCCGTTATCGGATTGATACCTATGTGAAACCTATTCTTGAGAATCAAAAGTGGCGTGTATACCATTTCCATGATACAAGTGACTCAGCGATGGTAAAGCAGATTCATGGAATAAATGATAACATTGAGTTTGCCACTGATGCTCGAAATTTAGCCGCTTTTCTTTACAGATTGAAGCAAACCGAGGAGAATAGTTACAAACAAATTGTTAGGACAATTCGGCTTGTTGCACCGTTTTTTGATGATTTCATATTAAGGCCTAACCCTTTGAAACCTGACAGTATTCGCCTTGAGTGGAAAGACATCAATAGCGACATTCCGTTTCTCGCATCTCAGTTGTCCGATGGTACTTTGCGCTTCATCTGTCTTACAACCCTGCTGTTGCAACCTTCATATCTAATGCCAGAAACCATTCTTATTGATGAGCCGGAATTGGGCCTCCACCCATATGCTATCTCTATTTTGGCCTCATTGATCAAAAAAGCATCTGTAAATAATCAGATCATTGTCTCTACGCAGTCTGTTGAATTACTCAATGAGTTTACTGCTGAAGATATAATTGTTGTTGATCATAATGAGAATCATTCAAATTTCCGCAGATTAGGCAGTGAGGAACTGAAATCTTGGCTCGAAGAGGACTACACCTTGGGTGATCTATGGAAAAGAAATATCATCGGGGGGCGTCCGTAAGATGAAAAGAGTGCTTGTGTATTGCGAAGGGCCAACTGAAGAGACTTTCGTGAAAAAGATTCTTGCTCCGGCGCTCTACTCTTACGAAGTGTATTTAAGCCCATCTTCTTGCGGCGGCGTCTCTAAGTACAGTATTATTAAACATGATTTGATCAGATACTGCAAAAGTGACCCCGATGTAGTTATCACAACAATGCTGGATTATTATCGCCTTCCATCCAGAACGCCCGGAATGGATTATACCGGTGGAAAAGATATTTATGACCGTGTTGCTCATGTGGAGGCAGCAATACTGGAAGATATTGGGGAACAAAACCTTATCCCCAATGTGATGCTGCATGAATTCGAGGCACTTTTGTTTAGCAAACCGGAATGCTTTTCATACTGTGGACTCTCAAGCCGCCAAATGCGGGAGTTACATGGTATTAGACTGCGCGCAGAAAGCCCAGAACATATTGACAATGGGATTAATACAGCGCCGTCAAAGAGGATAATATCTATTTATCCTGAATACACTAAGGTTCTTGACGGATATCAAATTGCTGAAGACATTGGACTTGAGACCATGCGCCATGAATGCAAACATTTTAATGAATGGATTGAAAAACTGATTGCGCTATCATGAGCGCTCGGCCATAACCGCATTCCAATTTTATACCAACACATTGCCCGGAAACGGGGCGAAACAGAGGGCGCGTCTAAGGGATTTCTAAGGACGACTCTTTGAAATCCCTTGATGTGCCCATTTTCAGAAAACCCACGATCGTAAGCGTCATACGATGCCCGATAATTTCGATTATCTCGGGCTCCGGTTGACGCTTACGAAGCACAGTCAAGCCGGAGTCTTTTCATCAGAAGAGGCTCCGGTTTTTCTTAATTTCCATTAAGTCGCTTGAACTTTGCCTATGCGGAGACTATAATCTTCCTCACAGCAAACACTTGGAGGACAACATGAAAAAGACTGTATTTGCATTCCTTATCATCACGGCGCTCGTGCTCTCTCTGGCCGCATGCGGACGCGCGCCCGCCGCTGAAACCGCAGCGCCGCAGAGCACGGAGACGATCGCGTCCGCCGCAGAAGACGGGCAGAATCCCGTGATGAACTTTATCGGCGTCTACCATGCGGACGACAGCACAGAGGCGCTGGTCGAGGCGGATGGTATGGAAAACGCGAAGATCACCGTCACCTGGGCGGGCAGTCCCTGGTTTCACACGCAGACGCGCATGAGCGGACGCTTCGATCCCGAGACGCTCACCGTGGAATTCAGCGGCACGGCGCTGACGGAATACACCTACAAAAGCGACGGCAGCATCGGGGAAGAAAGCGTCACGGATACCAACAACAGCGGCAAGGCGGTTTTCAACCACGAGACCAACACACTGACCATCACAGAAGAATTTGAATCCGGGAGCATCGAAACGGTATACGAGTGGGGACCCGCCTCCGACATGAAGACCGTGAGCGACCCCGATCATTATTCGTCCGTCACGGCGATGGACAAATACCAGATCGAGACCGTGGTCACCTTCAACGTGCGCAGCGCCTATTTGAGCGAAAACTGGTTTGCCCTGGCGGATATGATCCGCTATCCCATCACGATCAACGGCACGGAGCTTGCCGACGCCGATGCTTTTCTCGGCTACATGATCGACAAAACCGTTCACGAGAGTGACCGCGAGGCTATGCTGGACGAAAGCCTCCTGGACATGTTCGTCAACGGCGAGGGGATCTGCATGGGCAGCGGCCAGGTCTGGCTCAATGACCCCAACTATATGACGGACGCCGAGCCCACGCTTGAGATCATCGCCATCAGCGGGATCGTGGAGAAGGGATGACGGAAAAAGCCTTTTTCAAGCGCCTGGCTGGGCTGGCCGTGCAATCTATTCTGTAAAGCGGGAGGGCGGAATGGAGATTTTTACAACGGCTGAGCGCTCCGCGTGGCGGGAATACCTCGCGGAGCATTTTGAAACCTCGTCGGAGATCTGGTTCGTCTTTCCCATGAAGAGCGCCGGCAAGGAGAGCCTCTCCTATAACGACGCCGTAGAGGAGGCGCTGTGCTTCGGCTGGATCGACAGCACCAACCGAAAGCTGGATGAAACGCACTGCATCCGGCGCTTCTCACCGCGCAAAAAGGGCAGCGCCTATTCACAGCCGAACATCGAGCGGCTGATCTGGCTGGACGCGCAAGGTCTGATCCACCCGAGCATCCGAGAGAGCATTTTGCCCATGATCCGGACGCCTTTTGTCTTCCCGGAGGACATCCTCGACGCACTCCGTCAGGACGATACCGTATGGAAAAACTATCAACGCTTTTCCGCGCCCTATCAGCGCATCCGCGTCGCCTA
This sequence comes from Oscillospiraceae bacterium, assembly GCA_017518225.1. Classification (GTDB taxonomy): domain Bacteria; phylum Bacillota; class Clostridia; order Oscillospirales; family Oscillospiraceae; genus Limivicinus. Next base: position 23,322 of record JAFWVV010000033.1, on the reverse strand, counting down.
TGTCGACGCAGCGCGAGGCCGTCCGGAGGAATTTCAAAAGCGGCTGCGCAGCCTGATCGAAAAAACACGACAAAACAAACGCATCATGGGCTACGGCGGCATTGAGAAATATTATCGGTAAACAAGCTTTGTCACAGGAGGACACTATGAAAACCCACCCCGAGCCAAAGCGCCTGATTGACAGGCTCTTCGGCGGTCTGCCCATGACTTGGCCGGTCGTGCTGCTGTTTGCCGCCGGCACAGCTGTATTGACCGCCCTTTTTCTGATTCTTCCGATCTTCAAAAACAGTTCCTTTGAGCAGATGGGCGTAAGCTTTGAGGCCTGGATCTTCTTCGCCGTGCTCATTATGGCCAACTGCCGGAAGCCGCTGGAATCGGCATGCAAAACGTTTCTGTTTTTCCTTGTCAGTCAGCCGCTGATCTATCTGCTGCAGGTTCCGTTTTCATACATGGGCTGGGGGCTGTTTGGCTATTATCGCTACTGGTTCATCTGGACTCTGCTCACTTTCCCGATGGCCTATGTGGGCTGGTACATCAAAAAGAAAAACTGGTGGAGCCTGCTGATTCTCGCCCCGATCCTCCTGTTTTTGACTTACACCTGCGTCAGCAGCTTTCAGCACACCGCCCGCCATTTCCCCCGGCTTCTTGTGACGGCGCTCTTCTGCTTAGGGCAGGTGCTGCTCTATCTGGCGGCATTTACGGAAAACCGCCGGCAGAAGCTGCTGGGCTTCTTGCTTCCCCTTGCCCTTGTGCTGCTGCTTTTCTTTTCCCGGCCTCAGGTCTCGCTCAGCAGCACGCAGTTTTTGCCGGACGATCCCGTCCTGACGGAAAATGCCGACGTCACGGTGGAAAACACGCAACTTGCTTCCATATCTGTCGAAGCAAGCGGATCAGACAGCATGATCCGTATTCAGGCAACGCAATACGGCGAGACGAGCTTTACCATCCGGGACGGTGAAAACACTTATTGCTACACGCTGCGCATCTACGAGGACGAGGCGAGGCACACGCAGATCGAAATTTTGCCGCTGGAAGAAGCGCCCCGCTCTTGACGCAAACTCAGGTACACAGTAAAATATGCTCTGCAAAGCCCCCTTCAAGAAATAAACGGAGGTACAAAATGGACAAAGCATTTTTATTTGAGCTGCTGCAAACGGGCTCCGTGTCCGGCAACGAAGCCGGACTGGAAAAGAAGATCTACGACTATATGCAGGACAAGGCCGATCTGGTAAGCGTCGACGAGCTTGGCAACGTGACCGCCGCCGTCAATCCGGACGCGGCCTACAAGGTGCTGCTGGCCGGGCATGCGGACGAGATCGGGCTCATGGTCTCCGCCGTCGGCAGCGACGGCACACTGATGGTGACGAAGATCGGCGGGATCTACCCGACGACCTACCCCGGCCACAAGGTACGCGTCTACACGAAAAACGGCGTTCTCTACGGCGCGGTGGCCAATTCCCGCAGCATTGCCAAAAACAAGGATCTCGACGCCTCCGATCTGCGGATCGACATCGGCGCGAAGGACCGCGAGGACGCGCTGAAATACGTCGAGCTCGGCGACACGGTGACCTTTGACACCGACGTGCGGGAGCTTCTGAACGAGCGCATCACGGGCAGAGCCCTGGACGACCGCCTCGGCGCATTCATCGTGATGGAAGCGCTTGCAAAGGCCAGAGCGCAGGGCGCGTCCGTCGGCTGCTACGCCGTATCGACCACTGGCGAGGAGACCACCGGAAACGGCGCATATTTTTCCGCTTCTCGCATCCGGCCGAACGTCGCCATCGCCGTCGACGTAACCTATACCTCCGATAACTGCGGCATCAGCGACGCGGAGACCGGCGATATCGCCATCGGCAAGGGGCCGGTGCTCTGCAACAACCCCTCTATCCACAAAAAGCTCAACGCGCTGCTGCGCGACTGTGCCGGAGAGCTTGACATGCCGATCCAAATCGAGGCGGCGAGCGGCCGCACCGGCACCGACGGCGACACCATGCATCGCACCGGCCTCGGCGTTCCTTTCGCGCTGGTATCCATTCCTCTGCGCTATATGCACAACCCCGCCGAGCTGGGCTCGCTGAAGGACGTGCAGGACTGCATCGACCTGCTGGCGGCCTTTCTTGTCACATGCACGGCAGACATGGATCTGAAGCCGTTTTAAGCGCAGGTTTTTACCATTCGAGCCACAAGGAGGATGGCATGAGACCAAGAGATCATACGCTTCGGGATGCGGAAATCCTCTACCGCTTTCAGGCCGACTGCGGCGAAGCGCCGCCCCGGGCGGATCTGATTTTGGCCGCCGGCAGCCACGATCTGCGCGTCCCCCGGCACGCGGCGGCGCTGTTTCTCGAAGGCACGGCGCCCTGGCTGATGTGCACCGGCGGGCTGGGAAAAATCACCGAGGGGCAATGGGTCGAACCGGAGGCTGTAATCTTCGCCCGGGTGTGCCAAGCACTGGGCGTTTCGGAGAACCGGCTCCTGTTGGAAACACGCTCCACCAACACGGGTGAAAATTTCCGCTTTGGGCGGGAGCTGCTGCGCGCGTCCGATATACAGGCAAAAAGCGGCGTCATCGTCTGCAAACCCTATATGTCCATGCGCTGCCTTGCCACCGCGAAAAAACAGTGGCCGGAGCTGCAATGGTTTGTAAACGCGCCAAAAATCCCCTTTTCTGACTATGCCGACGATGCTTGCCCGCTGGAGCAGGAGATCCAGCTGCTGACCGGAGATCTGCAGCGCTTGAAGGTCTATGCAGACTTGGGCTATCAGACGCCGGTCAAAATCCCAAAAGACATATGGCTGGCCTATGAGCGCCTCGTCGCAGACGGCTACGACAGATATGTGATCCGATGAAAAAAGCAGCCTTATGGCTGCTTTTTTCATCGGATCACATGGGGAATCATCTGTATTTTACCGCATAGTAGATAACGTAAAACCAGCCCAGCGCGCCGTGCAGAATTGCCCAACCGATGGATCTCCACTTGACATAGGAAATCACCATGGCAAGCGCAGCGCCTGCGTTGATGCCCGCCGATATGCTCTCCTCTTTCTTGACTCGTACGATCAGCTTCTTTTTCTTTTCCCCGTAAATCAGCTCCTCAACGCTGACCGCTAAAACCTCCGCGATCTTGCCCAGCGTTTCCAGATCGGGCTCCGTTTTTCCGTTCTCCCAGCTCGACACCGCCTGCCGCGTGACGCAGAGCTTTCCGCCCAGCTCCTGCTGGGTCATGCTCGCCTTCTCTCTGAAACGCTTGATGTTTTTTCCTACCATGTGCCTGTCCTCCCTTTTGTTTTTCACGACTAATATACCCAAAGCCCCGAAAAAACACAAGCAACAATCCCTTGCCTTGCGCTATTTGGTCTTTTTTATCGAAAAATCCTTTCTGCACGCTTTTCCGTTTTCCTTTTGTTTCTCCGCCGCAAGCTGCGAGGCCGTCCCCTGCCGGCTTTTGTCCAAGCTGTTTTTCTTCGTCTTTCTTCACAGGCACTTGATTCTCTCCTGCGCCGCACGCAAAAAGATTGCAATTGCGCGCGCTTTCGGCTATAATCCCAGACAAGCGCTCCTCGCCGAATGGGCGGCGGAGCGATTACGCTCAAGATCGAGAGGCCAAACAATGAAAAAAGTACTTCCCTGGCTGAAAAAAGAGCCGATGCTCAGCCTGTCGGTGCTCGCCGCGCTGGCCGGGCTTCTCATCACGCCCCCCACCAAAGCCCTGCTGGAGCAGATCGACTGGCGCACCCTCGGCACCCTGCTGATGATGCTCTGCGTGTTGGAGGGCTTTAAGCAGGAAAACGTGCTGCGGCCTCTGGTCAATCTGGCGGGCAGGCTGAAGTCCATGCTTGCGCTGAGCCTGTTTTTGGTCTTCGGCGTATTTTTCTCCTCGATGTTCGTCACAAACGACGTGTCGCTGCTGATCTTCGTGCCGCTGACCATTCTGCTGTTTCGCTCCGCCGGCAAGGAGGCATATATCCTGCCCGTGATCTCCATGGAGAACATCGCCGCCATCCGCGGCTCCCTGCTGACGCCCTTCGGCAGCCCGCAAAACCTGTTTTTATACGGACAGGCCGGGATCAGCGTGTGGCGCTTTATGCTGCACATGCTGCCGATCTGCGCGATGTCCGGCCTGCTGCTGATGGGCTTCGTGTTTTTCCTCTATCGCAAGGATCTTGGGGAGCGCGCCGTTTTTGACCGGGACGGCCTCCTGCCGCTGGGCAAAGGCTTTCGGCGCTGGATGTATCTGGGGCTTTTCCTCTTGATCCTGCTTGTCATCGTCACGCGCACGCGGCTCTGGCCGCTGGCGCTGGGGATCGTGCTGTTCGCCATTACGGCTGCCGACCGCAAGCTGTTTTTCAAGGTGGACTACGCGCTGCTGGGCACCTTTCTCTGCTTTTTCGTCTTCTCCTCCTCCATTGCCGGAAACGCCGCCATCGCCGGTTTTCTGGGAAAATCCGTGGCAGGACGGGAGTATTGGTGGGCCATCGGCTTGAGCCAGCTGATCTCGAACGTACCCGCCAGCATCGTGCTCTATCCCTTTACGCAAAACTTTGCCGGGCTCATCTACGGCGCCGACACCGCGGGGCTTTGCTCCATCATCGGCTCGCTGGCCTCGGTCATCAACTACCGGGTCTATGTGCGTGAATATCCCGGACGGGGCAAGCAGTTTCTCAAAACCTTCACCCTCGTCAGCTGGGCCTTCTTCCTGCTGGTGGTTATCCCCGGCCTGCTCCTGTCACGCTGGGATTTCTTTTCGTAAAACACACCGGATAAAAGGACAAGCAGCTCTTCGGCTGCCTGTCCTTTTACTTATATTTTGCCACGTAGTAGATGACGTAAAACCAGCCCAGCAGGCCGTGCAAAATTGCCCATTTGATGGAATGCCATTTGGCATAGGAGATCACCATGGCAAGCGCAGCGCCAAAGCCCAGTCCGCTTTTTCCTCCCTCTTTTGTCACCGTCCGCACAACGGGCTGTGTTTTCGTTTCGCCGTAGATCAGTTCCTCGGCGGAAACCTCCAAAACCTCTGCGATCTTGCCCAGCGTCTCCAGATCGGGCTCCGTTTTTCCGTTCTCCCAGCTCGACACCGCCTGCCGCGTCATACTGAGCTTTTCGCTCAGCTCCTGCTGGGTCATATTCGCTTTTTCTCTGAAACGCCTGATGTTTTTTCCTACCATGTGCCTGTCCTCCCTTTTGTTTATCAAGATTTTCAAGAACAATATACCGAAAGGCGCGCAAAAAAACAAGCAATGATCCTTTGCATTCCGTTGCCTTGCTCTTTTTTTCTCTTTTTCCCGGCTCTCCTGTTTTCTCCCTGTTGAAGAGCGACGCTTCCTTTGCTATAATGCAGGGGAAAATCCTGTCGACAGGAGGAAACTAAGCATGCAAGAGAAAAAGAGATGGTTGTATGTCGCGCTGGGCGTGCTGGTGCTGCTGTGCGCCGGCATGGTCTACGCCTGGAGCGTATTGTCCGCGCCCATTGCGCGTGACTTCCCGCAATGGAGTACCGCACAGCTCTCACTGGCCTTCACGCTGGTGATGATCTTCTTCTGCCTCGGCGGTCTCGCCGGCGGTTTGTCCGCCGGAAAGCTCAGCCAGAAAGTCCTGCTTCTGACGGCAGCAGTGCTGTTTTTTATCGGCTTTTTCCTCACCGGGCGGATCCACACGCTTGGCGGGCTGTATCTCGGCTTCGGTGTGATCTGCGGGCTTGGCAGCGGCCTTGCCTATAACGCCGTGGTCTCCACCGTGAACCGCTGGTTTCCCGACAAGCAGGGGCTGGTCTCCGGCATTTTGCTGATGGGCTTCGGTCTCAGCAGCTTCCTCATCGGCAAGCTGTATCAGGCCTGTACCCCGGAAAGCCCCGGCGCATGGCGCGGCAGCTTTACCGTGCTGGGGATCATCACGGCGCTGATCGTAGGGCTTTGCGGCTTGTTTTTGGAGAAACCGGAACGCGTTTCCACTCCTTCCGCCGGAAGCAAAAAGCGTTATGTAAACCCAATCGCCATGGAGGCCACAACCGCGCAGATGCTCCGGCAGGGCTCCTTCTGGCTCTGCTATCTCTGGGCGATTTTGCTGACGGCGGCAGGTCTGGCAATTGTATCGCAGGCGGGCGGCATTGTCCGCGAGCTGGATACCGCCGCAAGCGCCGGACATATCGCCACGATGGTCGGCATGATCTCCATCTTTAACGCGCTGGGGCGCGTGATCGTCGGCGCGCTCTACGACCGCCGCGGCCGGTCGGCGGCGATGCAGACGGTAAATCTGCTGTTTCTGCTCTCCGGCAGTGTGCTGATCGCGGCGCTTTTGACGCAGCGCCCCGCGCTTTTGATCCCGGGCTTTATTCTGGGCGGGCTCGCCTACGGCGGCGTGACGCCGACAAACACCGCCTTTGTCGGCTCCTATTATGGGCTGAAGCATTTTGCGCTGAACCTGCCGATCTTCGTCACCAATCTGATCCCCGCCTCCTTTGGCAGCACCGTCGCCGGGGCGCTGTACGATGGCTCCGGCTCCTATCAAAGCTGCTTCGTGATGGTCGTCGCGCTGGCGGCGGCAGGCATACTGGTGAGCCTGTCCATCGGCTGGAGCGACAAGCTGGCTCTTCGGCGCCGCGAGGCAGACAACAACAAATGAAAAAACGCTTTGTGCATGCACAAAGCGTTTTTTCATTTGTTATGATATTTTTGCCTTATCTCAGGCGGCGTCGCCCTCGGTCACTTCCTCGACGGGCTCGTCAACATTCACATCGTCTGTCACCACGCCGGTGATCGCGTCACGCTTGGCGCCGTGCCACCTTCCCCTCAAGGGGAAGGCTTTTTTTCGTCCTCGTGGTATCTCAGCAAACAGGAATTCACCGCAAGGCCATTACATAAATCTGGCAAGGATTCCATTCGTCCCATAGGGTGGGAAAAACCTCAAATTCTTTGAAGCCCATGCTTATGTAAAACTGATTTGTTCTATCGTATTCCTCATATTTGCCCATCTGAACAGTTTTTACCTGTATAAAGGAATATCCGCTTTTCAATGCGCTGGCTTTTGCTGCTTCAAACAGGCCTCGCCCAACACCATGGCGATGGTACTCCTTTAATACGCCCATAACATACAGCTCTACTGTATCCTTTCCAGTTTCTTTTAGATAAAGAAAGCCTATAGGAGTAGAGTCTTCTATCGCAGCAAAAAATAATTGACCAGCGCTCTTTTCAATATAGTCTTCTCTTGCCTCTGGAATACCGAACCACTCTATTAAGGATTCAAGGATATGCCTTGTAATCTGTCTTTTTTCATTTTCATCAAATATTTGTTTAATCATAATTGCCCCTATAAATCCGTGTTCGTTGTCCCGACTATACCATTCCTGTTCAGCAAAGTCAATCGCAGCTGAACATGCAGCCGTTTCTATTGCGTTCCCATCAAAATTCGAGGGAGACACTTCCTTACGAAGCGCCTCCCTCTGACAGTCCGTGTTTTTAGCTTTTTTTAGCGTGTCACTCACAGCGATCAGATGATGATCCCGCGCTTTTTCGCCTCGAAGCTCAGCTCGTCGCGGAAATTCGGGTGCGCGATGGCAATGAGCTGGCGGGCGCGGCTGGAGAGGCTTTCCCCGCGCAAGTGCGCCACGCCGTACTCGGTGACGATGTAATCGACGTCGTTCTTGCTGGTGGTCACCACGGCGCCGGGCGTGAGGATGGACTTGATCTTGCTGATCGTGTCGTCCTTGGCGGTGGAAGCAAAGGCGATAAAGCTCTTGCCGCCGCGCGACTGGCAGGCGCCGCGCACGTAGTCGACCTGCCCGCCGGTGCCGGACATGTGCTTGGTACCGACGCTCTCCGCGCAGACCTGACCCCAGAGGTCGACCTCGAGGGCGGCGTTGATGGAGATCATGTTGTCGTTGCGGCAGATGACCGCCGGGTCGTTGACATAGTCCACAGGCATCAGCGCGATGCCGGGGTTATCGTCGATGTAGTCGTAGATCCTCTTGGAGCCGAAGGCGAAGGTCGTCACGCTCTGCAGGCGATGGATCTGTTTTTTCGAGTTGTTGACCGCGCCGCACTCGATCAGCTCCACCATGGAATCGGTGAACATCTCGGTGTGGATACCGAGGTCGTGCTTCGACTTGAGCGCCGCGCCGACCGCGTCCGGAATGGCGCCGATACCGAGCTGGATGCAGGCGCCGTCGTCAATGCGCTCTGCGATCAGGCCGCCGATGGTCTCGCTGACGGCGTCGATCTTCGCGGGCGGCAGGACGGGCAGCTCGTGGCTGACCTCGATCAGACCGTCGATCTGGCTGATGTGTACCTGCGTACCGCAGACGGCGCGCGGCTGCTGATCGTTGACCTCGAGGAAGATGCGTTTGGCCTTTTCCATCATCGCCGGGCTGTAGGAGCTGACCGTGGCGAGAGAGAAATAGCCGTGGCTGTCCATTGGAGAGACGGAGACCATGAACACGTCATAGTCGTAGCAACGGCGGATATGGCCGGGGATGTCGCGGTAATAGTTGGGGATCACGTCGCCGAAGCCGCCGTTGACCGCGCGGCGGGAACCGCCGCCGGAGAACCAGGCCTTGCTGGTGATGCGTCCAAAAAGGCTGTTGTCCGCCAGAAACTCCAGCGGGTAAACGTCCAAGAGGCTCTGCACCCGCACGCCGGAAACGGCGCCGGCGCGCGCACGCTCCGCCAGCGCAGAAAGAATCGTCGGCGTCTGGGAGGCGCCGGCGTCCATGCCGATCAGCCAGCCGTTTTCCACACGGGCAGCCAGCTCCGCCGCTGTCGTCAGCTTTTGCCGATAAAGAGCAGTATAATCCATCCTGCCATTCTCCTTTATTCTTTTCAATCTTCTGGTAAACCAGGCTTTTTTGCCTTTATTTAGTATATTCGCTTTCCCTCAAGCCTGTCAAGAGCCTGCCGCCAGACTTTTTTTGCTGTTTTTCCGCGCCGGATCGCTTTTGTTCTTGCGCGTTGGCGCGCCGGATGATATAGTACGATTGTTGGATACAAAGCAACTTTACATATCAAAGGAGGAATCTCGCGTATGAACAGCAGAAGCATGAAACGTGTTTTTCTGAACACGGATTTCGTCCACATGAGCGGCACCCCCGAGGAATTGGAGGTCGCCGAGCTGCTCAAGGCCGAGTGTGAGTCTCTCGGCGTGAGCGCGCGCCTTGAGGGCTTTCGCGTCGCGATGGCCGAGATGGAGCATGAGGCGGTCTATGCCGACGGCAGAGAAATCCCCTGCAAGGGCTTCTTTGGCTGCGGCAGCGGCAGCGTAGAGGCGGAGCTGGCCTATCTCCCGGCGCTCGACCCGGTCTCTCTCGCCGCGGCGAAGGACAAGATCGTCCTGCTCGACCAGGGCGTCGGCTTTTTCAGCTATCACGATCTTGTCAAGGCCGGAGCCAAGGGTCTGCTGTTCCAGTACGGCAACCCCTATTACTCCTTCCGCGACATTGACCGGCGCGACCTGCGCGAGCACGTCGTCGGCGAGGAGCCGAAGCTGCTGTGCGCCATGCTCAACACCGCCGACGCGATTGAGCTGGTAAAAAACAAGGTGCAGCGCGTGCGCATCGAGATCCGTCAGCGCGAGTTTGACGGTCAGTCTCACAACGTCGTGGCGGAGATTCCCGGCGCGCGCGACGAGTGGATCACCCTTACGGCGCACTACGACACCACCTCCCTCTCCCACGGCGCCTATGACAACATGAGCGGCTGTGTGGGACTGCTGGGCGTCATGGACGCGCTGCGCGGCAAGAAGCTCAACTATGGGCTGCGCTTTGTGTTCTGCGGCAGCGAGGAGCGGGGACTTCTCGGCTCGAAAGCCTATGTAAGCGAACACGAGGCGGAGCTGGAGAAGACCGTCCTGAACGTCAATCTCGATATGATCGGCACCATCATGGGCAAATTCATCGCCTGTGTCTCCGCCGAGGAAAAGCTCTCGCATTACCTCAGCTACATGGGCGCCGAGCTCGGCTTCCCCGTGGCCTCGCGCATCGGCGTCTACTCCAGCGACTCGACGCCCTTTGCCGACAAGGGCGTGCCCGCGCTGTCCTTTGCGCGCATCACCGCAAACAACGCCGCACCCATCCACGGCCGCCACGACCGTCACCGTCTCTTGAGCATGGAGCAGATGGGCAAGGATATCGACTTCATCGCCGAGTTCACCCGCCGCATGGCCATGGCCGCCGTTTGCCCGGTCTCCCGCGAGATGCCGGAGAAGGTGAAGAAAGAGCTCGACGAGTACCTCTTCCGCAAGAGAAAAGACTGAAAAGGCAGGGAGATTTCCATGGAATACTTGACCGATATTGAGATCGCGCAGCGCTGCCGGATGCAGCCCATCACCGAGATCGCCGCGCGCGCGCACGTAGACGAGAAGTATCTGGAGCAATACGGCCGCTACAAGGCCAAGATCGACCCCGCGCTGCTGCGCGAGAGCGATCGCCCTGACGGCAAGCTGATCCTCGTCACCGCCATCACCCCCACCCCGGCGGGCGAGGGCAAGACCACGACCACCATCGGCCTTGCCGACGCGCTGCGCCGCATCGGCAAGGACGCCACCGTCGCCCTGCGCGAGCCCTCGCTCGGCCCCGTGTTCGGCGTAAAAGGGGGCGCTGCCGGCGGCGGCTGGGCGCAGGTCGTCCCGATGGAGGACATCAACCTCCACTTCACCGGCGACTTCCACGCCATCGGCGCGGCCAACAACCTGCTGGCCGCTTTGATCGACAACCACATCCAGCAGGGCAACGCCCTCGGCATCGACCCCCGGCGCATCAGCTGGAAGCGCTGCCTCGACATGAACGACCGGCAGCTTCGCTTCGTCGTAGACGGTCTGGGCGGCAAGGCCAACGGCAGCCCGCGCGAGGACGGCTTTGACATCACCGTCGCGAGCGAAATCATGGCGGTCTTCTGCCTGTCAAGCTCCATCAGCGACCTGAAGGAGCGTCTGGGGCGCATCGTCGTGGCCTACACCTACGAGGACAAGCCCGTGACCGCTGCCGACCTGAAAGCCGTCGGCGCAATGGCGGCGCTTTTGAAGGACGCCATCAAGCCGAACCTCGTCCAGACCCTCGAGGGCACGCCCGCCTTCGTGCACGGCGGCCCCTTTGCGAACATCGCCCACGGCTGCAACTCCGTCATGGCCACGCGCATGGCGCTGAAAATGGGCGACTACACCGTCACCGAGGCCGGCTTCGGCGCGGATCTCGGCGCGGAAAAATTCCTTGATATCAAGTGCCGCGCCACGGGGCTGCGCCCGAACGCCGTCGTCATCGTCGCAACGGTGCGCGCGCTGAAGATGCACGGCGGGCTTGACAAGAAGAACCTCGGCACGGAGGATCTCGCGGCGCTCGAGCGCGGCGTGCCCAATCTGCTGCGGCACGTTGACAACGTCAAAAACGTCTTTCATCTCCCCTGTGTCGTCGCGGTCAACCGCTTCCCGACCGACACGGACGCGGAGATCGACTTCCTCGTGGAAAAATGCCGCGCGCTGGGCGTCAACTGCGTCTGCTCCACGGTCTGGGCCGAGGGCGGCGCGGGCGGCGTCGCGCTGGCAGAAGAGGTCGTACGGCTGTGCGAAGAAGGGGCAAACGACCTGCACTTTGCCTATGAGCTGGACGACAGCATCGAAAACAAACTGCGCGCCATCGTCACGCGCATCTACCGCGGCAGCGAGCTGAACATCCTTCCCGCCGCCAAAAAGCAAATCGATCAGCTTACCGCGCAGGGCTATGCCGGCCTTCCCATCTGCATGGCCAAGACCCAGTACAGCTTTTCGGACGATCCCGGAAAGCTCGGCGCGCCGGAAAACTTCACCGTCAGCGTGAAAAACGTCCGGCTCTCCGCCGGCGCGGGCTTTATCGTCGCGCTCACCGGCGATATCATGACCATGCCGGGTCTTCCCAAATCCCCCGCCGCCGAACGCATCGACGTGGACGACACGGGCAAGATCACCGGGCTGTTCTGAACGACAAAAAGAATAGAACAAGCACAGAGGACGGTTTGAAATAAACCGTCCTCTGACTGTAGATAAACGCCCGTTTTGTCATCCTGAGCGGAGCGAAGCGGAGTCGAAGGATCTTGAAACAAGCCGTTTTCAAAGAAATAAGATCCTTCGTCACTTCGTTCCTCAGAATGACAATTCCGTTTTTGGTCATTGGACTTTGTCTACACATAGAGGACGGTTCGCAATGAACCGTCCTCTGTGCCTTATGTTTCCTTTAGCTGTTATACTTCGGCAAGAGCGCAAAGCGCGCTTCAACATCCTCCTGCCAAGCAAATCGAAGTTCGTCAAACGTCATATCCGTAAGCGTTGTCAAATCATGGTTATCCAGCAGATAATCCAGCACGTGCTGTTCACCGAATTCGCGGATTAGATAATCGAGGAAAGACACCGCCGCCATATAGGCGTTGTATGACTCTGCGCGAAAATCCATGAAAGCATATGTGTCATAATAATAGGTCCACATATTGCACATATAAAGCCAGTCTGTTTCTGCCTGAAACGGACGCCCGAGCTCTTGTTCCAACTGGACAGCAAAGGAATCGCCCTCCGCGCGAGTATAGTGCATGGCAAAGTTTTCTGATTCCCGCGCAAAACTGGCAAACATAACTTGATAGTAGGTCGCAAGCCCTTCACGCTGCCATTTTGGACTTGCATCAACCAAAGCGTTTCCGGTTAAGACATGGGTGTATTCATGCATGATGGCATGTAAGCTGTTAATATATATAACGCCCAATCCTCGTGAGAAACCGTCGAAGCTGCTGTCTGCCCCCTTTTTTAGAAAGTAAATCCGTGTCGCGCTGATATCATCAGGCAGCGCATATTGGCTGAAATAATCCCGATATTTACCCATCTCCTCGCGCATAGTCTCAAAGAATGTGCGCACCTGCCCATAATCCTCATGCAAAAAACTATCCGGGCGAAGCCCTTGTTTGACAGAAAAATAATCGCTCCAACCTTGATCCATAAAAAAGACAGCATGTTCACATTTCGCGCGATATTCATAATTTGCCCCGCCCATCGCATAGAGGATCGGGCTTAGGCTGGGCTTCACACCCTGCGCGGCATAGAAGTCCAGCAGCGCGGCGCGGGCCGCCTCCGCTTCCTCCGGCTCTCCACTCCGGCGCAGCAATTCTAAATAGGCGGCGTCGCCGTGCTTTTCCACATAGTCCGCAGCAAAGGCCAGCGCCAGCTTCTCGCAAAGCGCCGCGTCCTCCTCGCCGGAGAACTTCGGCTGAAAGCACAGATAATTTAAGTCGTAATACGCCCAGTCGGCGGGCAGCTCGCCCGGCGCCTCCGGCGTCTCGCCCGCGAGCAATCGCGCGTAGCCCGTCGCCATACCATAATTACAGAACTCTCCATAAATGCCCAGCAACACGGCGGCGGTATAATCCGCCCCGGCCAAAGTTCCAAAGCGCCCGTAGACGCTGCTGTCTTCGATATAGGTGTCCTTCAGTGTGGTGTAGAGACAGATCCGCAATTCCGGGTCGATCCCCAGCCGCTGGAACAGCTCCTCCGTCTCGCGGATGCGCGCCGCGCGATCTCCCTCGCTGATCGATTTTTCAAAAGAATAGCTCCGATTGCCCAGTGTACAAGTCTCCATACTGCGCGACAGGGAGTACGCCGCATATTCGTTATGCTTATCTTTAAAAACGACCTTCTCTGTCGTGTAGTCCAGCGCGTCATAGTCCACGACAGGCGCCGGACTTGCCGTCGGTTCTGTCGTCGGCGTCGGCTCCTCCACAGTAAAACTGCTCGGCGCGGCTGTCTCCGCCGCAGGCTGTGCCGAGCCGCTTCCGCAGCCCGACAGCAGCCCGGCGCACAACGCAAGTAACAGCGCAAACGCGATCGTTCTGACCTGCGCATTCCGTTTCATTGCTTCCTCCTGTGTTTATCCCTCTTGAGATGCCTTCGGCAATCCCGCAAAACGCGCCTCGTTCTCCTCTTTCCAGGCGGCGGTCAGTTCGGCGAATGTCATATCTGTCAGCGTCGTCAAATCGTGATTGACAAACATATAATCCAGTACTTCTCGCTCACCATATTGCCGGAACATATAATCTATAAAAGATGCCGCCGCCTTATAAGCACTATGTGAGCTATACGCATTACGGCTTTGAATTAAATAGGTATCGTAATAATAGACGCTATTACTGCACATATATACATAACAACGCCAGAACGCCTCTTCTCGGGGCGCTTGAGCGATTTCTTGTTCCAACTCAGCAAATAAGGGGTCATCCATCCAATCCTCCCCGTAGATCGCATCAAAGATTTCTCGTTGATGTTGTGAAAACAGGGGTTCATAGTATGTTGCCAAGCCTTCCAGCTGCCAAGTGGGGCGGCTGTCGTGCAGACGATGATATGTTTGTGCGTGAATATACTCATGGATAACAGATTCCAAAGTGTTGAGATAAATCAAATCCCGTGGTTCATATAAACCTCCGTATTTCATTCCAGCTTCCGGTCTCAAAAAAACAATCGGCAAATCGTTGCGGTATGGGTACATATCGAAGTATTCTTGAAACTGCCGCATATCCGATCGAATCGTTTCAAAGCAGAAAGATACCTCACTATAGTTTTCATGGAGATAATTCTTTGAGTAAAGACCGAACTCCACGGGATCCTCATCCAACCACCCATCTTCCATAAAAAAGGACGCATATTCACACTTTGCTATATAGTCGTAATTTGCCCCGCCCATCGCGTAGAGGATCGGGCTCAGCACAGGTTCCACGCCGTGCGTGGCGTAAAAGTCCAGCAGGGCGGCGCGGGCCGCCTCCGCTTCCTCCGGCTGACCGCTCCGGCGCAGCAGATCCAGATAAGCGGCGTCGCCGTGCTTTTCCACATAGTCCGCCGCAAAGGCCAGCGCCAGCTTCTCGCAAAGCGCCGCGTCCTCCTCGCCGGAGAATTTCGACTGAAAGCACAGAACATTCAAGTCGTAATACGCCCAGTCGGCGGGCAGCTCTCCCAGCGCCTCCGGCGTCTCCCCCGCGAGCAGCCGCGCGTAGCCTTTTGCCATGCCGTAGTTGGCAGATTCTCCATAAACGCCCAGCAGCACGGCGGCGGTATAATCCGCTCCGGTCAGACTGCCAAAGCGCCCGTAGACGCAGCCGTCCTCGATATAGGTATCCTTTCGCGTAGTATAGAGACAAATATTCAGCGCCGGATCAATCCCCAGCCGCAGGAACAGTTCTTCTGTTTCCCGGATGCGCTCGGCGCGATCCGCTTCGCTGATCGATGCGTCAAAAAAGTATGCGCGATTGCCGATGGTGGTAGTCTCCATGTTGCGCGACAGCGTGTGTTCCGCGTATTTATTATAGCGGTCTTTGTAGACAACTCTCTCTGTTGTGTAGTCCAGCGCGGTGTAATCCGCTGCGCTCGCCGCCAGCAGCTCGCTCGGCGCGCTGTCGGGCAGGGGCTGCAGCCGACGATACGTCTCGCGCAGCACCTTGGCATCCGGATTTTTCAGCTCCTCCGGCCAATCGTCCAGCCCAAGGGCGTCAAGCATCGGGCGAACGCCGGTGGACTCCGGCGCGTTATAGCGGTAATAGCCGAAGGGCGGCAGCCAAAGAAAAGGATTTTCCGGATCGAGCAGTAGCGTCAGCACCGTGCCGTCGGCGCGCAGCGCCTGCAGTTCGATGCTCTCCATCGGCGTCTTGCTCGCGTCGCCGACGGTGTACATGCCGGTCTGCATCAGTTCCTCGAAGGCAGCGAGCCGCGTACGCTCCTCGATGCGCAGCAGCTCCCTTTCGCCACACAGCAGTTGAATCGCGTTCAGATCCGTAAACTCCGACGGATCGGCATGTACCGACCAGCCGGTCTGCTCCGAGAGCCAATCCAATACGGCGCAGATCTCCTCGTGCGCCTCAACATTGCGGACGCCATAGCGCCCCTCGGCATTGCGCTGGACGCAGTTGGCAGCGTTCGCATCCTCGCCCGCAGCCAGAAGATGGACGGGCAGCACGTCAGCGCCGGCGGGATAACGCCCTCCCCAGCCCTCAACGCGCTCGATCTTCACGCCCTCCATCGGAATCTGCAGGGCAAGCTTCTCCTCCAGCGCCTTGCCAAGCGCCGTAGGCAGTTCAAAATCGACAAGCTCATTACTCTGCACACGGCAGCGCAGCTTCCATTCCGTCTGCACCGCGTCTGTCGGCTCGGTCTGCTGCCGCGCCGTCGGGTTGGTCGCAAAACAGCCCGCCAAAACCACACAGGCCAGCGCGGCGGCTAAAACGATCCAAAACGCGGGCTTTTTATAGTTCAGCGCCGCCTTGACGCGCGTTTTTACACCCGTCTCGCCAAAGGCCACCGGGCACACGGCAAGGTTGTGGTGCGCGCTGCAATTCAAGAGCGTTTGCGAATAGGCGACGCGCTCCGGTCGTCCCATCTCGCGCACGACTTTCTCGTCACAGGCCAACTCAATATCCCGGCACAGCAGAATATAAGCCAACCAGCAGACGGGATTGAACCAGTGGATGGACAGGATCAGAAAACCCAGTGGCTTCCACCAGTGATCCCGGCGACGCAGATGCGCCCGCTCGTGCGCCAGCACGAAGGCCCGCTCCCGCTCGTCCAAAAACGAGGGCAGATAGATCACCGGGCGGATAAAGCCCAGAATAAAGGGCGAATCCAGGGTGTCGCACACGCGGATATTCCCCGGCAGGAGCACCGAAGCGGCCACCCGCCGCTTGATGAGCAGCGTACTGCTGAAAGCATAGGTCAGCATGGTGACGAGACCCAGAATATAAGCCTGCAGCAGCGGCGGCAAATAGACGTCACGGCTGCGCTGGGTAATGGCAAGCTCCGTGCCGGGGATCTTTTGGATCGTTTCAACGTTTGCCCGCGGCCGCTCGATCTGCACGGTTTCCACAGAGAGCATCGGCTTCTCGCTGCCTCCGGCGGGGCGAAAGACCTCCACCTCGCCCTGCTCGCTGACGATGGACGGCGTCGCACGAAAGGCCGATACGGGCGAAGCGATGCTGACCGGGCAGACGAGCCGGACGGCCGCCAGCACCCACATCGCACAGAGGATCCAGCGCGGCGCTTTTTTCAGCAGCAGGTGAAGCAGAGCCACGGCGAGGATCAGCACGCTGCCCGCCGCGCTCATGTTCAGAAGCTTCAAAAACAGCGCATTCATGTCACTTGCCCTCCCGGTAAGCGTCGATCAGCTTCTGGATCTCATCCACCTCGTTTTTCGAGAGCGGCTTGCGCGAGGTGAAGGCCGCCAAAAAGGCCGGCAGCGAGCCGTCAAAGGTCTCCACCACGAAGCGCTCGCTCTGCGCGGCATAAAAGTCCTCCCGCGACACGAGCGCGGACACCATGCCGTCCACGTTCTGGAAAATCCCCCGCTCACAGAGCTTTTTCAGCACCGTGTAGGTCGTGGATTTTTTCCAGCCCAGCTCCGCCGCGCAGAGCTTCACCAGCTCCGTGGAGCCCAAGGGCTCCTTGTTCCAAATCAAATCGGCAAAATGGGCTTCCACCACGCCGAGTTTTTTCTCTTCCATCAAAAAACCTCCTCTCACAGGTCTATCATCAATCGACCTCACCTGTAGTCTATCATCAATAGACCAATTTGTCAAGAGCAGTTTTTCAAAAAAACAGAGGACGATGTCTCCCTTCGTCCTCTGTATCCGCTTTCCCCTGTTTATTTTTCGTCCAAATAGCGTACGGCGGCGAGCGCGGCCACCGCGCCGTCCGCGGCGGCGGTGGTGAGCTGGCGCACGGACTTCTTGCGGCAGTCGCCAGCAACGAAAAGCCCCGGCGTCGGCGTGAGGCAGTCCTCGCCGGCGTCCGCGTAGCCCTGCGCGTCCAGCTTCAAAAGCGCAGCAAAGGCGCTGTGATCCGGCTGGTGGCCGACGGCCACGAAGAGCCCGTCCACGCTAAGCGCCCGGCGCGCGCCGTTTTGCTCAAGCACGAGAGCGCGCAGCTCCTCCTCGCCCAAAAGCTCCGTCACCGCGGCGTTCAGGACAAACTCGACGTTCTCGCGCTGCCGGAGCGCCTCGACGAGCTTCTGCTCGCCGCGAAAGCCCTCCCGGCGGTGAATGAGATAGACCCGGCTGCAGCTTTCGCTGAGCAGAAGCGCGTCCTGCAGGGCGCTGTTGCCGCCGCCGCAGACCGCCACGGGCCGTCCCGCGTAGAAGGCGCCGTCGCAGACCGCACAGAAGCACACGCCGTTGCCGACCAGCTCCTCCTCGCGCGCCACGCCCAGCATCCGGGGCTTGGCGCCGGTCGCGAGGATCACAGCGCCGGAAGTGAAGCTCGCGCCGGAGGCGCAGCGGACGAGCCAGCCGTCCCCCTGCTTTTCCAGCGCCGCGGCCTCTTCAAGCTCGACCTCCGCGCCCTGCTCCATCGCCTGCTCCAGCAGCTTATCGCCGAGCTCCGTACCGGCGATGGACAGGCAGCCCGGGAAGTTTTCCACGCGCGGCGACCATGTGATCTGCCCGCCGAAGGCGTTTTTCTCCAGCACCAGCACGCGCTTGCCTGCGCGCAGGGCGTAGACCGCCGCGGTCAGCCCCGCCGGGCCGCCGCCAATGATAATCAAATCGTACATATTCTCTCTCCCCATATCAAGACAGCGGCCCGAGGGCCGCTGTCTGTTTGTTTTCGATCTCGCTTACTGGGCGATCGTCGCCAGATACTGCTTGATCGCACCGGCGCCGGCGATCTTCTCGAAGTTTTCGCCGTCCACAAGCACCAGCGTGGGCGCTTGCTTGACGCCGTACTGGCGGGCCAGATCGGCGTTGTCGTTCGCCATCAGCTTCTCATAGGCGAAGCCGGCCTTGTCCATGTACTGGCAGGCGATGCGGCAGTTCGGGCAGGTAGGCGTGGCGAAGAGGATCGCACGGGCATTTTCGCCCGCCTTGACCGGCGCGGCGGCAGACGCGGCGGGAGAGGGCTCGACAGGCCGCTCCTCGCGCGGGCCGCTATGGGTCAGGACGGAGTTTGCGATCACATACTCGCGGCGCTCCTTGTACTCCTGGCTCTTGCCCTCGTTCCAGTTCTGCACCGGGCGATAGTAACCGGTGATGCGGCTGTAGACCTCGGTGGGCTTGCCGCAGTGCGGGCAGGTAAACTGCTCGCCGACCAGATAGCCGTGCTCCTTGCAGACCGAGTAGGTCGGAGACATCGTGTAGTAAGGCAGGCGGTAGTTCTCCGCAATCTTGCGCACGAGACGCGCGGCGGCCTCCCAGTCGGGCAGCTTCTCGCCCAGGAAGGCGTGGAAGACGGTGCCGGAGGTGTAGCGGGTCTGCAGCTCGTCCTGAATGTCCAGCGCGTCGAAGATGTCCTCGGTGTAGCTGACGGGCAGATGCGAGCTGTTGGTGTAATAGGGCGCGCCGCCGGCTTCCGCCGCAGTGATGATCTCGGGGAAGTCCTCCCTGTCGTGCTTGGCCAGACGGTAGGAGGTGCTTTCGGCGGGCGTAGCCTCGAGGTTATAGAGGTCGCCGTACTGCTCCTGATAGTCGCTCAGACGCTCGCGCATGTGGTCGAGCACCTGCTTGGCAAAGAGCTGGCACCTGGGATCGGTCATATCGGCGCGAATCCAGTTGGCGTTGAGGCCGGCCTCGTTCATACCGACCAGACCGATGGTGGAGAAATGGTTGTTGAAATGGCCGAGGTAGCGCTTGGTGTAGGGGTAGAGCCCCGCCTCGAGGAGCTTGGTGATGACGGTGCGCTTGACCTTCAGCGAGCGGGCCGCGATATCCATCATCTTGTCCAGACGCTTGTAAAAGTCGGCCTCGTCGGCGGACTGGTAGGCAATGCGCGGCATGTTGATCGTCACGACGCCGACAGAGCCCGTGCTCTCGCCAGAGCCGAAGAAGCCGCCGGTCTTTTTCCGCAGCTCGCGCAGGTCCAGGCGCAGGCGGCAGCACATCGAGCGCACATCGCTCGGCTCCATGTCGGAGTTGATGTAGTTGGAGAAGTAGGGCGTACCGTACTTGGCAGTCATCTCAAAGAGGAGCTTGTTGTTCTCCGTGGGAGACCAGTCAAAGTCGCGGGTGATGGAGTAGGTCGGGATCGGGTACTGGAAGCCGCGGCCATTGGCGTCGCCCTCGATCATGATCTCGATGAAGGCCTTGTTCACAAGGTCCATTTCCTTCTGGCAGTCGCCGTAGGTGAAGTCGAGCTCCTTGCCGCCGACGATGGCGTTCATGTTCTTCAGATCCTGCGGCACGACCCAGTCGAGCGTGATGTTGGAAAACGGCGCCTGCGTGCCCCAGCGGGAGGGGGTGTTCACACCGTAGATGAAGGACTGGACGCACTGCTTGACCTCTTTGTAGCTGAGGTCGTCGACCTTGACGAAGGGCGCCAGATAGGTGTCGAAGGAGGAGAAGGCCTGCGCGCCGGCCCATTCGTTCTGCATGATGCCCAGGAAGTTGACCATCTGGTTGCACAGCGTAGCCAGGTGGCTGGCCGGGGAGGAGGTGATCTTGCCCGGAATGCCGCCGAGGCCTTCCTGGATCAGCTGCTAGAGGGACCAGCCGGCGCAGTAGCCGGTAAGCATCGACAGGTCGTGGATGTGCATGTCGGCGTTTTTGTGCGCCTGCGCGACCTCTTCGTCGTAAATCTCGCTGAGCCAGTAGTTGGCGGTGATGGCGCCGGAGTTGCTCAGGATCAGGCCGCCGACCGAATAGGTGACGGTAGAGTTTTCCTTCACACGCCAGTCAGTCAGGTGGACGTAGCTGTTGACCAGCTCTTTGTAATCGAGGATGGTGGATTTCATGTTGCGGATCTTTTCCCGCTGTTTGCGGTACAGGATATAGGCCTTGGCCACGTCGGCATAGCCCGCCTGTACCAGCACGGCTTCTACGCTGTCCTGGATATCTTCCACCGACACCTTTCCGTCTTTGATCTTGCTTTCGTAATCGGCCGTGACTTTCAGCGCCAGCAGGTCGATGATGTCGGGATTGTATTGTTTGTTCTGCGCCTCGAACGCCTTGGTGATGGCGGCAGAAATCTTGCTCAGATCAAAAGATACAACCTTGCCGTCCCGCTTGATGACTTGATACATAAAAACCCTTCTTCCTTGTATATGAAACAAAAATTGAAAACAACGTTAAATGCCGCGCACCTCTACCAGCCCGAAAAACGGGCGCAGCGCCTGCGCCGCTGCGCGCAGCTGTTCCGGCGGCCAGGCGGCCAGGCCCGGTTCGATGGTCGCGCCGGAATCCACAAAGTTTTGCAGGTAATAGCGCGGCGCCCCCTGCATCCAGCGGCCGATGGCCAGCAGATCCTCCTGAGTGTGCAGCCCGGCGACGACGGTGGTGCGCAATTCGAACGGCACGCCGCTTTGCTGCAGCAGGCGGACGCTGCGTTCCACCGGTGCCGGGTCAAACCCAGGTACGCCGCACGTTTCCGCATAGCGGGCGGGGGCGTTTTTCACGTCCATCGCCACATAGTCCAGCAGGCCCTGCTGCAGCAGCGCCTGCAGCACGTCGGGGAAGGAACCGTTGGTGTCCAGCTTGACGGCAAAGCCGCCCTCCCGGATGCGGCGGATAAAATCTGCCAGGTCCGGCTGCAGGCAGGGCTCCCCGCCGGTGATACAGACCCCGTCGAGGATCCCTTTACGCTTTTGCAGGAAGGCGAAGAACCGTTCTTCCGGAATCAGGTCCTGCGCGCAGGGCGAGAGCACCAGCCCTGCGTTGTGGCAAAACGGGCAGCGCATATTGCACCCGCCGGTAAAAACGGTGCAGGCCATCCGGTCCGGAAAATCCAGCAGCGTCAGCTTTTGCAGCCCGTAAATCTTCATGATCGCTATTTTGCCTGCCTCTCGGAAAAAACACAAAATATTGTGGTCTGCATCTGCCTCAAAATCAAGATGCAGTAATAGTATAGCATGCCGTTTTTGAAAAAGCAATGCCTTTGATCAAAAAAATATATACAAAAAACCCCCTCACTTTTTAGGCGAGAGGGTGAAAAGGTCAATCACTTGTCCGGCGGGAAAAAGGCCGTTCCGGCCCGGCGGGGGGCGCTTCTTCCTCCTCTTCCGGGAGGGGAAGGCGGCGGTAGGCGGCCGGGTCAAAGGCGTCCGGCAGCGGGCCGCCGGCAATCAGGGCCAGCTTTTGCGCGCGGGAGAGCGTTTTCAGCCGGTATTCCAGCCGGGAGGCGGCGGCGCGGTCCGCGCTTTGCCACAACGCCGCCAGACCGACGGCGCCGCGGGCACGGGTATAGCGGGCTCCGGTCCCGGCGCGGTGCATGTTCAGCCGCCGGAGCGGATCGGTCGTGATGCCGGTATACAGCGAACCGTCCCCGCAGCGCAGGATATAAGTGTAATAAACAGCCATGCGCCCACCTCCTCCGGCTTGGCCCCGCATGGGTTGCAACGCCGGCGGAGGGAGCGCCCGCCGCAATCGTCGCAGACTTTCATAAGTTCCTCCCGTCAGCCCTGTTTGTGCAGGGTCACCTCTATCGAAGGCCCGTCGCAGACCATCAGGATGGTGTGCAGCGCCTCCCCGTCGTACACGGGGCGAGCGAAGCCGCGGAAGTCATAGGCGGACGGATCCTGATCGAACAGATAGAACCGACCGTCCGGCTCGCCGGGGCGGTTGGCGTGCATGACGTGGATCTTGGTGCGATACCCGTCGTTGATCTCGAGCGTGTCGCCGGAGATTTTCATTTTCAGCCAGCCGTCCTCATCGGTCCACACGCCTTTGAGCGCGGGCAGCATCTCGTCCCGGATGGTGTAGTCGCCGTAGCGGGACTGGGCGGTCTTGGTCAGCCGCTCGGTATCCTCGCCGGAAAAAGGAAAGTTCTTGGTAAGGGCCAGCGTGCCGTTTTCGTAAATCAGGGAGGTGACCTGCGCATAGTCGGAGGTAGCGTGCTCGTACCGCAGGCCGCGGGCTTTCAGGTCCAGCACCAGCCGGTCCCCGTCCTGCGTGAGCCGGAAGGTGGTGCGCAGTACCGGCGCGTTGCGCCAGCAGACGGTGACGTCGCCTGTTTTGCCGTTGCAGTTTTCGATCTCGACGCGGGTGCCGATCACGCCGCGTTCTTCCCACGCGCCGTTGAGTTCGTGCGTTTCTTTCATATTCATTCCTCCTGCCGGCGGCCGCGGCCGCATCTTTTTTTCATCATACGAAAAATCCGCGCCGTTGTCAATAGCCGCGCCGGCAAAAGAAGCGGGCCGGATCGTCGGATCCGGCCCGCGGCGGGTCTGTATTACAGCAAACGGATGGTCGCGATCTGCCACGGTTTGACCGGCAGCAGCAGGGTGCGGTCCTGCGCCTGTACCGGCGCGATCTCGTTGCCGAGCAGGACCGTCAGCACCGCCTGCGTCCAATCCCCCTGCACGGTCACGCGCAGCGTCTGCGCGCGGCCCTCGCTTTCGTACAGGCGCAGCAGGCGGCCGGTTTCGT
>JAFWVV010000032.1 GCA_017518225.1 Oscillospiraceae bacterium | reverse complement strand
GACCTGACCGATGTTCATACGGGAAGGAACACCCAGGGGGTTCAGAACGATATCCAGCGGGGTACCGTCGGGCAGGTAAGGCATATCCTCACGCGGCAGGATGCGGGACACGACGCCCTTGTTGCCGTGGCGACCCGCCATCTTGTCGCCGACAGAGATTTTTCTCTTCTGCGCAATATACACGCGGACAACCTGGTTAACGCCGGGATTCATTTCGTCGCCGTTTTCACGGGTGAAGACCTTGACGTCTACGATAATACCGCTCTCGCCGTGCGGAACCTTCAGGGAGGTATCGCGCACCTCGCGCGCCTTCTCGCCGAAGATCGCGCGCAGCAGGCGCTCCTCTGCCGTCAGGTCGGTCTCGCCCTTGGGCGTAACCTTGCCGACAAGGATATCGCCGACGGTGACCTCGGCGCCGATCATGATGATGCCGCGCTCGTCGAGGTACTTCAGCGCGTCGTCGCCCACGCCGGGGATGTCACGGGTGATCTCCTCGGGTCCGAGCTTGGTGTCACGCGCGTCGCACTCGTACTCCTCCACGTGGATGGAGGTGAAAACGTCCTCTCTCACGAGGCGCTCGTTAAGCAAAATCGCGTCCTCGTAATTGTAGCCTTCCCAGTTCATGTAGCCGACCAGGATGTTCTTGCCCAGCGAAATCTCGCCGTCGGCAGTGCTGGGACCGTCGGCCAGCACGTCGCCCTTGCAGACGCGCTCCCCGGCATTGACGATCGGCCGCTGATTGACGCAGGTGCCCTGGTTGGAGCGGGCGAACTTGATGAGCTTATAGGTTTTGCTCTCGCCGCTGTCGTAGCGGACTGAGATGTGGTTGGCGTCAACGGCGGTCACGAGACCGTCCTCCTCCGCCAACACGCACACGCCGGAGTCGACCGCGCACTTGTGCTCGATACCGGTTGCGACGATCGGCGCCTGGGTGGTCATCAGCGGCACAGCCTGACGCTGCATGTTCGCGCCCATCAGCGCACGGTTGGCGTCGTCGTTTTCCAGGAAGGGAATCATCGCCGTCGCGATGGAAATCATCATCTTGGGGCTGACGTCGATGTAGTCGACGTCCTCGCGGTTGACCTCGATGGTGTCGTTGCGGTGGCGGCAGGTGACGCGCTGGTTGAGCAGCACGCCGTTTTCGTCCACCGGCTCAGAGGCCTGCGCGACGATATACTGATCCTCCATATCCGCCGACATGTACTCGACCTCGTCGGTCACGCGGCAGGTCTCCTTCTCCACGCGGCGGTACGGGGTCACGAGGAAGCCGTACTGGTTGGCGCGGGCATAAGAGGCAAGATAGTTGATCAGGCCGATGTTTGGGCCTTCCGGCGTCTCAATCGGGCAGAGACGCCCGTAGTGGCTGTAGTGAACGTCACGCACATCAAAGCTGGCACGCTCGCGGCTCAAACCGCCGGGCCCCAGCGCGGACATACGGCGCTTGTGCGTCAGTTCGGCAAGCGGGTTGGTCTGATCCATAAACTGGCTCAGCGGCGAGGAGCCGAAAAACTCCTTGATCGCCGCGGTCACCGGGCGGATGT
This sequence comes from Oscillospiraceae bacterium, assembly GCA_017518225.1. GTDB lineage: Bacteria > Bacillota > Clostridia > Oscillospirales > Oscillospiraceae > Limivicinus. The sequence continues at coordinate 63,756 of JAFWVV010000032.1, read as the reverse complement.
TGATGAGGCTCTGCGGGGTGACGATATCGAGATCCTGCAGCGTCATGCGCTCGCGGATCACGCGCTCCATGCGGCTAAAGCCGATGCGGAACTGGTTCTGCAGCAGCTCGCCCACACAGCGCACACGGCGGTTGCCCAGATGGTCGATGTCGTCCGCCTCGCCGATGCCGTGCGCAAGGCAGTTGAGGTAGTTGACGGAGGAGAACATGTCGTCCACGACGATGTGCTTCGGAATCAGCACCTCGATATTCTCGCGGATCGCCTCCTTCAGCGCCTCACCCTCATACTGGCTCAGGAGATTGCGCAGGACGTTTCCGCGCACCTTTTCGGTGACGCCGACTTCCGCCGGATCAAAGTCCACAAAGCGGGCCATATCCACAAAACCGTTGGAGAACACGCGCACGCGCTTTCCGTCAACGCTCAGCACCACAGCCACGACGCCGGCCTCGTCGATCCGGCGCGCATCCTCGCGGCTGAGAACCTGACCGTCCTCATACAGCAGCTCGCCGGTCATCGGATCGACCACCGGCTCGGCCAGCGTAAAGCCCGCGATACGGGGGAACAGGGAGAGCTTCTTATTAAACTTATAGCGTCCAACGTTGGAGATGTCGTAACGGCGGCGATCAAAGAACAGGCCGTCCAGCAGGCTCTCGGCGGACTCCACCGTCGGGGGGTCGCCGGGACGCAGCTTGCGGTAGATCTCCAGCAGGCACTCGTTGCGATCAGCCGCGCTGTCTTTGGCCAGCGTCGCGATGATGCGCTCGTCCTCGCCGAAGATCTCCTTCAGCCGCTCGTTGGTGATCGCGCCCATCTCCGGCGCGTCCACGCAGCTGAGCCAGGTGGTGGGCCGGTTTTCGTCGTAGGAACCCATCGCCTTCAAAAAACAGGTGATCGGCAGCTTGCGGTTTTTGTCGATGCGGACGTTAAAGATGTCGTTGGCGTCCGTCTCGTACTCCAGCCATGCGCCATGGTACGGGATCACCGTAGCGGCGTAGATGTTCATCATCGCCTTGTCCGTCGTATGCTCGAAATACACGCCGGGCGAGCGAACGATCTGGGATACGATAACACGCTCCGCACCGTTGATGATGAAGGTGCCGCCATCGGTCATAATCGGGAAATCACCCATAAAGATTTCCTGATTCAAGATCTGCCCCGTCTCCGTGTTTTCCAGGTGGACGCGAACCTTGAGAGGCGCCGCATAGGTCGCGTCGCGCGCCTTGCACTCCTCCTCGCTGTATTTGGGCTTTTCATCCATGGAGAAATCAATGAAGCTCAGCTTCAGCTTGCCGGAGAAATCAACCACCGTGTCGGTGTCCTTGAAGACCTCGCGCAATCCCTGATTGAGGAACCACTGGTAGGAGCTCTTCTGAATCTCCAGCAGATTGGGCATGTCCATGATCTCCTGGGTGCGGGCAAAGCTCTTTCGCAGAGTTTTGCCGTAGAGAACGTCTTTCGTCATGTGCGCACTCTCCTTGTCCAATTTGCAAACACCCGGGTGCGTTGCTTTTTTCTTTTCGCCCGGTGTTGATTTTACTCGGTCGGTATGCTATGCTTTCAACAGATAGTGGGGGTAGATGTGCATTTTCCTTAAATAAACATAGCAAGTTATTTTACACCTTTTACCCCTGTTTCGTCAAGTGTTTTTTATAGTTTTTTCCGGCGGGAGAGCGGCTCTCCTGCCATTTTTCATATCGAGGTGTTTCTATGGATGCTCGTGTAAGCATTTTACTGCTGATTGAGGCGCTGTTTGCGCTGTTTTTACTCTATCGCGCCGGCCTTTTGAAAAGCGGCGCGCTCTGGTCGGTCGCCGTCACGCTGCTGCTGGCGGCGTTCGTGCCGCGGCTTTTGGCGCTGCGCTACGAGACCCTGGACTATCAGAATTTTCTCTCGCGCTGGGTCGCTTTCTACCGCGAAAACGGCGGTTTTCGCGCGTTGAATCAGTCGGTCGGCAACTATAATATCCCCTATCTCTATTTTCTCGCGCTCTTTTCCTATTCCTCGATCCCGGATCTGTACCTCATCAAGCTCCTGAGCATTGCCTTTGACGTACTGCTCGCCTGGGGCGTGATGCGGCTGGTCTCTCTCATGAGCGACAGCCCGCTGCGGCGCATGGGCAGCTTTTTCGCCGTGCTGTTTCTGCCCACCGTCTTTCTCAACGGCGCTTTCTGGGGGCAGTGCGACGGCGTTTATGTCGCGCTGGCAGTGCTGGCGCTGGCGGACGCGCTGGAGGACAAGCCCGTTCGCGCGATGATCCTGCTGGCGCTGTCCTTCGGCTTCAAGCTGCAGGCGGTGTTTATCATGCCGGTCTTTGCCGCGCTGTTTTTCAGCGGCAAAATTCGCTGGAAGCATTTGCCCGTTTTCCCGCTGACTTATCTTGTGCTTGTGCTGCCCGCGGTGATTGCCGGGCGGCCGCTCATTGAGACCATCACGCTCTACACGAGCCAGACCGGCAGCATTGGCAGCGGACTTAACTATAACTCCTCCTCCATCTATGCTTTTTTCCGCAACGTGGCGCAGCCGGAGGCCGCCGCGACGGCAGGCATCTTCGCCGCCTTTCTCTTCATGTCGCTGCTGCTGGCGCTCTGCCTGATCTTCCGCAAACGCATGGACACACGGCTGTTTATCATTGCCGCCGCGCTCTTTGCCGTCGGTATCCCCTTCCTGCTGCCGCACATGCACGACCGCTATTTCTTTGCCGCCGATATTCTCACGCTGGTGATCGCCTTCGGTATTCCGCTGCTCGCACCCGTGGCGGCGCTGACGCAATTCGCCTCGCTGCTGGGCTATTACGCCTATCTCGTCATGCGCTATCTGCTGCTGATGCACCACGGCGCCCGCGCGCTGATCGTCGTTCTTTGCCTGCTCGGTGCGGCTTTTCTCGTGCTTTTACGCCGCTCGCCGGAAAAAACGCTTGACAAGACAGAATAATCTGCTATAATACCTCTTGCCTTAAATGCGGCATGCGCCACCAAGATGAACGCGGTTTTCAATGCAATCGATGCATCGGCGCAAAATAAGCGAGAGTGCTGGAACAGGTAGACAGGCACGTTTGAGGGGCGTGTGTCAACCGACGTGGGAGTTCAAGTCTCCTCTCTCGCACCAAAAAGAAAAAGTCGCGACAGCGGCTTTTTCTTTTTGTTCTCTTCACTCTTCTCTCTTCGTTTTTCTCTCATCTCTCCGTTTTCCTCAGCGACTTTTTCCAGTGAAGAGTGAAGAGTGAAGAAGAAATCGGACAGTTTCTGATATCATATGGCCAGTGAGTTTATGAAGGAAAACATTTGAGGCGGTGAACCATTGTTGGAGGTCAAATTTTATGACGCGGCAGAAGACGCCTTGCTTAAATTTGCCGTTATCATTTCAAAGTCTGATGATAAATGGGTATTTTGCAAACACAAGGAGCGGAATACCTTTGAAGTGCCCGGTGGTCACAGAGAGCATGGAGAAGCGATTCTGGATACCGCAAAAAGAGAATTGCATGAGGAAACCGGGGCGGTAGATTTTAAAATAGAGCCTGTTTGTGTTTACTCCGTCACCGGCAGAAACAGAGTCAATGATACCGGAGAAGAAACGTACGGAATGCTGTATTATGCTGAAATATCAGAATTTGAAACGGAATTACATAGCGAAATGGAAAAAGTGTTCAAGCTTGATACGCTCCCAACAGAATGGACATATCCGTTCATTCAGCCCAAATTGATACAGGAGGCAAAGCGAAGAGGCTTCCTGTAAACACCAATTCGAAAGGGCCGCACCGATGAGATTGCTATTTGAGATGGATACCATGGATCATGCGCAATGCACGCACACTTTCACGCACAACAGCGCAAGAAGCATTATTATCAAAGACGGCCTGGCCGCCATGATCCACAGCCTGAAATATGACTATTACAAATTCCCCGGCGGCGGCATAGAAAACGGAGAAAGCCCTGTTGAAGCCATGATCCGGGAAACGCGGGAAGAAACAGGACTGATTGTGATCCCCTCGTCAGTGAAAGAATATGGGTACGTGCATCGAATCCAGAAAAGCGACCGGGACGCCACGGAATGCTTTATACAGGATAATTACTATTATCTCTGTCAGGTAAGGGATGTGTTAGCGCCTCAGCAACTGGACGATTATGAAGCGCGGGAATCGTACCGACTGGCGTACGTGGAGCCTCTTGTCGCAATCAGAACGAATTACCGGGTAAAAAACAGCCCGCATCACCGGCTGATGTTCGAGCGGGAAGCGCGCGTACTCGAAGCCCTGATCGCGGACGGACTGCTGACATGACGAGACAGCTTTGCCACAATGTCCGTCGACGCCTCTCCGCGCTTTTCCCATCAACAAAGCCTCTTTTGTCCGCCCGGGCAAAAGAGCTTTTTTGTTGCTGTCGCCGATAAGGTATGATATGATAAAAACAATTCCACGGAAAGGACAAGGAGGTTTCTATGACGGACGCCCTGAAAGAATCGCTGCGCTTTTATACCGCCAACGACTATCTTTTGATCAACGCCCTGCTGCGGCAGGAGAGCGAGACGCGCATTGAGGCTTTCATCCGGCTCATCAACGAGGACGGCCGAGGCGTCATGAAGGAAGCCGAGGAACAGGGCTTTGCCCGGCGCTGGAAATGCACGGAGGAAGAGGGCGTCAAGCTGTATCAGGCACATAAAAAGCGCTTTCCTTTGATCACCTCCCAGGAGACCTTTCAGGAGATCATCGCCCGCGCCCGGGAGGATATCGACAACATGATGTCCTGCCTGCAGCCGCTGGAGGAAGATCTGATCCTCTACCGAAACGTCAAGAGCAAATATGCGGAAGGCCTGCGGGAGGGCGAGATCATAGACTGTAAAGGCTTTTCCTCCTGTTCCCTGCAGCCGCACCCCGCCGAAAACGCGACCTACGGCTCCGGCGGCGTCCTTTGGACGATCACCGCCGCGAAAGGGACGCCCGCCATCCGCCTGGATCAATATCCGTCCGTCGGCAACGAGCCGGACGAGGTGATCCTGCCGCCGATCCGGTTTCAAGTTGAAAAGCTCGGCAAGGACGGCATCCATGCCGCCGTTCTTACCTTGTGGAAAGATCATACGACATGAATAAGCAAGAGATCATACAAAAGCTGCAAGATCTTGACCTTCCCAAAGAGGACTATTGGCTGGTAGCAGGCAGCGCCATGGTAATGCACGGAATCAGAGAAGAAACCCGCGATATCGATCTGGGCTGCAGCAAAAAACTGGCTGACCGGCTGGAGGCCGAGGCTTGTCCCACAGAGCTCTTGACCGACGGCAGCAGAAGAATTGTTCTCGGAAATGAGATCGAGTTTTTTGAAAATTGGCTCTTTGACCGCGTTGAATGGATCGACGGCTTTCCCGTCATTTCACTCCAAGGTCTAATTTTTATGAAACAGCAGCTCGGCAGAGAAAAGGATCTTGCCGATTTGGCTGCCATCAAGGATTATATACAGAAGCATTCTGCGCGCTAACGAGGTGAGCCCCATGATCTTGCAAACTGCCCGGCTGATCCTCCGCCCCTGGGAGGCGGCGGACGCCGAGGCCTGCTATCAATACGCCAAAGACCCCCGTGTCGGGCCGATTGCCGGCTGGCCGGCGCACACGAGCGTCGAGCAGAGCCGCGAGATCATCCGGACGATATTATCCGCGCCGGAGACCTACGCCATCGTCTGGAAAGAGAGCTGCCTGCCCATTGGCAGCATCGGCCTGCACCACAACGATCTGGCCGAGCAAGAGGACGAGGCCGAGCTCGGCTATTGGCTGGGCGTTCCCTGGTGGGGGCGCGGCATCGTCCCCGAGGCCGCGCAGGAGCTGCTGCGCCACGCCTTTGAGGACTTAAAGCTCGCGCGCGTCTGGTGCGCCTACTACGAGGGCAACGAGAAATCCCGGCGCGGACAGGAAAAGCTCGGTTTTCGCCATCAATGGACGACGGAAAACCTGCCCGTTCCCCAGTTGGGCAAAACGAGAACTGGTTATGTAAACCTAATGACAAGGGAAGACTGGCTCTCGAGCCGGAAGGTCTGAACGCATAATAAAGGAGAAACGCAATGCCGCGCACGGAACAAGTGGAGCTGACGAACATGTGCATGATCTGCCGCGAAGATAAAGTTCTCGTCATCGACCGGAAGAAGCCGGACTGGCCGGGAATCACCTTTCCCGGTGGTCACGTCGAGCCCGGCGAGAGCGTCGTGGACTCCGTCGTCCGGGAAATCCGGGAGGAGACCGGACTGACGATCGCCGCGCCCGTGCTTTGCGGCACGGTCGGCTGGTGCGACGAAGGGCGGCGCTATCTCGTATTTTTATATAAAGCAAGCCGCTTTACGGGTGAACTGCGCGCCTCTGACGAGGGCGAGGTCTGGTGGGAAAGGCTCTCGGAGCTGCCCCGCTTAAGGCTGACCTCCGGCATGACGAATTATCTCCGCGTATTCTGCGAGGAGCCCTTGAGCGAGCTGTTTTACCGGAAGGCGGGCGACGGCTGGATTGAGGAACTGAAATAAGCAGCCCCGGAAAGGAATGAACCCATGCGTTTTAGCATCACCTACGGACAATTGTTTACGCTGATCACGCTGGTCTGGACGGCTGTGAGCTTCGTCTTATACGCGCGCCTCAACGAAGTCCGGCGAGCGCAGATCTGGCGCTGGCTTTGCGTCTACATCTGTCTGGCGGTCATTGCGCGCTTCGTCTACTTCCCCTGGCATCTGGAAAGCGGACTCATCGGGCACCTCCACTTCGACGCGGCGCGAATCCTGCCGCTGCGGCTCAATCTCGTGCCTTTTGTCCATCTATTTGATCCATATGAGGGCTGGCTGCGCAATCTCATTGGCAACATCGCCATGTTCATCCCGGTCGGGATTTTCTGGCCGCTTTGCTTTGGAAAGCTCAATCGCGTCTGGAAGGTCGTTCTGGCCGGCTTCGGCTATTCACTGCTGATCGAGCTGTCGCAGCTGCTGTTTTACGAGAGAAGCACCGATATCGACGATCTGATCTGCAATACGCTCGGCGTCCTCCTCGGCGCGCTGCTGTTTTTCTCGATCCGCGCTATCCGCCGAAAAAGAAAGGAGCGCCAAGCATGAACGACACGATCCGGGAACGGGCCGTCGCCTACGTCAAAGAGCTGTTTGACGGCAACAGCGGCGGGCACGACGCGGCGCACACGCTGCGGGTCTATCGCCTCGCCATGCGCATCGCGGATACAGAGCCCGGCTATGACCGGCAGACGGTCGCGCTCGCCGCGCTGCTGCACGACGCGGACGATCACAAGCTCTTTCACACGGAAAACAACGAAAACGCCCGGCGTTTTTTAGCAGACAATCAGGTTCCCGCCGTGCAGATCGAGGCGATTTGCGAGGCGATCAACAGCGTTTCGTTCAGCAAAAACCGTGACAAGCGCCCCGCCACGCTCGAGGGGCGGATCGTGCAGGACGCCGACCGACTGGACGCGCTTGGCGCCGTCGGTATCGCGCGCACCTTCGCCTACGGCGGCGAGCACGGGCGGCCGCTGGAGGAATCCGTGCAGCATTTTTACGACAAGCTGCTGCTTTTGAAAGACGGGATGCACACCGCTGAAGCAAAGCGGATCGCGCAGGAGCGCCACACTTTTTTAGCGGACTTTCTGCACCGCATCGAAAAGGAGATGGAAACATGACAATCCTCCTCACGTCCTTTGACGCCTTTGGCGAGGCCGCAAGCAACGCCTCGCAGGAGCTGCTGCTCTCTCTGCCGGAGCAGCTCGGCACGATCCGGCTCGTCAAGCACGTGCTGCCAACCGTCTTCGGTCGTGCCGCGGACGAGGCGGTGGCGCTGATCGACGCGCTGCAGCCGGACGCCGTCGTCTGTCTCGGTCAGGCTGAGGAGCGCGACGCCATCACGCCCGAGCGCGTCGCCATCAACGTCATGGACGCCCGAATGCCCGACAACGACGGCTTTCAACCCCGCGACCTTCCGATCACACCGGAGGGGCCGGACGCCTATTTTTCCACGCTGCCGATCCGGCGCATGGTTGAGGCTATCGAAGCCGCAAGCGTGCCCGCCCGCATCTCCAACACCGCCGGCACCTTTGTCTGCAACAGTCTGATGTACGCTCTGCTGCACCATATCGGCGGGCTGGAAACGCCCATCCCCTGCGGTTTCATCCACGTTCCCCTGCTGGACACCCAGCCGCGCCCGGCGGGCACGCCCGCCCTGCCGCTGGGGGATCTGCGTCGCGGCCTGATCGCCGCGCTGCAAAGCCTTGCATCGTCAGAAAACGCATAAACGCCCGCGCCTGTTATCGATTTTATTGATAACAGGCGTTCTTTTTTACCCGTTACCCCACTTTTTCACATTTATGGTATCTTTTTCTTGGAAGCATTCCGTTTTTCGGGCAAAAATATAAAACAAAAAGAGGAGATACAGCCATGACGCACCACATGAACGGTTTCGGCACGAAGGCTATTCACGCCGGACAGGTCGAGGACACGCAGTACGGTTCTCTCTGCACCCCCATCTACCAGAGCTCCACCTTCGTTTTTGACAGTTGTGAACAGGGCGGCCGTCGTTTTTCCGGTGAGGAAAACGGCTATATCTATACCCGTCTCGGCAATCCCACGGTCAGCGTACTGGAAAACAAGATTGCCGCGCTCGAGGGCGGCGAAGCCTGTCTGGCAACGGCCTCCGGCATGGGCGCGATCTCGTCCACGCTTTGGACGCTCGCCGGCGCCGGCAAGCACATTCTGGCCGACGGCACGCTCTACGGCTGCACCTTTGCGCTGCTCAACCACGGTCTGCCCCGCTACGGTGTCGAGGTCGATTTCATTGACACCAGCGATCTGGACGCCGTGCGCGCGCACCTCAAGCCCAATACCGTCGCCGTCTATCTGGAGACGCCCGCCAACCCCACGCTGAAGCTGACCGACATCGCGGCGGTGGCAACGATCGCGCACGAGTTCAACCCGGAGATCCGCGTCGTCTGCGACAACACCTTTGCCTCTCCCGCCCTGCAAAATCCCCTTGCGCTGGGCGCGGACATCGTCGTACACTCCGCCACAAAGTACCTCAACGGTCATGGCGACGTCGTTGCGGGCTTTGTCGTCGGCAAGGCGGACTTCATCTCTCAGGTGCGCCTCTTTGGTCTCAAGGACATGACCGGCGCCGTGATGGATCCCTTCGCCGCCTATCTCATTTTGCGCGGACTGAAGACCCTGGAGCTGCGTATGGCGCGCCACTGTGAAAACGCGAAAAAAATCGCCGCCTTCCTCGTTGAGCACCCCGCGGTGGAGACGGTCTACTACCCCGGTCTGCAGAGCCATCCCAACCATGAGATTGCTGCACGTCAGATGCGTGATTTCGGCGGCATGGTCGCCTTCGAGGTGCGCGGCGGCAAGGACACGGGCATGAAGCTCGTCAACAGCCTGCAGCTCATCACCGTCGCCGTCTCTCTGGGCGACGCCGAGAGCCTGATCGAGCACCCCGCCTCCATGACCCACTCCACCTACAACGCCGAGGAGCTCGCCGCTTCCGGCATCGCGCCGGGACTGATCCGTCTGTCTGCCGGCCTCGAAAACGCCGAAGACCTGATCGCCGATCTGGATCAGGCTCTGCGCACCATCTGATTCACAATGATCTGATTCACAATGAAATGAATAAAACAATCCGGGCTCCTTGGATGCCCGGATTGTTTCATTCTTGATTCTTGATTTATCTTGTCTCCTCCAACACGCGCGTGAGCATGCCGATGAAGCGCAGCGCCAGCTCTGACAGCGCCTGCCCGCTGCGGCAGACGTAGCCCAACCGCATTTCAAAATAATCCTCCAGCGGCACCGCGATCAGCCGCTCGTCGGTATAGCCCACCGGAAGAACACCGCTGCCGGTGGAGACGCAGTCGGTATGCGCCATGATATTGTAGATGGTCGCACGGTCGCTGACATAAACGAGCTGCTCGAATCCCGCACCGCTGCCGGCCACGGCCTCCTCGGCGTAGTTGGGGTCGTAGTCGGTCTGTGTAAAGACCACGTTCGGATAAGGGCGCAGCTGATCGACGGTCAAGGAACGCTCCTGCGCGAGCGGGTGATCGCGGCGCATAAACACCTGCGGTCGCAGAGAAAGCAGAGGCTCAAAGCGCAGTTGATGCTCCTCCAGACTGCGGCGGATGGCATGATCGGTTCTGTCCGAAACAAAAATAATCCCCAGCTCGCTTGCGCCGGAGGCCAGCTCGCGAATGACCGCCGCCATATCCATTTCCTTCAGGCTCACCTGCATCGGCCGCTGCCGCAAGCTGCGCAGCAGCTCCACAAAGGCCTTGGCACAAAAAGGAAAACGCTGCGCCGCAATCGAAAGCTGCACCCAGTCGGGCGCGCGGCGGTGCTCGTAGTGCTGGCTCAGCCGACGGCTGCCCTCCACGATCGGCGCGATCCGCCCCAAAAGCTCCCGTCCGTCCTCCGTCAGCTTGATGCCGCGGTTGGAGCGCAGGAAAATACGAATCCCCAGCTCCTTCTCCACCTCGGAAATCGCGCTGGACAGCGCAGACTGGGAGACAAACAGCGCCTGCGCGGCCTTGTTCATCGACCCACAGCGGTCAATCTCCAAGATATAGCTCATCTGCAGCAGCGTCACAACGCCCCACCTCCGCTCCTTTTTTCTTTATTTTACATGAAAGCGCGCCTGGATACAACAGAAACCTGTTTGCAGCCGTTTGCGCAGGTCTTCTGTTGCCACAAGATCTTGTGGCGCATGAATAAGATTATCGCAATTTATTCATTTTTCATAAAAATTTTGCAAGAATAGATCGAAAAATCATTTTTTATCCACAAAACCCTTGACATACGAAAAAAAGTATGGTATACATAATATAGGAGATGGGCGGCACCCATCGGTGAGATCGGCACCTAAACCCGTAAAGCAAGCAAAGATTACTTGTGGGCCATCCGTCGGCATAGTAGGCGGAAGTTGTGCGGGCAACGATGTCAATCCAACATGGCTGGCATAGAAACCGGTTGATAAACAGTCTGTTTTCCCTGTTGGGGAAACGGGCTGTTTTTTTCTCACTTACGCTGCCGCTCTGCCTCCTTCGTCATTTCGCACAGAAAAAAGCGCCGATCCGAAGCTGTGCGAAGGAGATTTTGTGTACTATTTCCCTGCTGTTTTTTTATTTTTTTCTTTCCTTTTACCCTTTGATGGGATATAATATACAAAGATCGTCGGCTGGGGTCAGCCCCCGGCAGTCAAATAAACGAAGGAGGCTTATCCATGAAGCAGTATTTTGAAATTGTAGACGTCATGGCGCGCGAGATTCTGGACTCCCGCGGCAACCCCACCGTTGAGGTCGAGGTCACGCTGGACGACGGCACCATCGGCCGCGCAGCGGTTCCCTCCGGCGCTTCCACCGGTATCCATGAGGCCTGTGAGCTGCGCGACGGCGACAAGAGCCGTTACGGCGGCAAGGGCGTTCTGAACGCTGTTGATAACGTCAACGGCGAGATCGCCGAGGCCCTGCTTGGTCTGAACGTGCTGGATCAGACCTATATTGACAACCTGCTCATCGAGCTCGACGGCACCCCCAACAAGACCCGTCTGGGCGCCAACGCCATTCTGGGCGTTTCTCTGGCCTGCGCCAAGGCCGGCGCTCTGGCCACCGGCAACAGCCTGTACAACTACATTGGCGGCGTCAACGCCAAGACCCTGCCCGTTCCGATGATGAACATCCTCAACGGCGGCGCTCACGCCTCCAACAGCGTGGACATCCAGGAGTTCATGGTCATGCCCGTCGGCGCGCCCAACTTCCATGAGGCGCTGCGCATGTGCGCCGAGGTTTTCCATCAGCTGAAGAAGACCCTGAAGGCCAGCGGCACCCCCGCCGCCGGCGTAGGCGACGAGGGCGGCTACGCGCCCGACCTCGCGACCGACGAGGACGCGCTGAAGGTCATCGTGAAGGCCATTGAGGAAGCCGGCTTCAAGCCCGGCGAGGACTTCATGATTGCCATGGACGCCGTTGTCGCCGACTGGTTCAATCCCGAAGACGGCAAGTATCACCTGCCCAAGCGCGGCACTGTGCTCTCCAGCGACGAGATGATCGACATGTGGGAAGACTTTGTCAACAAGTACCCCATCATCTCCATCGAGGACGGCCTGGGCGAGGACGACTGGGAAGGCTGGCAGCGTCTGACCAAGCGTCTTGGCAACCGCATTCAGCTCGTCGGCGACGACCTCTTCGTCACCAACGCAGCCCGCGTCAAGCAGGGCATCGAGCTGGGCGCCGCCAACGCTGTGCTGATCAAGGTCAACCAGATCGGCACTCTGACCGAGACGCTCGACGCGATCCAGACGGCCAACCGCGCCGGCTACACCGCCATCGTCTCCCACCGCTCCGGCGAGACCGAGGACACCACCCTGGCTGACCTCGCCGTCGCTGTCAACGCCGGCCAGATCAAGACCGGCGCTCCCTCCCGCACCGACCGCGTAGCCAAGTACAACCAGCTGCTGCGCATCGAGGAGGAGCTGGACGACGACGCCATGTACCCCGGCCGCGAGGCGTTCTTCAACATCCGCTAAAAATCCTTTCACACACAGGATTGCACGGAAAACAGCATCAAACGAGAAGCTCAACCGGGCTTCTCGTTTTTTTCGTGCAAAGACTTGTATAAAGCCTCCCTTTACAGGAAACAATAGCTATGCAAACCAATTCTCGTAAACGGAGGTAAGTTTATGAACAGCAGCAGCTCCGGCAGAGGGCTGGAGAAATTTCTTTCCGGAAAGGGCTTCTACATAGTCCTTTTCCTGTGCGCCGCTGTGATCGGCGCGTCCGCCTGGATGATGGCGGCCGGAAATAAGACTATGATGGAAGACGTCCTCCAGACCAATGCCAACAGCAAAGACGCCCCGCGCGTCGAAACCATTATCATTCCCGCAAAGCCCAAAGACGACGGCGCCGCCGCGCCCGTGCTGGAGGAGGCCGCTCCTGCAGTGACAGACGCTGGCTTGCATACGCCGCCTGAAGCCGCAGAGCAAGGCGAAAGCCTTACGGTCGAGGCAGCAGCTCCCGTCTTTGTCTGGCCGCTCACCGGCGCGATTGAGCGCGGTCACAGCGGCAATCGCCTGAGCTATGATCCAACCATGCAGGACTGGCGCAGCCACAACGGCATTGACATTCTGGCCGAGCGCGGCGCCTCTGTTCAGGCTGCCGGCTCCGGTACGGTCGAGAGCGTCGACCACAGCGATTTGCTTGGCACCGTAATCGTCATCCGCCACGACGACGGCAGCAAAACGGTCTACGCCAATTTGGAGGATAAACCCGCTGTCTCCGTCGGCAGCCACGTGGAAGTCGGTCAGGCGATTGGCGCCGTCGGCCGCAGCGCCCTTGGCGAGATTGCCCAGGCCTCTCACCTGCACTTCTCCATGGAAATCAAGGGAAGCGCCGTCAATCCTCTGGATTATTTGACGCCCGCGGCATAATATCCGCTGAAAAATGAAAAAAAGAGTTGACAACCGGGCTATGGTCTGATACAATTCCAATGCTGTTTCGGCAGCACATGGCGGCATAGCTCAGTTGGCTAGAGCATGCGGTTCATACCCGCAGTGTCCCCGGTTCGAATCCAGGTGCCGCTACCAAATTGGCGCGATCTTTTTTGATCGCGCCGCAATCCGGCCCGTTGGTCAAGTGGTTAAGACACCGCCCTTTCACGGCGGTAACATGGGTTCGAGTCCCGTACGGGTCACCAAAAACAACAGCTCCACCTCTGGTGGGGCTGTTGTTTTTGATATCTCCGTCCCCCGCGGGACTCGAACCGAGCGGTGTTAGAAAACGTGCCGGTGGCACGTTTTCCCCGCGAGGCGGCCCGCCCGCAGGCGGGGAGTCCCGTACGGGTCACCAACCCGTCATGCAACGGGAAAAACTCTTTTACCGGATCTCCTGCTCCAGCGCGTCAAACTCCGGCGTGGAGAAAAACTCGCCCAAGCTCATGTCCAGACCGTCGCAAATTTTCTTAACGGTCAATATCTTTGGATCTGTGCTTCTTCCATATAAGATGTTTTTCACGGATGAAGGTGGTAACGCGCACATCGTAGCAAGTTTATTGATTGTTAAATTCCGTTCTTCACACAAACAAAGAATTCTGTTTTTGATTGCGGTGATTGTGTCCATGTCAATCCCTAAACAGTTCTTCAATAGAAACACCCAGCACCTTTGCCAGGCCATACAGTTCAATATCGGTCACTGTGCGCTGCTTATCCTCAATGCGGGAGATAGAGCCACGGCAGATATAAATGGCAAGCGTCTCCAGCCGATTTGATAACATCTGTTGACTAATTTTTTGTTCCAGGCGCAATTTCCGTACTTTATCCCCTACCATGTTTTGGGCTATCCCGTCGATAATTCTCGCCATTATCATACGCTCCTTTGTCTTGACTTAGGACAAGGATTAGCGTATACTATTGAACAAAAGAATATGTCCTGTTATAGGACAATGCAAAATAAACCATACAGGTAGATAGGTGTTTGAAAAGCGCTGAATGCGTCATGTGTCTTACGAGCCTGAGCGCCCCTGTTCCTTTTTTCGTGTATTACCGGATCTCCTGCTCCAGTGCGTCAAACTCCGGCGTGGAAAAGAACTCGCCCAAGCTCATATCTAAGCCGTCGCAGAGTTTCTTGATCGTGATGATGGAAAGATCTCTTCTCTTTTCGCTCATCATGCTGTAAACCGTAGATGGCGTAACACCCGCCAAATTTGCCAATTCATTGGCTTTGATACCGCGTTGCCTGCAAATATCCATAAAGCGTCGCACCACAGCGTCCTTGACAAACATCATATCACCTCAAGGACATTTTAGGTTTTGAGACGCATTTGCGTATACGCGCTTGCGTTTATTTTCCGATTATAATATAATTGGCTCAAGGAACAGCGCAAAATGGAGGGCAAGAATATGGACCACAAAAAGGACTTGATAATCCGTTCTACGGAAAAGCTCTATCAGGTCAGTCTCGAGCTTAAGGAGGCGCGGGCGCGCTTCACGCGTTTGTCTGCGCAGGGTTTTTCTATGGACTCTGAAGAAATGAAGCAGGCTTTGGAGGAATTCAAGGCGCTTGACGAGCTATGGATCATTCTGGAAGATCAGCTCAAGGCGCTTTGGCATACGATTTTGCAGACATAATCAAGCGGCGCTGCCATCCGCAGCGCCGCTTTTTCGTTTATCCAATCAGTTCCATCAAAATTTTAACCGCCAGCAGCGCCAGCACCGTCAAAATCACCGGGCGGACAACCTTCGCTCCGTCCTTGATGGCCAGTCCCGAACCGAGATAGTGCCCCGCAATTGATGTCACCGCGGCAAGCAGCCCCAGCGCCAAAAAGACCTTGCCGTTTGCCAGCGAGGTCAGCAGCGCGCTGAAATTGCTGGAGAGATTGACGAGCTTGACGTTACCGGAGGCCGTGCGCAGATCCAGCTTGCCCAACGCACAATAGGCCAGCAGCAGAAAGCTGCCCGTGCCCGGCCCGTAAAAGCCGTCGTAGGTGCCGATCAGAAGCGAGGCAAGCAGCACAATCGCTGCCTGATGGCGCGGCGCGATCTCCCCGCCTTCTTCCGGCAGGGCGCGTTTTCGCAATACCACCGCAGCCGCCAAGGGCAGCACGAGCAGAAGCATGCCCTTGATATATCGCTCGTCCACGGCAAGCTGCAGCCGTGTGCCCAGATGCGCGCCAAGCAGCGCCAGCGCCGCGGAGGGGATGCCCAGCCGCCAGTTGATATAGCCGCTGCGAATATAGCGCGCTGTCGATACGCTCGTGCCGATGCATGAGGAAAGCTTATTGGTGCCCAGCGCCAGGTGCGCCGGAAGCCCTGCCAGCAGATAGGCCGGCACCGAAATCAGACCACCGCCGCCGGCGATCCCATCGACAAAGCCCGCGAAAAACACGCCGACGACTACGATCAGCGCCATTTTCAACGTCAGCTCCATTGGAAACAGCATCGCACCATTCCCCCTCTCCAATTGCAAAAACTCCGCCGCATATTTTACCACAGCCGCCGGCAAAAGGAAAGCGACAGTTTTTGGCAAAAGCTTCTATTTTCATTTTCCGGTGAATTTTTCATTTTGCCCCCCTTGATGTATCTCAGCCTTTGTGATATGCTTGAAAAAGCAAGTTTCTTTTCTCTGCAAATAAGAATACCGGCGGCGCCCGTGCGGCAAAACAGCCCCGGAAAAAGGTGAAAGGATCCAGCTATGAAACAGTATACCGAAATGACGAAGGCCGAGCTCCTGGAGGAGCGGGAAAAGGTACAGGCGCACTACGATGCGCTCAAGGCGCAGGGACTGAGCCTGAACATGGCGCGCGGCAAGCCCAGCAAGCAGCAGCTTGACATGGTCAGCGACATTCTGGACGTGCTGCGCCCGGACAGCGACTTCAACAGCGACGGCATTGACGCGCGCAACTACGGCAACCTTGAGGGTCTGCCCGCCTGCCGCAAGCTTTTCGCCGATCTGCTGGGCGTGAAGCCGGAGAACATTTTTGTCGGCGGCAGCGCCTCGCTGCAGATGATGTACGACACGATTGCCAAATGCTACACCCACGGCCGTGTCAACAGCGACAAGCCCTGGGCCAGGCTCGACAAGGTCAAGTGGCTCTGCCCTGCCCCCGGCTATGATCGTCATTTTACGATTTCCGAGAGCTTCGGCATGGAGATGATCACCGTGCCGATGACCTCCGAAGGCCCCGACATGGACGTGGTTGAGGAGCTGATCCGCGACGAGGACGTGCGCGGCATGTGGTGCGTACCGAAGTATTCCAACCCCGACGGCATCATCTACAGCGCGGAGACCATCCGCCGCATCGCTTCAATGAAGCCCGCCGCCAAGGACTTTCTGCTGATGTGGGACAACGCCTATATCGTCCACGAGTTCTTCGGCGACTACGTTCCCTTCCCGGACATTTTGAGCGAGTGCGCCAAGTACGGCAATGCCGACATGGTCTTTGAATTCGCCTCCACCTCCAAGATCACCTTCCCGGGCGCGGGCGTGTCCGTCTTCGCCTGCAGCGAGCACAACATGGAGTACACCAAAAAGCTGCTCAACGCACAGGTCATCTCCTACGACAAGGTCAACCAGCTGCGTCACGTGCGCTACTTCAAGGACAAGGACGGCGTGCTCGCCAAAATGAAGCTGCACGCATCTATCCTCGGGCCGAAATTCCGCTGTGTGCTGGATAACCTCGACCGCGAGATCGCTCCGCTCGGCATTGCCCACTGGGAAAAGCCCAACGGCGGCTATTTTGTCAGCGTTAACACCATGCCCGGCATCGCCAGGGCGACCTGGCAGCTTTGCAAGGAGGCCGGCCTCACCATGACCGGCGCCGGCGCCACCTTCCCCTACGGCAAGGATCCGCAGGACAGCAATATGCGCGTCGCCCCCTCCCTGCCGCCCATCGAGCAGCTTGAGCAGGCGATGGACATCTACTGCTCCAGCATGAAGCTCGCCGCGCTCAACAAGCTTTTGGCCGAGTAAATTCCAAACTTTTTCCAGCCTGTGCGTCCTGCGGCGCACAGGCTGTTTTTTCGTCCCGATTCATTTGACGAACACCGGCGAAAGTGGTAGGATAACACTATCAAAACAACACAAACCGGAGGTGCTTGCCATGAAAATCAAATGCGCTCTTGCGCTGCTGCTGACGGCCTTGCTGATGGCGGGTCTGCTGTCCGGATGTGCCAAAGCCCCCTCTCCCGGCGCAGCGGCCTCAGAGCCGCCCGCTGACGCGGCGCAGCCTGTCACACCTGATTCCAACGAGTACACGCTGCCGCGCGCGGAAGGCTGTAAGCAGCTGACGCTCTACTGGCGGCATGGCAGCGCCGACTATGACAAGTGCGACGTCTGGCTTTGGTTTCCCGGCGCGGACGGGCACGGCGAGCGCTTCCACCCCTGCGCCTATGGCGCCAAAGTCGTCGTCAACGTCCCCGAAGAGGTGCAGGAGGTCGGCTTCATCGTCCGGCGCGACTGCTCGGAGCCCGGCGGCAGCAGCTGGGGCGAGGCGGTAAAGGATTACGACGAGGATCGCTTTGTCCGCATGGACGGCGACACCGTAATCTACCTGAAACCCGGCGACAAAACCCAATATCACAGCGAGGACGGTGGTTTGACCTTGCAGCCGATCCGAAACTTCACCCTGGCCGGCATCATCTCCCCCACGGAAATTCGTTACTTCATCTCGCCCGCCGCGCGTTTGAGCTCCACGGAGCAGGTGCGCGTTTCAGACGGCACGCGCAGTCTGCCCGTGACCGAACTGAGCAGCCTGCACAACGAGGTTATCACCGGCGTCATCACGCTCGGCGAGCCGCTGGATCTCTGCCGCTCCTATACCGTCGAAATCGAGGGCTACGGCGCTGTGACCGCGCTGCCGACCGAAATCTTTGATTCGCAGGCCTTCATTGACGAATACGTCTACACCGGCGACGATCTCGGCGCGACGATCCGCGGCGACGAGACGGAATTTAAACTCTGGGCGCCGACGGCAAGCGCCGTCACGCTGAATCTCTTTTCTGACGGCGACGGCGGCGAAGCCTATGCGCGCATGGATATGGCGCGCGGCGACAAGGGCGTGTGGAGCGTGACCGCGCCCTGCAGTCACGGCGCCTATTATACCTATTCCGTTACGACAGCGCTCGGCACGCAGGAGGCGGTGGATCCCTATGCCCGCAGCACCGGCGTCAACGGCGAGCGCGGTATGGTTGTGGATTTGACCCAGACCGATCCCTCCGGCTTTCGGGATGCGGACAGCGCCGCGCTGTCCTCGCTGAAGTCCTACACCGAGGCCGTAATCTGGGAAGTGCATGTGCGCGACTTCTCTCAGCGCATTGACGCCTCACAGTATCCCGGCAAATATCTCGCCTTTACCGAGAGCGGCCTGCAAAACCGCAAAGGCGCTGCCGTCGGGCTGGATTACCTGAAGGAGCTGGGGATCACGCACGTTCATCTCCAGCCGGTCTACGACTACGCCACCGTAGACGAGCGAAACCCTGACGGTCAGTTCAACTGGGGCTACGACCCGAAAAACTACAACGTCCCCGAGGGCAGCTACGCCACCGACCCCTATCACGGCGAGGTGCGCGTGAAGGAATTCAAGCAGATGGTGCAGAGCCTGCATCGCAGCGGCATCGGCGTTGTGATGGACGTCGTCTATAACCACACCTACGCGCTCGACTCCAATCTCAATCGGATTGTCCCCTATTACTACTACCGCTTCACCGCCGACGGCGCGCCCTCCAACGGCAGCGGCTGCGGCAACGAGACCGCCTCCGAACGCGCCATGATGCGCAAGTACATGGTCGACTCCGTCCGCTATTGGGCGGAGGAATACCAGCTTGACGGCTTCCGCTTTGACCTGATGGCGCTGCATGATCTGGATACCATGCAGGCCATTGAACAGGCGGTACACGCAGTCAATCCCCAGGCGCTGATCTACGGCGAGGGCTGGACGGGCGGCAGCACACCCCTCAACCCGAACGCGCAGGCGACCCAAGCGAACATCCGGCAGATCAAAGCCTCTTCCGACGCCATCGGCAGCATCGCCGTCTTCAACGACGCGATCCGTGACGGGCTCAAGGGCAGCGTCTTTGACCGCAAGGACACCGGCTACATCAGCGGCAAGGTCAACAAGCTCAGCGCCAATCAGGTCATTTTTGGGCTGCAGGGCGGCGTAAAATCCTCCGGCACAAGCTGGAGCGTCGATCGCGCGATGGTCGTCAACTACACGTCCTCGCACGACAACAACACCCTTTGGGACAAGCTGCATTTGAGCCGCCCGGACGCGAGCGAGGACGAGCTCTTGGCGATGAACCGCTTCGCCGCCGCCGCTGTGATGATCAGTCGCGGCATGCCCTTCTTCCTTGCCGGTGAAGAGATGCTTCGCAGCAAAGACGGCGACGAGAACAGCTACGCCTCCTCCGACGCCGTGAACAATATCGACTGGGAGGCGCTGCAGCCGGACACCCCCGTCTGGGAGATGAAAGAGTTTTACCGCGAGTTAATCGCTCTGCGCAAGGAAAACGTCTTCCTGACGCGCGCCGAAGACGTGCACGGCGAGCTGCTTGACGATATGCGCATTGTACTCAGCTATCGCTTCCAGGGGCGCATCGTCGCTTATGCGGTGCTCAACCCGCTGGACGAGGACACGAGCTATCCCCTGCCGGAGGGCGCATGGACGCTTCTGCTTTCCGGCGATGCGGTCTATCCCGCAGGCGGTGAAACCCTCAGCGGCAGCGTCACCGTCCCCGCCCGGGGCGTTCTGCTGGTGAGAAGATAATATCTATCAAAAATCACGAACACGCGGAGGACTTTCATCATCCTCCGCGTGTATCATTTATATCGAGTAATATCCATGTTTCCTATCGCCCCTCTGGCTTAAGGGTAATAACGGATACAGATCACCACATCGTTTTCGTCGGATCAGAATATATTGCATCCCAAACCGCCCAGGCGATCGTCGAGGCAGAAAGAACAAACGCAGCGAAAAACATCATTGGAACAATAATGGCGATCAAGCTCCATATTTTTTCAAGACACGCTTCATGCGAGTCTCTCCTCTTATCTGAATAATAAAACAGCGCCGAGCGCAAAGCCGTCGACGCTGTTGCGTTGTCTCTTCACGAGAAGAACATCTCCAGATATTCCTCCAGCGCGAGATCCAATTTTACGATCTGCGCGGCGGCCTCGTGGCCGACGTAGCGAAAGTGCCAGGGGCGGTAATCCTTGCCGGTGATCGCCGTTTTATTCTCCGCATAGCGCAGGATAAAGCCGTAGCGCCAGGCGTTTTCCCGCAGCCAGCGCAGCGTCAGCGTATCGCTCTGCTCTTCTTCGGGCAGCTCGCTGCCCTCCTCCAGAATATCCACGGCAAGACCGAGCTGGTGCTCGCTGTAGCCGGGCGCCTCGATCTTGCGTGTCAAACGCGCACGGGCGGCCTCTTCGTCAAGCCCCTGCTCCGCCATCAGCGCCGTCAGCCGCTCCTCATAAAAGCGCTCCTGCGCGCCCCAGGTACGGAAAGACGCCGTGATTTCCGGTCTGCCGCCCGCAGCGCGACAGTCGGCAAGCATCGCCTCCAGATCGTCCACACAGCGCGAATCCATCATCTGTCCATCGCCAAGCAGCATAAATTCCACGTTATAATCATCCTCAACCGGATGCTCAATATCCACCAGCGTCAGAAGCCGGGTCTTGCTCTGCTGCAATGACCAGTGAACGGCTCTTGTAGCCAGGAAGATGAGGCTCAACACCGTAAGAAGCAGCACGGGCGCAAGAATCCACAGTCGGCGTCTGTTTCTGCCAACGGGCGGTGTTTGTTCTTCCATCCGCGTTCCTCCTTTCCGCTCGGTTCTCCTTAGCCGCAGTATAACAAAAAAACTTAATTATTTATATCCTTTTTACGCATTCTTAATAATTTTAAGCGATTTTTCAGAATATTAAGAAATGCTCGTACGGCTTAAAACGGCAGCGTCAACAGTCCCAGATGCTCCAGAAGAATCCTTGTGCCGATCAGGATCAAAATCACGCCGCCGGCCAGCTCCGCACCCGAACGAAAGCGCGCGCCAAAGGTCTTGCCGATATAGATTCCCAGCGCCGACAGCAGAAAGGTCGTTGCGCCAATCAGTCCAACAGCGGGGAGAATATGTACCTGCAAAAAGGCGAACGTAACGCCGACAGCCAGCGCGTCAATGCTGGTAGCCACCGCCAGCAGCAACATCGTTTTGACGCCGAAATCGTCATTTTGTTCCTCTGCCTTGCCCAAAGCCTCGCGGATCATACTTAAGCCGATCACCAGCAGCAAAAAGAACGCAATCCAATGATCCACACGCTCAATGAGCGCCTGAAAGCGAATCCCCAGCGCCCAGCCGAGTAGCGGCATCAAGGCCTGAAAGCCGCCAAAATACAGCCCCGCCAGCAACGCGTGCTTCAGCTGCAGCCGTCGCAAACTTAAGCCCTTGCAGACAGAAACGGCAAAGGCATCCATACTCAAAGCCAGTCCGGTCATCAGCAGTTCCCAAAATCCCATGACGAAAAACTCCTTGAAATTTTTCTCCTACTGTATAGCAAAGCCCCCAAAAAGTCAAGCCGCGCCCCGGGTTTGTTACATAATTTAATTTACATATTTTTATTAACTTAATATAATTTACATAGTTTTGTTTACTTTTTAATTATCCAAAAAACACCGCAGAAGGTCAAAACCCTTCTGCGGTGTGTGGCCGGGTGATTTAATTGAGCGCGCTCTGCGTCGCCTCGTCCTCGTACTGGCGGGTGTAGAGCTGCTTGTAGTAGCCGTCCAGCGCCAGAAGCTCGCGGTGCGTCCCCTGCTCCACGATCTTGCCGTCCTTGACCACGAGGATGCAGTCGGCGTTTTTGACCGTGGACAGGCGGTGCGCAATGACGATGGATGTGCGCCCGCTGACGATGACGTCGATCGCCTTTTGGATCTTCTGCTCGGTGATGGTATCGACCGAGCTCGTCGCCTCGTCGAGCACCAAAATCTTCGGGTCGGCCAAAATCGCGCGCGCAAAGCTCAAAAGCTGCTTTTCGCCGGTGGACAGGAGATCTCCCCCCTCGCCCACGTCGGTATCGAGCCCGTTTTCCAGCCGATCCACCACGTCTGCAGCGGAGACCAGCTCCAGCGCCCGGGCGATCTGCTCCTCCGTAGCGTTTGGGTTCCCGTAGAGGAGATTTTCACGCACGGTGCCGGAGAACAGATGCGGCGTCTGCAGCACGTAGCCGATAGACGAGTGCAGCCAGAGCTGGCTGCGCTCACGCGCATCGCGTCCGTCGATCAGCACGCGGCCCTGCGTCGGCTCGTAGAAGCGGCAGACCAGATTGACGAGCGTCGATTTTCCGGCGCCCGTCTCGCCCACGATGGCGATGTTTGAGCCAAAGGGAATCTGGAGGCTGAAGTGCTCGAGCACCATCTCGTCACCGTCCGGGTACCGGAAGCTGACGTCGTCAAAGGCGATATCCCCCTTGAGCTCCTCCCAGTTTTCACGCTTGGGCTCAAAGCTGTCGCCGTAGCGCGCGATGACCTCCGGTGTATCGGTGACGTCGGACTTGGTTTCCAGCAGCTTTGTCAGACGCTCGATGTTCACCTGCGTCGTAATGAGATCGGAGATCGCGTCGATCAGCCAGCGCACCGGCTCCATCAGCCCCTGTGCGTAGGACATGAACATCGTAAAGGTGCCGATCTCGTGCTCGGCGATCACGCCGCCCTTCCAGAGGACGATCGCCAGCGCCAGCGAGGAGGCGAAGCTCATCGTCGCGGAGAAGAGGCCTCGCAGCCGCGCCGCGCGCACCGAAGTACGCTTCATTTCCGCCGTATCAGCCAAAAAATCCGCGTCCATCTTGTCCTCGATGGCCAGAGTTTTGATCGTGCGCGCGCCGGTGATGCCCTCGTTGAAGTTGCCGGTGATTTTGGAGTTGATCTCGCGGATACGGCGGTTGACGCGGATCAGTTTCGTCTGGAAAACAGAATAAAGCACAACGATCAGCGGCAAAATCAGCATCACCAGTCCCGCCAGCCGCGCATTGACCGCTAACATCACCGCAATGGCGCCGACGAGGTAGGACAGGTGCCAGACCGCGTCGATCATACTCCAGGAAAAGAGCATGCCGATGCGCGAGGTGTCGCTCATGATGCGCGAGTGGATATAGCCGACACTGTTTTGATTAAAGTAGGAAAAGGACAGGGTCTGCAGATGGTTGAAGCCCATATTCCGCAGGTCGCGTCCAATCCAGACCTCCACACAGGAGGCGCGGAAGGTCGCCTGATAGTTCATAAACGCCGAAAAAACCAGACAGCTTACGTACAGCACAATAAAGATTGCGAGCGTATCCAGGGTCTTTTCGCCGATGTAGTGGTTGATCGCATAACGCTGAAACAGCGGCAGCGACACGTCCACCACGCTGCCCATCAGCCCGAAAAACACGATGGCCAGCAGATGCGGCGCATAGTGCTCAACGTAAGGAAAGAGCTTCGGTACGCCAAAAAAGGGCAGCGACTGATGTTTTTCTTCGTTTTGCTTCATACCGCCGCCTCCTCTCCTGTACCGGACTGGATCTCATAAATCTTTTGATAGATGCCGCCTGCGTTTTTCAACTCGTCGTGGCTGCCGCGCTCCACGATGCGCCCCTTGTCCAGCACCAGAATCTGGTCGGCCTTCGAGAGCGTCGTGATACGGTGTGAAATCAGAATGATCGTCGCCGTACCGAAGCGGCTTTGCAGCGCGGCGCGGATTTTTGCGTCCGTTTCGGTGTCGACGGCGGAGAGCGAATCGTCAAAAATCATGATGGGCGTCTTCTGCGTCAGCGTGCGGGCAATCGCCGCGCGCTGCTTCTGTCCGCCGGAGAGCGTAACGCCGCGCTCTCCGACAAAGGTCTCATAGCCCTTGGAAAAGCTCTCGATCGTCTCGTCCAGGCAGGCGGCGCGCGCCGCCTCGCGGATCTCCTCGCGGCTGATCCCGGGCGGGTGATCGCGATATTCTCCTCAAGTGTTCTCGAAAAGAGATAGGGCTCCTGCAGCACCATGCCAATGTTTTGACGCAGATGAGCGGTGCGGATTTTTCGCAGATCCACGCCGCCGATCGTGATGCGCCCCTGTCCCTCCTCCACGTCGTAGAGCTTATCGAGCAGCGCCATCATCGTAGACTTGCCGCTGCCCGTACCGCCGAGGATGCCGAGCGTCGTGCCGGCGGGGAGCGTAAAGTCGATATCGTAGAGCATCTGGGGGCTGTTTTCATAGCCAAAGTTTACGTGTTCAAAGCGGATATCCCCCGTCATGTCGGCGTCGATGGCGTCCGGCTCGTCGCGCTCGGTCTCGCTGTCCATAATATAGGCGATACGCTCCATCGAGACGCCCGCCTTGCTCATTTGCGAAATCATACGCCCCAGCATACGGATCGGCCAGACCAGCATCTGGTTGTAGGACAGAAAGGCCACGTATTCACCGGGATTCATCCGCCCATGCAGGCAGAACACCGCACCGAACACGACGATCAGCATGACCTGAAGCCCGGACAGGACGTCCGCCGTGCTCCAATAGGTGCTCATCACCCGCGAAAGCTTGACCCAAAGCCCGGTATAGTACTCGTTGTGCTCCTCAAAGCGATCCTTTTCATAGCGCTCGCGTCCGAAAGCGCGCACCACACGTACGCCCGTCAGATTCTCCTGCGCCATCGCCGAAAGCTTGCCCTCGTTCTCGTCACAATCCAGAAAGCCTGCGCCGATTTTCTTGTGAAAGCGCATGGAGTACAGGATAATAAACGGCATCGGGATGAAGGCGATCAGGGTCAGGAGCGGGTTCATGCTGAGCATAAAGCTCAAAGACAGCACCAGCAAAATCGCGATACGGAAGATCGAGGTCAGCTGCTCTGCGACAAAATTTTTCAGCGTATCGATATCCGAGGTGCAGCGCTGGATGATATCGCCCGTACGGTTTTTCATGTGCCAGCCAAAGGGCAGACGCGCAATATGCGCATAAAGCCTGTCGCGCATGGTCTTGACGAGGGTCTCCGCGCCCTGGGTGTTGCTCACGCGGAAGAGATACTGGCCGACGACGCCGACCAGCGCCACCGCGACGATCGCCAGCGCCATGATCCAGAGCTTCTCGCGCAGCAGCTCCACGCCGCCCGCGCGCTCAATCAGCGCCCTGGCAAACGCAGACAAATTGTCCGTTGGAGCCTTGCCGATCACATGATCCAGCGCAATACGGATGATCTGGGGATTGATCATCTCGGCCAGATTCGTTATGAGCGCCGAGATGATCGCCAGCGCGAAATAGCGCTTGCTCCCCTGCAAAAAGAAAGCAATCAGCCCGGCCTTGGTATTTGGTTTTTTCATTTCCTGTTTCATGTTGTATTCCTATCTGACTGTCTCAACAACAGCTTTCACTTCCAATGCTTCGTACAAAACATCTTTTGTTTTCTTTTTTTCGCAAAAATGGTATAGTATTTCAGAGGTGATTTTTATGCTCAATACCAGCCTGTGTTATATCCGCCGCGGCGGAGAGGTGCTGCTGATGCACCGGATCAAAAAGGCGCAGGATCAAAACCGCGACAAATGGATCGGCATCGGCGGCAAGTTCGAGCCGGGCGAAAGCCCGGAGGACTGTATGCTGCGCGAGGTGTACGAGGAGACGGGGCTTTCGCTCGACGCCTGGCGCTATCGCGGCATCATCACCTTCGTGCTCGACGGCGAAACCGAGTACATGCACCTGTTCACCGCCGATCGCTTCCACGGTCAGCTTCGGGAAGACTGCGCGGAGGGGCAGCTTGAATGGCTCCCCTGGGAGACGCTGCCGACGCTGCCCATCTGGGAGGGCGACAAGATCTTCCTGCGGCTTCTCGACGAAGAAGTCCCCTTCTTTTCCCTCAAGCTCTGCTATCACGCCGACTCGCTCATACAAGCGGTTTTAAACGGGGAAAAAATCCTCCCGTAAACGAAAGCAGATTTTTCCGTCCATCGTCGCCTCAAAGAGACAGTGATCCTCGCCCGGCAGCACGCGCAGCGTCGCGTGGCGCTCCGGCAGCAGCTCGTGCTCGTAGTCGATCGCAATCTCGCGCAGGGCGCGGCCGCGAAGGCTTTCCGGCAGATGCGCCTCCGCCGCATCCAGATAGGCGGCGTTGTTCATGTGCCCGTTTTCGTCGATCTGCTCCCGGTCGGGCGTAAAATCAAAACGCTCGCCGCCCTCGTCAAGCTGGATCCGACGAGCCGGACGAAAGGGCAAGTTCTCCACGCCTGCCATCTCAATGCCGCGTTCTTCTGCATTCAGCAGACGGCGGCTCTCGATATCCATCACCGCCCAGAGGCTTTCCACGTGCGCCACGTTCTCACCCGCCGCATCGAAGATATCGAAATGGCGCGGATAAAGAGAAAAGCGTCCCTGCAAAGGCCAGGTCTCAACGCTGATCCGCTCGCCCGGGGCGGGAAACCGGGAAAATGTCAAGCGATTTTTTACCAGCACCCAGGTGCAGCCCTTCGCCGCAAGCACCGCCTGCCCTGCGCCGCGCCGCTGCGCATCCGCCGAAGCAAGCTGCTGCAGCAATCGCAGCAGGCTTGCGCTGCTGCCCTCGAGGGGCATCGCGAGCGTCTGTCTCATGCGTTCCATCTTGTTCCCCTTATCTCCCCGTGCTGCCAAAGCCGCCGTCTCCACGCGCGGTCTCCGTCAAGCTGTCACAAAGCTCCAGCTCCGGCAGGGCCACGGGCAGGACCACCAGCTGCGTCAGCTTGTCTCCGGCGGAAAGGAGCACGTCCTCGTCGCCGTGATTATAAATCTTGACGACGATCGGCCCGGTATAGCCCGCGTCAATGACGCCCTCAGCCAGCAGATTTTTCTTGACGTTCAGGCCGCTCTTGCTCTTGATAAAGCCGACGTAGCCCTCCGGAATCTCAATATGTACGCCGGTATCGCACACCGCGGAGCCGCGCGCGGGGATCAAAAGCTCCTCCCGTGTAAACAGATCCATCCCGGCGTCCTGCGGATGCGCGCGCAGCGGCATTTTCGCTCCCTCATCCAAAACGATACGAAGTCTCATGGCTTCCACCCCCGTTTTCAGTCTAATGTGCATTATGACATAAAAGCATTCTTTTTACAAGCAAAAGAGGCTATGAGCTGCTAAACTTTGCAGCTCATAGCCTCTTTTTCACGATGATAAGCCCGGAAGCTCATTCTTCCGTGTGTCCGTGCTCCTCTTCCTCGTTGTGGAACTGGAACTGCGCGGGATCGTATGCGATGCCCTTGCGGTCGTAATAGTCCTTCACGGCAGCGCGCACGGCCTCTTCGGCCAGCACGGAGCAGTGGATCTTGTGCACGGGCAGACCGTCCAGCGCTTCGACCACCGCCTGGTTGGAAAGCTGCAGCGCCTCGTCAATGGGCTTGCCGATGATCAGCTCCGTCGCCATGGAGCTGGTCGCGATCGCGCTGCCGCAGCCGAAAGTATTAAACTTGCAGTCGGTGATAACGCCTTCGTCGTCCACCTTGATATACATGCGCATGATGTCGCCGCACTTGGCGTTGCCGACCTCGCCGATGCCGTCGGCGTCGTCCAGCTTGCCCATGTTGCGCGGATTGCGGAAATGATCCATCACCTTTTCGCTATACAGAGCCATTGTCAGTTCCTCCCTGTCAAATCAGATGCGGGCGCTCGCCCTTTTCCAGTTCATCCCAAACCGGAGACATATTTCTCAAATAATCGACCACACGGGGCACGACGCGGATGATATGCTCCACGTCCTCCATGCTGTTATACTCGCTCAGACTCAAGCGCAGCGAGCCGTGCGCGACCTCGTGCGGCAAACCGATCGCCAGCAACACGTGACTGGGATCGAGCGAACCGGAGGTACAGGCGCTGCCGGAGGAGGCGCAGATGCCCTCATCGTCGAGCAGCAGCAGCAGACTCTCGCCCTCGATGCCCTCAAAGCACATGTTGACCGTACCGGGCACGTGCTTTTCGAGACTGCCGTTGATTTTACTGTGCGGAATCTTGCTCAATTCCTCAAAAAGCCGGTCGCGCATGGGGACGATCTTTGCCGTGTTCTCCTCCATGTGCGCCACAGACTCCTTCAGCGCCGCAGCCATCGCCACGATCCCCGCGACGTTTTCCGTGCCCGCGCGCTTGCCGCGCTCCTGCGCGCCGCCGTCAATGAGGTTGCTGATCAGCACGCCTTTTTTGACGTAGAGCGCGCCGACGCCCTTGGGTGCATGGAACTTATGCCCGGAAATACTGAGCATATCCACGTTGAGCGCCTTGACGTCCAGCGGGATATGCCCCGCCGCCTGCACCGCGTCCGTGTGGAAGGGAATCTTCTTCTCGCGGCAGAGCGCGCCGATCTCCGCGATGGGCTGTACCGTACCGATCTCGTTGTTGGCAAACATCACGGTGACGAGCGCAGTGTCCGGACGGATTGCCGCCTCAAGATCCTCCACGCGGACGACGCCGTCGGCGTTCACGTCTATCAGCGTGACCTCAAAGCCCTCTTTTTCCAGCCGTTTGAGCGTATGCAGCACCGCATGATGCTCAAACTTGGTGGAGATCAGATGCTTTTTGCCTTTCTTCGCGCCGTTGCGCGCCGCCGAAACGATCGCCTGATTATCGGCCTCGCTGCCGCCGGAAGTGAAGTAGATTTCCCGTGGCTCGGCGTTCAGACATGCCGCGACGTCCGCGCGCGCCTGCTCTATGGCTTCCTTCGCCTTCTGCCCAAAGGCATAGAGGCTGGAGGGGTTGCCGTATTGCTCTGTCAAATAAGGAAGCATCGCCTCCAGCGCTGCTTTTGACACGCCGGTGGTCGCTGCATTATCCGCATAGACAAACATTTCTTTCGTATCCTTTCCTAATCCCTATCTTCTAACAAGGGATTATAGCACCCTCGGCGGATTTGTCAAGACCTTGCTCTCCATTTTTCCCCCGACAGCAAATCCGCGAGGGTAATAGACGAGAGATAGCTGTTCGTCAGCTCGTCGAGCTCCTGCCACATGGGCAGCGTAATGCAGCCCTCCGCCTGATCGCAGCGGACGACGCCGTCCTTGATGCAGGCAACCGGCGCGAGGCTGTCCTCCACACACTGCAAAATCTCGCCGACCGTATATTCCTCCGGTGACCGGCGCAAGCCGTAGCCGCCGTCCTTGCCGCGCGCACTCTCCAGCAGCCCGCCCTGCCGCAGCGAGCCGACGATCAGCTCCAGATACTTGAGCGATATCCCCTGCCGCTCGGCGATCGCCTTGAGCGGAATAATCTTCTCCTCCGGGCGCTGCGCCATGTCCAGCATTACGCGCAGCGCGTAGCGCCCTTTCGTTGTAATGTTCATCTTGTCGCCCCCTTGTGGCGTTTTTTCCTTCAGCTTTAATGTACCAGCTTTTGAGTAGGAATTAAATAGTCAATTTCAACAAAATGTAATGATTTTGCGAAAAAACGGCTCCTGCTGCTTGTGTCAAGCATGAGGAGCCGTTTTTTCTTTTTATGGCAGCAAGAGTAATTCCAGTTGCTGCGCGGTAAAGCCGATGTTGTTATATCCGGCGCTGGCAAACAGCGCGCAGCTTGATCTGCTGACCATTTCCTCACCGGCATACTCGTAAATAAGCAGCACCGTCTGTTCATCACAACAAATCGCATTCCCGTCTTCCCAACGAAAGGCGTTTTTATAGCGCCTGATCGCTGCCGGATTGGTAACCGTTTTAATGTGCCGGCGCTTATCATGATCGTAAGAAAAGCTGTAAATTTCCAGACGATCCACCGCTTCCGGTACAGAGTAATAGGACACATACCGATCATCCGGGAACTCACGGACTATCACATCAGCAGCACCAAATAGAAGAATAACGATTGCAAACGGCATGGCAAGTATCCAAAACCGCAGCTTCTTATTTTTGACAGAGTAAACGATCGCATAGACCAACCACGCCGGAATACAGGCGATGAGTGCCAACAAGCTCACGCGCATGCAGACAAACGAAAGCCCCATGCCGACTGCTATTCCGGTGCTGACAAGCAGAACTGTTAAAACCGTCGAAACCAGCCATGCAGCAAATGCAAGCACCGTCAGCCGCAGCTTGTTCCATCTTGTTTTTCCTTTCAGACAAAAATATAGATGAAGCGCAAAGAAAAGCAGAAATAAAAAACCACAAGTCAGCATATTGGTTCCTTTCCAGGCAAGCCCGGCACGCAGCGAAACCTCCTCGCTGCATGTTTCGACCGCCGCGCCATATCACCTATGAATGTTTTCCGTATTTTTTCTCCCAGCGGCGGCGCTGCGGGCGTCGGATCGCTTCCGAGACCGCCTCCTTGGTCCGCGGCCAAAGCTCTTCTGCCAGACGCTCTTTTCCTTTTTTCAGCAAGCCGATCAGACGGATAAGCAGCGTGATCAGCGGCAGCAGCGCCAAAAGCATTGCCGAAAACTGCAGCCGTGCCGCGCGGTTTTCCGTCACGCGGGCGGCGTTTTCCCAGTAGGGGTAGATCATACCCATGCCCTGCATCGAGCGCTCGTCCATATGCCGCAGCAAGCCGAGCAAGCGAGCAAAGGAAAATCGGCCGCTGTTGACCAGCACCTCGCCGCGTCCGATGGGAAAGCGATCCTTCGCGACGCGCTGGTTGAAATCCTTTACCGGCTCCGGCGAGACCAGCTCATAGCAGGTGATGAAGTTCTCCTCCTCCGTCAGCGCGGCATAGCTTTCGCTGCTCATATAGAGTCCCGCGCCGGCGGTGTAGGCCATACGGCTTGCCCGATCCTTTTCGCGCTCCACCACGCCGGCAATCACGAAGGGCTTGTCATTCAAGCGAATTTCCATTCCCGCCAGATCTGTTCCGCCGAAAAGCTGCCAGGCGAGGTTCTCGTCCAGTACGACGCGATCCTTCATCAAATCGTCCTCGCGCAGATAGCTGCCGCTGAGCAGACGCAGCGGATGAAACAAGAAGAAGTCGCCGCCGACGGCAATCACCGCCGCATCGCCGCGCCACTTCTGGCCGGAGACGAAGATCTTGCCCGTGCCGCTCCATGCATCGCGCCAAAGGCCCTCGCTCTCGATCGCCGCCTTGCCCAGCTCCTCATGCAGCGCGGCGCGAAAAGCGAAGATCTGGTTTTCCGAAATCGCTTCATCCACCGGAACGAAGCAGGAGATCTGCGCGTAGTCCATTTCGCTCTCGCCGCGCCATCGCTCGGCAGCCTGCTGGCTGGAAAGCGAGCGGCTGAGCCTGCGCTCCTGCCACAAACAGGCCAGCGCACCGATGGTCAGCAACAGACACAGCGCCACGATCAGCGCTTTTTTATGTTGTGTCAGCTTCTGTTTCATATCAGTCTGCCATGCGCACCATGTCGCCGTTTTTGACGGGCATGTTGCTTGTCGTGATGACGAAATCGCCATAGCCCAAATCCCCGGAGACCGCGCTGTTCAGATCGTCGCTCGCCAGCACCGTCACGTCTACACGTTTGGCGTAATAGCGGTTGCCCAGCGGGGAGTTTTTCGCCTCAACGACCAGCAGAAAGCTGCCGTTGGCGTCGCTGCGGATGGCGGAGTTCGGCACGACGCTGTCATAGTTCTGGCTCTTGGAGCCGACGGCCAGCGTCAGTTCGGAGCCGGGGTTGACGTCGCCGGAGACGTCGAAGGTCAAAAGCTTGTTCGTCTGGGGATTTTGCGGATCGGTGCGGATCGAAGCCAGCACCGCGTTGATCTCGCGCCCCCACCAGTAGTTCGACACCGTCGCCTCGTCGCCCGTACGCAGACGCATCGCCTGGTCGTTTGTGACGGAGAAGCTCAGCGTATAGCCCAGATCCGGCACCTGGATCGTGCAGAGCAGCTCGCCCTTAGCCGGGGTGTTGCCCGCGGTGAAATAAATCTCTTCAATGATGCCTGCCGCATTGGCAAGAACCTGATCCCCCTCGCCGCCGCTCAACGATTCAATCTTTTCCTTGGCCTTTTCGATTTGGTAATCAATCTCCTGGATCTCGGTGTAGACGCTCGAGGCGCTCTTTCCGACGGACATTTTTTCCTGATTCAGATTGTATTCCAGGATAAACAGTTCGTCCTCTGCCTCCTGACGCGCCTGTGTCGCCGCCGCATAGGCCTCGGCATAGCCGTCAGACTGGTTGAGCAGATCGTCCAGCTCCTTTTGTGCGTTTTCCAGATCCGTCTGGGCGGCCTCCAGATTTTCCTGCGCGTTGATTAATTCCAAATCCGTGGTGGGATCCAGCGCGGCCTGTGCCATCTGTGCCGCCTCCAGCGCAGCCTTCGCGTCGTCCAGTTGACGCTGGTACTCGCTCTTTTCCTCACTCTCCTGCGGCGCCGCGCTCTCTTCGGGCGTCTCGGTCGTCTGCGGCGCTTCGCTCTCCTGCGGGGGGTTATCCAGCAGCTCGTTGAGCTTGGCCAGCGCGTCGTTAACGCGCTGTTCTGCCTCTACCTGACGCTGCACGAACTCCTCCTGCCGGCTTGTCAGCGCTGCCTTGGCCTCATCCACACGCTTTTGCATGGTTTCAATCTTGGCATTCGCCTCGCGCAGCACGTTTTCCGGCACGGTAGAGTGCGCCACCAGCGCTTCATAGGCCGCCACCTGCGCTTCATACGCAGCGTTCAGCTTTTCGCGCGCCTGCTCGATGTTTCGCTCAGCCAGGCTGTAATCGGCGCTGGGATAGCCGGCCGTGGCACGCTGGCGCTGGAGCTCCAGCTGACGCAGCGCCTCCTGCGCCTCGGCCAGCTCCTCGCTGCTGCCGTCGCCCAGAATGAACAGCACGTCGCCCTCGTTGACCTCCTGTCCAACCTTGACCTTGACGGCCGCGATCGACTTGGTCTGCGTCGCCTTGACCTCATAGGCGGCCTCGGCCTTGACCGTGCCGGTGCCGCGCACACGCGCCGTAATCGAACCTCCGTTGACGCTCTGCGTCGCAACCTCCGCCAGCGAGTGGTTCATGATGGTGTTGGAAAAAAAGGTCAGGATCAGCAGGATAGCCAAAAACACGATGACTGCATTTTTAACCCATGCTCTGTTTTTCACTTGCATTTCCATAATGGTTCCGTCCTCTCTTATCATTCAGCCCTTGACGCTGCCGGAGTTGGCAATGCCCTCTACCAGATAGGCCTCGCCATACAGGAAAATCAGCAGCGACGGGATCATATACACGGTTGCCATTGCGAAGGCCAGACCGATCTCTCCGGCGTTGATGCTGGAAAGAAATACGCTCAATGGCTGGGAATCCGCATCCTTCAGCAGCACCAGCGGCTGCTCGACCATGTTCCAATAGTCGATGAAAACCAAAATCGCAATGGAGAAAATCGCCGAGCGGCACTGCGGCAGACAGACGCGGGTAAAAATCTGCCACTCGCCCGCCCCGTCCACCTTTGCGGCCTCGATGAGCGAATAGGGGATGCGCCGCATGAACTTGGTCAGCAGAAAGACCGAAAACGGCGCGAACATGCCCGGCAAAATGATCGACCAGCGGGTGTTGATGATGCCGAGCCACTGACTGACCAGATAGTTGGGCACCAGCGTGACCTGATAGGGCATCAGCATCAAAATCACGTAAAAGAAGAAGATGCCGCTGCGAATCTTGCCGCGCCAGCGGGTAAAGCTGTAGGCCGCCACGGAGGCGATAGCCACCTGCAAAATGACGATCGGCAGCACCAGCAAAATGCTGTTCCAATATTTAATCAGATAATCCGGAGACTTCATCAGCCCCGATATGTACTGCTCCAGCGTCACCTTGTCGGGAATGAATTTCAGGTTGA
The DNA here is from genome assembly GCA_017518225.1 of Oscillospiraceae bacterium. Taxonomy (GTDB): domain Bacteria; phylum Bacillota; class Clostridia; order Oscillospirales; family Oscillospiraceae; genus Limivicinus. The sequence goes on along the minus strand of JAFWVV010000032.1, from coordinate 29,578 downwards.
CCGTCTTGGAAACGAAGCCGCCGTTCGTGTTGGAAAAGATCATGCCGTAGTTGGATACGATCTCTGTCTCGGCCATGAAGGAGTTGGAGATGGTCAGCACCGTCGGCAGCAGAAACAGCACCGCAAAGATCGCGCAGAGGACGAACATTGCTCCCCGGCCGAAATAATGCTTTTTCTTTTTCATCCCTCCACGTCCTTTCCGAACCAGTCCTCCGCCAGAAACAGCAGCGCGATGATCACGACCATCACGAGCGCCATCAGCACCGCGGCGGCGGACAGCTTCTGATAATCCATGGAGCCAAAGGTGTTGTTCATGAAATGCTGCAGGGTATAGAGCGGATCGTAGGGATACGCGCCGGCCAGCAGATACACCTCGCGGAAAACCTTAAAGGAGTTGATCAGCGAGAGGATCATGACAAACAGCACCGTCGGCGAGAGATAGCGCAGCTTGATGGCAAAGAATTTATACGCCGCGCTCGCGCCCTCGACGTCCGCCACCTCCAGCAGCTCCTTGGGGATGTTGGCCAGCCCCGCCATAAAAAGGATCATGTTGTAGCCGAGGTTTTTCCACAAAAACAGCAGCAGCACCACGATCTGCGCATACTCAGACTGCAGCCAGTCGATCTTGCCGCCGCCAAACAGAAACAACTCGTTGATCGTGCCGTTGTAGTTGAAAAGCACCTGCCAGACCAGAACGACCGAGGCCACCGGAACCATCATCGGACTGAGGAAAAAGGTGCGAAACTGCGACTTCATCGGGATGCGGCTTTCCAGCATCAAGGCCAGCGCCACCGCCAGAACCACCGCCAGCGGCACCGCCATGGCGGAAAAGCTGAGGGTGTTCTTTGCCGCCAGACGAAAGGCAGAATTTTGAAACAGCTTCGTGAAATTCTCAAACAGCACAAAGTTTTTCGTGATCGGCCCGTCGATCATCGAGTAGTAAATCACCACGCCGAAGGGCAGGATGAAAAACACGCCGACGCCGAGCAGGCTTGGGAAAAGAAAGCAGAGACTCTTCAGGAAGTCAAACGCCTTATTCTTTTTTTGTACGCGATTGTTCATAAGCTTTTCCTACCGCAAAATCTTCTCTTTATATCGGAGAGATTATACTATATCTTGACAAATACTGCAATTACAAAATTATGTCAACTTCTTAATTTTCCTTAAAAAAATCTGCCGCAACCAAAGCTGCGGCAGATCAAAAAACTTGCAGAGTTTCTCGCCGTGCCCCCACATCCCCGGTCAAATCAGAGCCCGGCAAAGCGGGTCTGATCGGGATAGCCGGAAGGATGTAACGCAAGCGCAATGCAGCGAGTTTCTTCCGACGTCAGCGCTGTTCGTTGACGTAGATACGCGCCTTGCTCTGGATGAGCTTCGCCACGTCCTCGGCGCTGCGCTGTCCGCTGTAGAAGGCGTCGATCTGTTCCTTTACGATGTCAAAGATCGCCGGATCTTCGGAATAGAAGCGGTCAGTATTGTTGATGATCTCTTCGATCTTCTGGATCTCCTCTTCCGTGAAGGAATAGATCGGAACAAATTCCTGAGTCTCTTGGTTCCAGTAGCCGCCTTTTTGCTCCATCATCTTTTCGCCCGTCTCGGGATCGACCATAATGCGGCCGTTTTCATCCTTCAAATAGGTCGGCGTCATCGCGTCCTTGCGTTTGGTCTCGTAGCTGTGGATGTTGCTTGGGAAGGACCAGACCTTATTATCCTGATAGTCCTCGGTCAAAAAGACGCGCACAAATTCCCAGGCGGCCTCCTTGTTCTGACAGGTCTCGCTGATGGCGTAGCCGGCGTTGGTGTTCATCATATTGCCCACGCCCTCGCTGGTCGGGAAGCCGACGAAGGTAAAGGCGTCCAGGCCGCCGAAGAGGTCTTCATACTGTGAAAGCGCATCAAAGCCATACAAGCCGACGGAGAGCAGCATCTGGCGCCCCTCACGGATACGGTAATAACCGTCGTCCTCCTCGCTCCACTCATAGTTTTCCCAGTCGAAATTCGCCGGGAAAGTCTTGGTGAAGTTGAGCAGGTCGATGAAAGCGGGGCTGTCAAACCGCACCTCGCCGGTGTTCCAGTCCACAAAGTGATCCATGTCAAACATCAGGCACATCCGCAGCACGTCGTAGCGGGTCTCTGTGTTGCCGAACACGGTGCAGCCCTCGGGCATTTCCTTGAGCGCGTCCATCAACTGCTGATAGGTCCAGCCGGGCTCCTTGCCAACAACGCGGGAGGCGCCGACCGCGCTGATGATATCAAAGCTGGAGCAGGCGCCGAAAAGCTTGCCGTTATTTTCCATTGCCTTGAGCACCGCCGGGAAGAAGTCCTCGCGGCTGAGCTCCGGGTCGGCGTCGATCAGCGGATAGAGATCGGCCAGCAGGCCCTTGGCGGCGAACTGCTTGGCGGGCAGGGCGTTGAGGTCGATAATATCCGGCACGTTGCCGGCCAGCATCTCGGTGCGCAGCTTGGTCAGGCCGGCACTGTAGTCCCCATTGGTATTATACTCGGAATAGTCCCTCAGCTCAATGCGGACATTGTCGTGTCTGCGGTTGAAGTCGATGATCGTGCCGCGGGCACTGTCGTCCAGCCACTGGACGGCCAGCGTCAGCGTTTCCTTGTGCGGCACACTGTCATAGGGCACCTTGTTTACCTTTACAAAGGAGACCTCTGCCTGTTCGCCGTTCTTGCCCCACTCGGTATACAGGCCGACGACCTGCCCGTCCGCCGTCACGGTGAAACCGTTGAGCTGGTAGTTATTCACATCGCAGTTGATCCAGTTGAAAAGCTTTTCGATTTTGCCGTTGTCAACATCAAAGCCATAGAAGTTGACGCCGTTGGTGTAGTAGATATCATAGTCGCCGCCGCCGGTGACCGCGTTATAAAAATCGCCGTTGACCGGATAGCTCTCGCCCAGTTTGCCCTTGTCGAGATCGATCTCGGACAAACGCTGTCCCTGATCGCCGGAGTAAGCCACCATGACGCGGCCGTCGCGCAGCGTCAGTATTTTCTGCGCCCAGTCAACCCCATCGATGCGGCCGATGTACTTGCCGGTCTCGGTATCAAAGAGGCAAAGTCCTTCTCCGCTGGCCAGCAGCACCTGGTGCTCGCCCGCTGCCGCCATAGAGTCTGAATTAAAGTACACTTCATCTCCGCCGTTGGAGAGCGCATCGGTATCCAGCGGCACACAGCTGAGCTCCTTACCTGTCTCATCGAGCGTACGCAAATAATAGCTCTGGCGGTATTCCATCGCCATATACCATTCGTCGGTATATGGCTCGGTTCCCTCCGGGGCGTTGCTCCAGCCCTCCCAGACGTTTTCCAGCGTCAGATAGCCGCCCTCGCGCGCAACGATGCAGTTTGTACCACTGCTGATTTCATGACCTTCCTCAAGCTCTTCATTGTCCAGCTTCATCTGTTCATAGCCCTCGAGCTTGGTCAGCTTGCCGTCCAGGCCGAGCTTGTAGAGGCGGTTTTCATAAATATCGAGCTGTCCGTCCCATGTCAGCTCCTCGCCATCGTAGGGCTCGCGCTCGCCGACCTTTTCGCCGATGAAGGACAAAAAGCCGTCCTCCAAAACCTGCTGGGCGAAGAATCCGCCAAGCTCCTCAGGCAGATTCAGCGTCTCATAGCCTGCGGTATAGACAAACTCCGGCGCAGCCGTCTCCTTCGGCGCCTGCTTATCGCCCGATTTACCGGATGTTTCCGACTGCCCGCCGGGATTTGCCGACTGTTCGCCGCTCTTTCCGCAGGCAGCCAGCGCCAGCAGCATCAGCACTGCCAGCAGCAGCGCCGCGATCTGTTTCACTCGTCTCATGGTGTTCCTCCGTCTGATGGTTATTGGAAAAGTATTTCGGCCCATTTCCATACCGGGGCCGTTTCTTTTGTGATTGTATCACAGCGGCAGAAAAATGTGTCTTAAGAACTCTTAAATCGTCTCTTAAGAACTATTAAACCTTTGAAAAAGCGGTTGAGATGCCGTCGATTTGTGGTAAAATGCATGTTGAGGTGATTTCATTGAGTGTACAATCAAAAATTTTAATCGTCGATGATGACCCCGATATCCGTCAGGTATTGCGGCTGCTGCTGCAAAACCTGTATACCGTCCGCGAAGCGGCCAGCGGCTCCGAGGCGCTCGCGCTCATTGAGGAAAACAAAGACGTCGACCTTGTTATCCTCGACGTGATGATGCCCGGCATGGACGGCTATGCCGTATGCGACGCGCTGCGCGCGCACACGAACGCGCCCGTGCTGTTTTTGACGGCCAAGTCCGCCGAGGCCGACCGCATCAGCGCCTATCGCAGCGGCGGCGACGATTTTCTCTCCAAGCCCTTCTCGCAGGACGAGCTGCTGGCCAAGGTCGCTTCCCTGCTGCGCCGCTATAAGGAATACCGCGGCAAGCCGGACGCCGCGCTCGCCATTGAAAACCTGGAGGTCGACTTTGCCACACACAGCGTGGTGAACAACGGTCAGGCCGTAACCTTGACGGACACGGAATTTTCCATTCTCGAGTATCTGCTGAGAAACCGCGGCGTCACCGTCACCGCGCCCGAGCTGTATGAGGCCGTGTGGAAGGAACGGTTCCTCCCTGGCTCCGGCAACACCGTCATGGTGCACGTGCTGAATCTGCGCCGAAAGATTGAGGAGAACCCCTCCTCGCCGAAGATCATCCGCACCGTCTGGGGAAAGGGCTATCAAATTGATTAAGTCGCTGCTGCGCGGGGCGATGCGCTCGCTCCGGCTGAAAATGATCCTGTCACAGGTTCTCGCCATCGCCGCTGCCGCGCTCGTGTTCTTGCTGGTCAATGGCTTCGGGCGCTATTCCGTAGAGCACTATTATATGAGCCCCGAATCGGTCTCCGCCCGCAAGGCTGCCATTTATGCGCGCTTCAGCAGCTACGTCAGCGCCAATCTGATTTCCGGCAACGACACCGCCGCCATCGCACGCTGGTCGCGCCAGCAGGACTATGTCAACATCCAGATCATCCAAAGCGAAGACCTGAATCCCTACGACGCGGTCAACCAGTCGCTTTCCAACAAGCATATTGCCACCGTCAGCGGCGCTGGACGGCTGTACCCGATGCGCTTTGCCGATGGCGTCTATCAGATCGCGATCGAGGACAGCTCGCAAAAGCGTGAGCTCGCCGTGACGGTGATCATCGCGCTTATGCTCTCCTCGATCACCTTTATCAGCATCCAGCTCTATTACACCAGCCGCCTGACGCGCCGCATCCTCGCGCTGTCACACGAGGCATCCGAGGTGAGCGCCGGTGATCTGGAACGCCCGATTGTGGCCGACGGCAGCGACGAGCTGGCCGTAATGGCCAGGGATATGGACGCCATGCGCCGCTCCGTAATTGATCGCATGGGCAACGAAAAGCGCGCCTGGGAAGCAAACTCTGAACTGATCACGGCCGTCTCTCACGACATCCGCACCCCGATGACCAGCCTGATCGGCTATTTGGGTCTGCTGCGCGAGCAGGAGCTGCCGGAGGCCCAGCGTCAGCAGTTTACCGCGTCGGCCTACGCCAAAGCGATGGAGCTCAAAAGCCTCACCGACGAGCTGTTTCGGTATTTTCTCGTATTCGGACGCGCTGATCTGGACATGCACATGGAGACCATGGATGCGCGGCTGCTGCTGGAGCAGTTGATGGGCGAGGCGGAGTTTGACCTGCGCGACAGCGGCTTTGCGGTGCAGCGTCTTGATCTGGCCGAAGAATGCCCGGTCAGCGCCGACCCCATGTATCTCAAGCGCGTGATGGACAACCTTGTCTCCAATATCAAGAAATATGCCGATCCCTCACAGCATGTGCTGCTGCTCGCCGAGCGCAGCGGCGCCGAGCTCTGTGTCAGCGTCTCCAACGCCGCCGCAGCCTCGGTATCGCGCGTGGAAAGCACAAAAATCGGCCTGCGCACCTGCGAAAAGATCATGGCGCACATGGGCGGGCGTTTCCTTACCAAAGTGGAAAACGGGCGCTTCGCCGCCGAATTCATCCTGCCGCTTATCACGGCATCCAAAATATAAGAAAGAAACACCCGGCGCGTTTTCACATTTGAAAACGCGCCGGGTGTTTCTTCGGCGGTCTGCGCTCAGAAAAGCTTTTCGAAGGCCGCGATCACGGCGTTCATCGCCGCAGCGCGAAAGCTGCGTTCCTCCAGCGCGCGCACCCCCTGAATGGTGCTGCCCGCCGGAGAGCAGACCCGATCCTTGAGCGAGGCGGGATGTTCCCCGGTCTCCAGCAGCAGCTGCGCCGTTCCCTTGAGCATTTCAGCGCCCAGGCGCAGCGCCTGCGCGCGCGGCAGTCCGCAGGCCACCGCGCCGTCTGCCAGACCTTCAAGGAAAAGCGCAGCAAAGGCCGGGCCGCAGCCGGTCAGTCCGCCTCCCGCCTCCATCTGGCGCTCGTCCAGTTCCAGTATCGCTCCGGAAGACGCAAGCAGCGCCTTGACCTCCTCCCGCTCCTCCGCCGTCACGGACGCGGACGCGCTCATCAGCGTGACGCCGCCGCCGACGGCGACCGGGATATTCGGCATAACACGCACGACAGGTCTTCCGCCGAGCAGTTTGTCCAGCGTTGCAAGATCCCGCCCTGCGATCATCGACACGATCACGAAGCGATCTTTCCTCGCCTCCAGCACGTCACGGATTCCTTCGAGCATTTCCGTCAGATACTGGGGCTTGACGCCAAGGAAGAGGATCTCCGCCTCCGCCGCAGCGCGACGGTTGTCTACCGCCTCTCCGCCCAGCTCCTGTGCCAGCCGCTGCGCTTTTTCGATGCTGCGATTGGCCAGCAGCAGCCGGCCGGCGAGCTCACTTTTCGCTGCGGCGCGCGCCAGAGCCCCGCCCATGTTTCCCGTTCCGATAAAGCCGATGGTTTTCATCTTTTCTCTCCCTTTCCGTATCCATTTGCTTTGATTGTAGTTTATGACGGATCAAAGACCCTGTCAATGGCATTTTTGTGATTGACAAAGCGCAGCGCCGGTGGTATATACAAGTGGTCTTTACGTATTTTTTATAGAAGCAAGGTGTTTATATGCGTATCATTACCATCAGTCGGCAGTTTGGCAGCGGCGGGCGCGAGCTTGGCAAGCGTCTGGCCGGAAAACTCGGCTGGGACTACTACGACAAACAGATCATCGAGACGCTGGCCGACGACCACAAGCTCGACGCGGAATACGTCAAAAAGCTTCTGAGCAGCCACGGCTGGCAGAACATGCAGCTGACCTATAAAAACAGCTTTTCCCATTTGATGTTCAATCCCGGAATACGCACGGAGCTTCTGGTGCGCGAGCGGGAGATTTTGCACGAGATTGCACGCGTCGGCAATGACTGTGTGATCGTTGGCCGCGACGCCGACGTGATATTGCAGGAGGAAAAGCCCTTTCGCATTTTCGTCTGCGCCGATATAAACGCCCGTCTGGCGCGCTGCATGAAGTACGAAAACGAACGCGAGCGCGACCTGCGTTTGAGTGAGCAGGAGATCTTGCGAAACATCCGCCGCATTGACCGCAACCGCAACCGCACACGCGAGGTGCTGACCGGCAAGCGCCGCGGCGACGGCAGCGCCTTTGACCTCACCGTCAACACTACCAACTGGGCGATCCCGGCGCTGTGCGAAGCACTGTCGGATTTTTCGCTGCGCTATTTTGAGGGCTAAACCGATGGAAAAATCGCTCAACCGCAAAGACTTGACTCAGGGCGTCGTTTGGAAAAAGCTGCTGCTCTTTTTCTTGCCCATCGCCGCCGGCACCTGCATCCAGCAGCTTTACAACACCGTCGACGGACTGATCGTCGGCCGCTTTGTCGGCACCGCGGCGCTGGCCTCCGTCGGCGGCAGCGCCGCGCAGATCATCAATCTTCTGATCGGCTTTTTCGTCGCCATCACCTCCGGCGCCTCCGTCGTCATCGCGCAGGTCTACGGCGCCGGACGGACGCGCGACGTGCAGCTTGCCACGGGCAATGCCATCGCCGTTTTCTCTCTGCTCGGCCTGCTGCTGATGGTTTTCGGCCTGATTGCCTCCCCTGCCATGCTGCGCCTGCTGCAGACGCCCGCAGACACCATGGACGGCTCGACGCTGTATCTGCGCATCTGCTTTATCGGCGTCCCCTTCGTGCTGGTGCTGAACATGGAATCCAACATGCTCCGCGCCGTCGGCGATTCGGTCAGTCCCTTTTTCTATATGGTTGCCGCCTGTTTCGCCAACATCGTGCTGGACGCCGTTTTTGTTGTGCTTTTTCATTGGGGAATCGCAGGCGTCGCCGCCGCGACCGTCGCCTCGCAGATTTTGAACACGGCGCTGCTGACCTATAAGCTCTGGCACACCGGGGAAGCCTATCGCCTGCATTTTCAGGAGATTCGCCTGCGCGGCGTGTATCTGGCAAACATGCTGCGTCTCGGTATCCCGGCCGGGCTGCAATCGTCTATGTACGCCGTGTCGAACATGATCATTCAAGTCGGCGTCAACTCGCTCGGCACCGTCGTCGTCGCCTCCTGGGCGATGACCTCGAAAACCGACGGCATTTTCTGGGCGGTCAGCAACGCCCTTGGCGCCGCGATCACAAGCTTCGTCGGGCAAAACCTCGGCGCCGGACGCAAGGATCGCGTCAAGCTCTGCGTCAAGCAGGGTCTGATTCTCTCCGGGATCATCACTGTCGTTTTGAGAGCGCTGATCATGCTGCTGGCAAAACCGCTGCTGCATATTCTGACCCACGATCAGGCCGTTATCGACACGACCTACGAGATGATGACCTACTTTGTTCCCTACTATTTCACGTGGACGCTGATCGAGGTGCTCTCCGCCGTACTGCGCGGCGCGGGCGACGCGGTGCGCCCGGTGGTAATCATCGGCCTTGGCATCTGCCTGTTCCGCATCATCTGGATTGGCACGCTTTTCCTGTATTTCCATACCCTTCCCGTCCTCTGTCTCTGTTATACCGCATCCTGGACGCTCACAAGCCTTGTGATGCTCCTCTATTTCCGCAAAGGGCGCTGGATGCAGCGAGGACGGATGATCGTCGAACACTGATCAAGAACAGACCTGCATTACGTTTTGTGCAAGCAACGCGATGCAGGTCTTTGTTTATGCGCGCCGGCAGTAAGCGTTCAGAAGAGAAATCACAATTGATTTCTTGTCAAAATCATACTATAATGGAAAAAACAATCGTTGGGATGAGGTAAGACCATTGAAAAACAAACCGATCTTTCTGCGGCGAGCGATCTGCCTGCTGCTTCTCTCCTTCCTTTTTTGCACGCTGCTGCCCGGCGTCTTCGCCTCGGCAACAGAGGCGACAGCTCCCCCCGCCTTTGCCAGCAACGAGGAATTGGAAGCTCTGGTGCAGCAGTTCAAAGATGACTTCGGCAACATCGACCTTGGCGTCGCGCTGCGATTTACCGAGACGGGTGAAGAGCTTTACTACAACGCCGACGCCTGGTACTATACCGCCAGTCTCTACAAGCTCCCCATGCTGATGCAGATTGCCCGGCTGCAGGAGGCCGGCGAGGGTGAGCGCTTTGAGAACATGTACGAGGATTTCGAAAGAGCCAGGCACGACATCCTCGCCTATTCCAGCAACTACTTTGCCCTGGGACTGTCCCAGTTTTTTACCGAGCATCAGTTATCAGACGGTGCAATGGAGCTGTCCGGGCAGGAGCTGGACGAGCTGGAAATCCGCCATCTCTACAGCGGAAAATACTCGCCCCGCTTCTATCTTGGCATCCTGCAGGAGCTGTATGAAAACGAGGAGCACTATCCGCGCATCGTGGAGTACATGCAGGAGGCCCAGCCGGAGCAATATATGCGCCGCTATCTGGAGGGCGTCTATCCCATCGCCCAAAAATACGGCAGCGCTGAGTATTATAACCATATCGCCGGCATCGTCTATACGGAGCCTCCAGTGCTGGTCGTGATCATGACCTACGGTCTCGGCGCCTCCGCCGGCGACGCGCTCATCGGCGAGCTCAGCCGACGGCTGATCGAATATGTCGAGACGGTCAACGCCCGCCACCGGGATTATCTGATTTCCATCACCCCAACGCCGACGCCCGAGCCCACGCCGGAGCCGACGCCCGAGCCGACGCCAGCATCCACCCCCGTTCCCACCAATGCTCCCACGCCGGAGCCCACGCCGGAAACCGCCGTTTCCGACAATCGCCTCTCGCCCATTCTTCTATCTGCAGGGCTCGGTCTGCTTGTCGGCTGCGCGCTGCTGGTATGGATTTATCTGCGGCAACACAGATCCAAGGCCGCGCAGGAAGTCGTCTTCACACCTTCATCTCATTCGGAGGATTCCCTATGAAGCGAGCATTTTTGTTCATTTGCGCCTGTCTGTTTTTGATGGCGGCGCTCACCGCCTGCGACAGCATAAGCCAGCCGGCAGAAACGCCGACGCCAAGCCCTGTCGCCCAAACGCCCGCGCCGACGCCGCGCCCGATGATTGCCATCGGCAGCCAGAGGCTTTCCCCGGAGATCAGCAATCTGGTCTTGGACGCGCCGGACGCCGCCACCCTGCAGGAGCTGTGCGATCGCGCCGAAGCCTTCCCCTCTCTACAGTCGATCGTTCTGCGCGGCGTCTCCCTGACGCCGGAGCAGCTGCGCACGCTGCAAGCAGCCTTTCCCAAGGCCGATTTTCAGTATCAACTCTCCCTCTTCGGTCAGGAGCTCTCTTCCGATACGCAGAACCTGTCTCTGCGCAACATCCGCCCGGAGGAGCTGGATAGCGCGCTGTTGGTGCAAGCCGCGGAGCTCTTGCCCAAGCTGCAGTTGATCGACCTGACGGATGATCGCCGCACAGAGACGAAAAAAGACCGCTACGACCGGGACGTCGAGCTTGAGCTGGAGCCCTACTGGTCGCTCGAGCAGCTCGCCGCCCTGCGCGAGGCGCTGCCGGAGCGCGTACGGCTTGAGTGCCGCTTCCGTCTGTTTGATCAGACGCTGGATTCCCGTATGACCGAGATCATTTATGAGAAAGCCGGTCTCAAAAACGAAGATTTGGACGCCGTTCGCATGGCCTTTCCCCTGTTGCCGGATTGTGCGCGCTTTGTGATGGACAACTGCGGCCCCAAATACGAGGCGCTTGCCGAGCTGCGCGAGGAGTTTCCGGAAAAGGGCGTCGTCTGGCGGATTCATTTGCGCGGCGACAGTGTTTTGACGGATGCCCACGTGCTCTGGTCCGTCTGTGTGGACGACGCCAACGCGGATCGACTCAATTACTGTACGGAGATGGAGTATATCGACATCGGCCACGACGAAGCGATCAACAACATCAACTTCACCGCCTATATGCCGCATCTCAAGGTACTCATCTGCGCGCTCACCGACATCAAGGACATCAGCCCCTTGGCCAACTGCACAGAGCTTGAATATCTGGAAATCTTCGGCACACAGGTGCGCGATCTCAGTCCGCTGGCCAACTGCACCAAGCTGGAGCACCTCAACATCAGTACTCTTTATGCGCACGACATCACACCCATCTATGGCCTGACCAATCTCAAGCGTCTGTGGGTCGTCAACAGCGGCGGCATTCCGCGCGAACAGCTTGACGAATTCCAGCGTCTGGTGCCGGACTGCTATATCTGCCGCCATGCCGAGAACCCCACCGAGGGCGGCTGGCGCCGCGACAAGAACGGCATGGTTCCTCGCTATGCGCTGTTGCGCGAGCAGCTTGGCTATTGGTATTACAATTCGCCCAACGACAAAATTGACTGGGAAAAATCCTGGCAGCCGGGCTACGCCTGATCTCTCGAAAGCCATCTGCGGCCATCGCGTTTGAAACGAACGCGATGGCCGTTTTCTTATTTTTTCTTTATTTTATCAGACAGACGGAAAAGGCACTTGGCTTTTTCCTCACTTCATGATATACTGACTGGGTCTGTCCTCCCGTACGGGAAGCAGGACTCTTTCGATAGGAAATTTACGAAATGAAAAAGAAATCGTTCTCCGTTATTTTGCTTATTCTTTTCCTTTTGATTCTGGGCGTCTTCGTTGTTTCCATCCTGCCGAAACGGCTGCCCGGCAATCAGGATTTTGTCTCCATGATGACGCCTATTCCCGCACCGGGCGACGAGCTGGATCAGTATTTGAACGCCCGGCGTCCGGTTTATCAGGCGGAAACCCCGGAGGGACAAATCCTCGCTCAGGCGCTCAATGAAAGCTGGAGCTGGGCATTCCGTTCGGAATACAAGCGTCAGCAGGATCACGCGCAACGCAGCGTGGCGGTACTGACCTTGGATCTGGACGCCTTTTGTGACGGTTTGACCGAGGAGCTTCAGCAGACCATCGGCGAAAAAGTCGCCGCGGCACGTCTGCGCCGTGACGTCTATGATGAACAGGGCCAATATCGCTCGGAGCTGATTGACGAGGCTTTTCTGCAGGCGCTGGAGCGCCGCGCCGGGAGCAGCGCGTTTATTTCGGAAAATGAGCTGTCCTTTACGCTGCAATACATCGACGAGACCTGGCAGGTCGATGAAAATCCGCAGCTTCCGCAGAAGCTCACGTTGGATTTGGACGCCTATGCCGCCGACATAAAAGCAGCGGCAGCGGCAACGCTGGTCGCGCAGCCTCTGCATTATGCCATTCCTGCCGACACGACGGTCGTCCCCCCCGCGCCGCAGGAGAATTTCCACGCCAGCACCGATCCCGCGGAGATCGCCGCGTTTTTGGACACCGCAGAGGCGCGCAGCCTGATCGGCGAGAGAAAGCTGCATTGGAATCCCGACTTGGACTTTTTGCCGGATTCCGAGATCCGCCTGTATCTGGACGAGACGCTGCTGGTCATCCAGTGGCAGGAGGTTGAAGAGCGCCCCGTCGGCACCTTCGCCGAAATCATCCTGGCGGACGGCTCGCAGTTTCGCCGGAAGGTCGGCGGCGACAAACCCGGCACGGAAAGCATGATGAGCACCTCAAATTTCGCCAAGTCCTGCAACGCCGTGCTCGCCCTCGGCGGCGACTACTATCTGCATCACCAGCGCAGATGCGGCATTTCGGTATATGACGGAGAAATCTTCCACTTCTATCCCAACAGCGCCGACACCTGCTTCATCACCGCCGACGGCGATATGCTCTTTGCCTATCGCGGCGACTTCAAGCCCGAAGAGCGCGACAAAGCGGTTCAGTATATCAAAGACAACAACATCGTTTTCTCTCTGGCCTTTGGCCCCGTGCTGATCGACAACGGAGAGGACGTGACGCCGGGCTGGTATTCCTGGGGCGAGATCAACGACACCTATGCCCGCAGCGCCATCGGCATGTATGAGCCGCTGCACTATCTCACCGTCAACCTCAACTGCACCAACGAGCACTACTATCTGGCTACTCTGCAGGACGCCACCAATGCGCTGATGTCCCGCAAATGCGTCAAAGCCTACACGCTTGACGGCGGACAGACGGCCACCACCGTCTTCAACGGAGAGCTGGTCAACCCTGTGCAGTTCGGCTGGGAAAAGCCCATCAGCGACATCATCTATTTCGTCTCCGCGCTGCCGCAGGAGTAAAGAAAATAAGGGCGCGTTGCAAAATGCGCTTTTGGGGCTAAAGTCACAAAAGAATATCTCTATGTAGTTACTGGGAACCGCCGATTTTGGCGGTTCCCAGTAACTTTTCTCGCATATACTTTTTTGAAATTTATATTTTGCAACGCGCCCTTATGCGTTCGGCGCAAAATACAGCAGCAGATGCCGCAGTCCGGCGTCCAGCACCGTCCGCGCATCGCCCGTCTTCGGCACAAGCAGCAGCGAGGAATGCCAAACGCCTTCTCGACCGGCGCAGGATAGATAGGTTTCCTCCGCAGCTCGGCGATGTTCGCTGTTTTCTCCTTCCGCCACCAGCAGAAAGCGCAGCGTGGACATTTTCGACAGAGTAAGCTCTGCGTTACTCGTTTCAAAATCGCCGATCAGGCCGACGCAGCCGAACAGATCCGGCAGCGTCTCCGGCAAAGCCTTCCCGGTACACGCAAGCGCAAAATGCCCGCGCGCGGCACAGATTGCCTCGATGCTCGCCTCTTCGGCAAAGCTCGCATAATTTTCGGCCACATGCAGCAGCAGCGCCTCCACCTGCCCGGCGTCCTCCACCGCCGCCACGATCAGCGGCGCGCACTCGCCGCTTTGGATCAGGAAGTCTAAAAAAGCTTTGCTTGTCACCTTGCGGTGAAAGACGGGATTGTCATAGGCGCTCTCCTCGTCCTCGCCCAAAAGCTGCGCGGGATCTGCGCCGAGGCAGAGCAGCACGGGATACTGCTTGCCGCCGTCATAGTCACAGGGCAGATAAACGCGCCCCTGCGCGCCGTTTTCTCCCGTCCAGGCAATCACCTCGCCCCGCTGCTCGACGTCCTGCCGGAAGTTCAGCTCCCGATACGGCCCGGCGGAGAGCATTTCCTCCACGTCCGGTCTGGAATAGCCGTTCTTGGCGGCGTCCTCATAGCGGCGCATAAAACGGTCATTTTTATAGCGCTGCTCCAACTGGGGGTCAATGGTATAGGGCACGCCCTGAATGACCAGATCCGTCCAAGCGTGGATGTTCCCGTCCCCGGCCAATGAGCCGAACGCCGTGTTGGCCGGAAAACCAAGCTGCCGCGCCAGCGCGCGAAAGCCGGAGGCAAAATAATAGCAGTTGCCCTTTCCCGTGCTGAGCAGCACCTTGGCCTCCTCGACGTTCCAGTCCTTGCCCTCCTCGACCACGTGGCGGCGACCGAGATAGCTGAAATTCTCGCGCACGTAGTCATTGGCGTGCTTGAGCAGCGCAAGGCGATCCGCCGCGTCCTCGGGAAACTGCTCCTGCAACTGCGCGAGGATCTCCCGCGTATAGCCGTCCAGTTCTTCGTCGCCGGAGCTGTAACGCCCGTCCGCGCCGAAGCAGAGCGGCGTCACACAGGTATTGCGCAGCAGATAGCCGTCCTCGCCGCAGCAGTAAAGGTCTGCGCCGCGCAGAAAGACGCCCGGCGCGTGCTTGCCGGGGCAGCCAGCTTTTATCCATACAACGCCCTGCGTGTCCACGCTGTGCGCAACCGTCGCCTCCATCAGCAGCGCGAAATCCGGGTCGGCCCGATCCAGATCCGTCGGCGCTCCGGCATCCGGCGCAAGCGAAATTTGCTCCTCGGCGCTCCAGCCGCTCATTGCGGCAACGCGCCGGGCAAAATCCCGGCGGCTGAGCGCCGCAGCGTCTCGCGAGAGCGTCTCCCGCAGTTGTTCCGCGCCCGTCAAATCACCGGGCAGAAGAATCTCCAGCGCCCGCCGCAAGCCCTCCTCGCCCAGCGGCTCGTCCGGGCAGAGAAAGCCGTCAGCATCCGCAAAAAGATAGGGACGGTGCATAACGATACCCGCCTCCGGCGTTGCCTGCGCCTCCACGCCCTGCGTTTCCATGGGCGTCGCCGTCTCCGGCAAAGAGCTCTGCCGTGGCGTTGACAGCTCCTGCTGTCGCGCCTTCGCCGTTACCAGCAGCACCAGCGCCGCAAACAGCAGCGCGCCGACCGTCCCTTTTACGGCCAAGCCCAGCCCCTTGTTCTCCTTCTTTTTTCTCTGCCCTTGCCTGTCCATGCCTGTGTACCTTCCCTTGCTCGGATATCCTCGATTTTTTTACCGCCTTATTATACTGTTCTCTCGCTCTGTACGCAAGCGCTTTTTACGCCTTGCCGAAAAAACGCAGGCGCATGCTTGCAAAGGCAGCGCGTCGGCGCTATAATAGAAGCCGTTCTGATTGCATTGCAGGCTGCCCGCAGGCAGCTTTTTGGAGGGAAACACAAATGGGTCAACATTCTGCCAACAGCAAAAACAAAGCGTTTTCGCGCGCCCTGGTCTACGGACTGATTGCCGGCGCCGTGCTGATCGCCGGCTTGCTTCTGTACAGCCAGCGTTCCCCGGCCGAGCCCTTGCCGACGGCGACGCCGGAGCCCAGCATCGCGCCCACCGCGACGCCGGTGCCCACGCCGGAGCCGACGCCCTCTGTCGAGACCGACGAGATGCGCTATGAAAAGGCGCTGGCGCTGTTGGAAAATGGCGATTACGACGAGGCGCTTGCCGCCTTTGAAGCGCTGGGCAGCTATGAAGACAGCGAGGAGCGTTGCTTTGAAACGAAGCTTCTGCGCGCCGACGCGCTCTGCGAGGCGGGCCGCGGCGTCGAAGCCGCCACGGAAGTCTATCAGCTCTATCTCGATACCGGAGATCCGCGCGCCTGGGATCGCTGCTTTGCGCTCTGGGAGCGTGTCACGCAGCGCGAAACGGTCTCCGCAGGCGTCAACTACACCGTCGGCGTCTGCAACGACGGCAGCGTGCTCGCCACCGGGCGCAACAAAGTGGGTCAGTGCATGGTGCGCGACTGGGAGAACGTCGCCGCGGTCTCTGCCGGGGGCTGGCACCCGCTGGGGCTTCGCTTTGACGGCACCGTCGTCGCCACCGGCAGCAATTACTACGGGCAGCTCAACGTGGATGAATGGACGGATATCGTCGCCGTCTCCGGCGGCAGCAGCCACTCCATCGGACTGCGCGCCGACGGCACGGCGGTCGCCACCGGTTACAACCGCTTTGGCCAATGCGAGCTGTCCGACTGGAGCAATCTCGTCGCTGTTGCCGCCGGCAACACGCACTCGGTCGGGCTTCGCGCCGACGGCACCGTTGTCGCCGTCGGTGAGAACGAAAACGGCCAGTGCGACGTGGACGGCTGGACGAACGTGATCGCCATCTCCGCCAGCGAGCTCAACACCGTGGCACTGCGCGCCGACGGCACGGTGCTGGCTGCGGGAGATAACAACTACAATCAGTGCAAGGTGTCCGAGTGGACGGATATCGTCGCCGTCTCCACCTATGCCAACGCCGTTGACGAGCATACGGTCTTTTTCGCTCACACCCTTGGTCTGCGCGCGGACGGCACCGTCGTCGTCACCGGCAGCAACCGCTACGGGCAGAGCCTTGTGACGGGCTGGGATCACATGATCTCCGTCTCTGCCGGCGGCTATCACTCCGCAGGGCTGCGTGACGACGGCAGCGCCGTCGCCACCGAGGTCACGGACATTCGCGGCAACGGCGGACAATGCAATGTGGAAGACTGGACGGATCTGCGCATCCCTGCCGCGCGTCAATTCGTTCCTGAGGCATAACAAGCATAAACGAAAGGAAGCGCTCCCGGAGCTTCAGGAGCGCTGAGACTGTAGACAAAGCCATGCGGTTTGCTCAAAAAAGCAAGACAACGCCCTGTTTGCATACTGGCAAACAGGGCGTTGTCTTATGGATCCTGTGGATCCTGATTTTTTTGTTTTCAGCGACCCATGATTTTTCGTGCGACGGACAGCGCCGCCCGGTATGGCAGCGGGCGCAGCGCCCGGTCGGCCTCCTTCAGCTTTTCGCGGATCGGTAAACGCTGCGGGCAGTGCTGCTCGCACTTGCCGCAGCCGACGCACTGCGTGGCAAAGCCCGGCTCCTTGCGAAAGCCCATCGTCATTGTGAACTCCACCCGCGCGCTGATTTTCTTTTCCTGATACAGCAAATTATAGAAGTGGAAATTACCCGGGATATCCACCCCGCGCGGGCAGGGCATGCAGTAGCGGCAGCCCGTGCAGCCAACCTTTTCTCGCGCCTTGATGATCCGTCGGATCTCCTCCACCAGCGCATGATCGGCCTCGCTCAACTGCCCGATCTCCGCTTGCGCCGCGATGCGCGTGTTCTCCTCCACCATCTCCGGCGAGTTCATGCCGCTCAGCACACAGCCGATCTCCGGCTGATCCCAGAGCCAGCGCAGCCCCAGCTCGGCGGGGCTGATTCCCCGCGGCCTTAAAAGCTCCCTCGCTTTCTCCGGCAGGCGCACCAGCCGCCCGCCGCGCAGCGGCTCCATGATCATCACCGGCAGCCCCTTTTCCGCCGCCGCCTGCAGGCCGCGCCGCCCGGCCTGGCTGTGTTCGTCCATGTAGTTATACTGGATCTGACAGAAATCCCAGTCGTAAAGCTCGAGCAGCTTGAGAAAGGTTTCGGTATTGCCATGGAAGGAAAAGCCGATGTTGCGGATGCTGCCCTCGGCCTTGCGCGCACGGATCCAGTCCTCAATGCCAAAGCCCTGCAGCCGCTCCCACTCCACGATGTCGGTGAACATGTGCATCAGATAGTAGTCGATGTGATCCGTCCGCAGGCGCCGCAGTTCCTCGCGAAAGATCTTGTCGATCGCCGCGGCCGAGCGGATCAGATACTGCGGCAGCTTGGTCGCGATCTTGATCTTGTCCCGACAGCCGTTGTCCGCCAGCACCCGTCCCAGGCAGTCCTCGCTGCCCGGATAGACGTAGGCCGTGTCGAAATAATTGATCCCCCGCTCGATGGCCAGCAAAATCTGCTCCTGCGCAGCGGCATAGTCGATCACGCCGCCCCTGCGGGCAAAGCGCATACAGCCAAAGCCGAGCTGTGAGATTTTCTCGCCGTTGCGGTCGTTTCGATAGATCATCGCAGGCTCCTTTCTCCCGGCGCCCCTTGGCGCAGGCTTCCTGTGCTCTCCTTTTTGATTTGCCTCAAAACAGCTCTGTCCGCTGTACCGGATAGGCCTGTCCCGCGCGCAGGGCAAACAGCCACATCTCCTTGACCGGCTGCCCGGTCAGGCGCTCCACGGCGAGACGATACCAGTTCATCTGCTTCTCATGGCGCGGCACGAAGCGCGCCGGAGCGGTGTCGCGGTCTGTCTTGTAATCCACCAGCACCCACGCGCCGTCCTCCAGAAAGGCCGCGTCCACAATGCCCTGCACCATGGTGGGCGACTGCTCGCTGAGAAGCATGGTAAACGGCCACTCGCGCTGCAGCTGCGACGCGGCGATCAGCCGCTGTCCCAGCGCGCTTTCAAAAAAGGCCGCAACCCCTTTGGCGTAAACGGCCGCCGCCTCCGCCTCCGACAGGATGCCGTGGCTGCGCATGCGCGCCAGCTCACCGGAGACCACGCTCTCGTATTCCTCCGTTGGCCGTCCCCGGAACACCGCCAGATCGATCAGTCGCAGCAAGCGGTGCGTCAGCGTACCGATATCGGCCGCGCTGGCCTGCTTGACTTCCATAAACGCCGGGCGCGGCGCGACCTCGCTGAGCAAAAATCCGGGCAGCTCGCTGCGGCGTTTGACCTCTACCGTCTCTTCCTCCTCCGCCTGCGCGGCAAAACCGGCGCGCAGCAGCGAGGTGACGCTGGTTTTCAGGGGCGAGGCGTCCTGTGTTCCCGCAATCCACATGCCGTCCGGGCGCTCAACGCGTTCTGCAAGCACACGCGACATTCTGTCGTCCAGTTGAAACGATGACAGCGGCCGGCTCTTGTCACGGATCGCCTGCGGCCTTTGCACCGACAGCTGCCACTGTCCGCCGATCGCCGTCTGTCCCGGCGTCGGCAGGGACAGGTGCTGAAGAACCGCCGGCATGACAAGATCCAACATCGATCGCGTTTTCCAGATGCGCGAGATTTTTGTTTTTTCCTGCCACAGGGCGCTGTCCTTTTCCTTAAAATGCCCGATCAGGATCAGGTTCTCCATCGCGCGCGTCATGGCAACATACAAAAGTCTCGTGTCCTCCGCAATGGCGTTGCGAGTCTCCCGCGATTTGAACGCATCCGCTCCAAAGCTGTCGCGCTTGGTGTGCCTTCGCCGGGATCGCACGGGAACGTACACGCCCAAGGGCGGCTTGCTCTCCGCATCGCCGCTCACGCAGATGCGGATTCTGCTCTTGGAAGGCTTGTTGCGCAGGCTCTTTTGCAGGTTCATCAGGATCACAACCGGGAACTCCAAGCCCTTGGACTTGTGCATCGTCATCAGGCGCACACAATCGTCCTTTTCGCCCAGCATCGCGGGCGTATCGCCAGAGTCTTTGGGCTTGGCGTCGCGGATCTTGCCGATCTCCCAGAGAAAATCAGACAGGCAGAACACGCCGCGCTTTTCCATATCGACCGCACGCTGATAAAAAGAGTCCAGATTCAGCTGCCGCAGCCGTCCGTCGGGATAGGCGCCCCTCGTCGCATAGATCCCGCTGTCTCTCATCAGTTGCCAGATAAAGGCCGAGGCGCTCATCGAGCGGGAAAGCTCCCGCCAGACGCGGATCTGTTCTCTCGCGGCTGCGCATTTTTGATCCAGCGCCGTTTCACCGCGCCGGCAGCAGAACTGAAAGGCCTCGTAAAACCAGGAACGATCCTGCTTTTCTTTTCGGATCTGCGCCAGCTCCTCGTCCGTGAACAGAAACGGTACGTTGCGCAGCGCGCCGACCAGCTCCACGTCCGTATGCTCGTTGTCGATCACGGAAAGCAGAGACAGCAGCGAGGAAATTTCCGTCAAACCGTAAAAGGTCTGTCCACCGTCGTACATCACGGGGATGTTCATTTTTCGGAAATGCTCCACCATCAGCGGCGCGTCGCTGCTCGTATTCCGTACGAGGATCACGATGTCCCGATAGTGTCTGCCGCCGTTTTGCACCAGCTCCCGAATCTGCTGTCCGGCAGCCTCACATTGCGACTCCAGCAGCTCTGCTTCAGCGTCTTCCTCCTGGCTCAGCAAAATAACCTTGACAGGCCCGAAGTCCCCGGGCACGTTTGCCTTCAGATGATCCTCCGGCGTGTAATCAATTTCGGATACGCGCCTGTCCATAGCCGCATCAAAAACCTCGTTGACGCATTCGATGACCTGCGCGCAGGAGCGATAGTTCTGTTGGAAAAAGATCTTGCGGTGCGATGCTTCGCTCTCCTCGCTATAGCTGCGGATATTTTTCTCCATCAGATCCGGAGCAGCGCTGCGAAAGCCGTAAATACTCTGCTTGATATCGCCCACCATGCACAGGCTGCGCCCCTCGCCGCCCGCGAGCGCCTGAATGATCGCATACTGGATCGCGCTGACATCCTGACATTCGTCCACGTAGATATCCGTGATCGACGCCATGATCGCCTCACGGATATCTTCGCGCTTGACGAGCTCATAGGCCATCTGCTCCATATCCGCATAGTCGATGCCCTGCAGCGCAAGCTTTCTTTGCCGAAATCGCTCGGCGCAGGCCCGCAGCAAAATCGAGATCCCGCACAGCAGTTTCCGGATACGCGCATTGTCCTCCCACTGCTTTGCGCTCACGAGCTTTTGCAAATTTTTCGCCGCGCGATCCAGCAGGCCCTTGGAGCCCTTCACTTCGTTTCGCAGCGCCTTGAATGCCTCGTTCCAATCCTTGGCTTCCTCGCTGATTTTCGCGCGAACCGTCGGCATGGCGTCTTTGGCGGCCAGGATGGCGGCCAGCTTTTCCTCGATGGGCGGCTGCTTGGCGAGCGCCGCTTTCAAAGCCAGCAGAATCTCCCGATCCTGCTGCGCGGCCTCCAGGCATTTTGCCGGCGTCAATACGCACAGCATTTCCTCTTCACGCGCCAAAAAGTCGTCCAGGCTCAAAAGATCCATATCGACGGAAAACAGCAGCTCCTGTGCCCAGGGATTTTCGTCTATGGGCTTTTCGATATTTTCGATATACTCGTCCAGCCTTGTAAAAGGCTCCGGAATGCCCATCAGCGCCTTATACAGCTCGCGGCAGACCGCCACCAGCTCCGTCTGACGGAACGCGTCCATCAGCTCACGCACCAGCGCGATCTCCTCCGCCGTCCACGCCGTCTGTTCCGGATCAAAAATCTCGTCGAGCGAAGCCTCGTAAGACTCCTGAAACAGCCTTTCCAGCCGCGCCTCCTCGATGATCTCAAACTTGGGGCTCATCCCCTCGATTGCGTAGAAATAGGTCGAAATCAGGCGCTTGCAAAAGGCGTGGATCGTGCTGATGCTCGCGTTTTCCAGATTGGAAAGGCCTCTGGCGGCATAAACAGCTCCCTCCTTCGCATCCTTTGTCAGGCGCTCCTGGATCTTGCGCTTCATATTCCCCGCCGCCTCATTGGTAAAGGTAATAATCAGGAAATTAGCAATATCCTTGGCGGCGTTTCCCTGCAGTTTATGGACGACGCTCTCCACCATGACGGTCGTTTTTCCCGAGCCGGCGCCGGCAGCGCAGAGGAGGAAGGGATTTTCAGCAACAATCGCCGCGCGCTGTTCTATGTTGAATTTCGGCATGTTATTCCTCCTCTTCTCCGTCAAGAGCGGACAGCTTGCGGATCTTCCCGCCCTCCAGGCGCGAATCAAAGGGGCAGGCCCCGTTCATCCCGCAGTATTCACAAGGCGCACGCATCCCGTCCTGCAGCGGATTGGGCGCGGTTTCGCCGTGAAACATCCGGCGGATCACCTTGAGCGCGCTGCTCTTGCCCGTCTCCAGAAGCTGCTCCATCTTTTCGGCGCTCAGCGCATTGATAAGATCCGAAGTGCTTGTCTTTTTCGGCACCTTGAGCGGCTTGCAGGCTTCTTTGATCGTCTCATCGTCCAGAAAAACGCCCTTCGCCTGCAGCTGCTTATCCAGCCCGCTCTCGATTTTCTCTTCATCCTCGTCGTCTGCCTCAAGCAGTACTTCCTTCACCGGCTGATACAAGGCGCCCGCCAATACATGATCCGGCATTCCCTGCTTCACCGCCGCCAGATAGATCGGCAGCTGAATCTGCAGCCCCTCGTCCAGCGCGTCGCCGTGTACCTCTTTATCCGCAGACTTGAAGTCGTAGACCAGCACGGCTTTTTGGCCGTTTTCCATCGTCAGCGTATCCACTCGGTCAATTTTACCGCTGATGGATATCTTTCGCCCATCCTCCAGCGTCAGCGTAAGCGCCGGGAAATGCATTTTTTCGCCCGCGTCGGAAGCCATGCGCCCAAAGCCGATCTCCATGCCGACAGGCGTAAAGTGAGGCGTGCTGCGGATCGCTTTCGCCAGCGTCATCACCGCCGTGCGCACCGTCTCTACGATTTCTTCGCCCTGAAATCTCCCGGACGCGCCCTTGCCGAGCGGGCCGTCCGCCCAGGGTCTGGTCTCCTCCTCGAGAATTCGGTCGACAAGCCTTGAGATGCTCTCGTCCTTCAGCGTCGGCCAGTCAGGCTGAACCATTGCCTCCTCGAAAAAGCGCCGAAGCACCTCATGCGAAAAAGTACCTTGCGAATCCGTCTCAAACACAAAATCCCGACGCTGACGCACGCGCAGACCATAGCTCAAAAAGGCCCAGTACAGACAGCTTGCCGCCGTCTGGATCGCGGAGATCGACATCCGATCGCTCCCGTAGAGCGACGCCGCCAGCGGCTCGGGCAGCCCTTCTCCCGCGATCTTCACATGCAGCGCGTCCAACACCGCCTGCGTTTTATGTTTCCAGGTCTCATTCTGATACAAGTACGCCAGGCTCTCGCACCAACGCTCCTCCGCCGAATCCTCCGGCGTCAAAAATCCGTCCAGTTCGTCCTTTGCCGCGCGCAGCTTGACGGCCAGTTTTTCCAGCGCAAACTGCGGCGCAAAGGGCAAAAGCTCGTCGCGCATCAGTCCGCCGCGGATATTTCCCGGGCAATACGCTTTCAGCAGCGCCTCCACCTCCCGATAGAGCTGCGAGGGGCTGAGAACCTTTCCGTTTGGCTGCGTCGCAGAGCAGGAAAAGAGGATCTCCTGCGTTGCCGAAGCAATCGCCTGATAGATATCCTGCTTGGCACGGGCCGCCGCCTCCCGCCGTGTCATGCCGATGCCGGAGCTTTCCTTGCCGTTTTCATCGATCTGCACCAGCCCGGCGCACTCGGCGGGCGTGAGCAGCGCCGTCGGCGACGCTGAGGGCTGATCCTGCAGCCCGACCACCGCGACCGCTTTGATGCCGGAGCAAAAAAACATATTCGGGCTGCTGATGATGACGGAATCTGCCAACTGCGGCAAAGACTTGATCTTTTTGCCTGCAACCGCCGACTCCAGCATCAGGCAAAGCGCCTCCAGAGACAAATGCTCTTCTTTTCCGAAAACCGCCAGCTGATTGAGCAGTTCGTTAACCGCCGTCCATACCTGCCGGTTGCGATCCACCGCCTCAAACAGTTCCTGTTCGATCAGCTCCTGTTCCCGCCTTAACAGGCTGTCATAGGCGCCGACGTCCAGCATAAAATCATAAATTGCCTCTGCCGCCTTATCCCCCTTGCAGCTTCTCGCCGTCAGCTTTTTTCGCAGCGCGGACAGCGGCTCGACAAGCCGCAGACGCAGCGCCTCCAGCGCAAGCGTTTTTTCATCTTCCCCCCCAAAGGGCTTGAGCCACTTTTTCCGGTCGATGCCGTTTTGCCGGACATAATTTTCCAGATCCATCGTCTCGTCCTCGCTGAGACTGGTAAATCTGGACTTAATCAGCTTGAGCATTTCCTCCTGTCGATAGCCGGTGCGAAGCACGCGCAGCGTGGCAAGAAAAAACTGCGCGTATTCTGACAGCAGCATGGATACGCCGCTGCGATCGGTAAAAGGCACGCCGGCGGAATCAAGCACCCGCGGCAGCATAGACGGCAGCGTCGTCTCATCGCAGACCGCCACCGCCATATCGTGCCAGGCGATGCCCTGCCGGTGCCACTCGATCAGCGTCTGGGCGGTGTGATAGCACTCCACCGAAGTGTTCGCGGCATAGTATGCCTTGACGTGCGACAGATCTGGTACGCTTTGCTTTGTCTGTCTCATCGCGTAAACGCTCTGCTCCAGATAACGGATGCCGGGATCGACCCCCTTGGGCTTCAAGCGGCTGGGCTCAATGCATACGGGGATGCCAAACGGCTCGCTGCTCATACGTCTGGCAAAGCGCCTGACGGAGTTTGCGGCGACCTCAAAGATATGGTCGTCGTCGCAGCCGGTTTCGCTGATAAGTCCGATCGTGATGGACTTGACCAGCGGATATACCGCCGTCACAAGCCGCGTCAGATTCATATTGATATAGTCAAAGCCGTAAATCAGCAAATCTACGCCCTGAAACAGGCCGCTTTCCTCAATTCTGTCAAGGGCGATCAGCCATTCCTCGTGCTGATCTATATAGCCCTCTTCCAGTACCTTTTGATAGGCGTCCCATAGCAGCGCAATATCGTGGCATTTGTACTGGGCGCTGGTTTTCAAATGCTGCGCCGCCTCTGCCAGGCCCTGACAACTGAAGCCGCCGTCTATCAGATCGTCGATCTGATCGCTCAGCTTTTCCGCCATGCTGATCTGCCCGACATTCTCCTTGTAAAACAAAAGCTCATCCCGATTTTTGAGCAGCATAAGACTGAAGATCATGCGCCGGCCGTCGCCCGTAATAACCGCCTTCTCCGGAAAGCCCGCGCGTTCGCGGATCTCCCGGATCAGAGAGGTCGTCGAATATACCTGCGTGCCGATGATGCCGCGGCTCTCCGCCGCCTGCACCAGCGCCTGCTCGGTGGTCAGGGTAAAGCTTTCCGGCACAAGAATCAACGGGTTTTGCGCCTGCCGGATCGCTTCCACCATGCCCGGAATCAGTTCCGGGGCGCGTGAGGTGATAATCTTGATCGGATCGGTCATCGTGATGCTCTCCTATTTTTTGCCGCCGGGCATCCCCGGCCTTTTGTCTGACGTTTTTTGTTTATTATATCACTAAGCCGCCCGAACGGAAACAACAAATATGACACGCTTGCCGTTTTTCGGCAAAAAAGAACAGCCGCCTTCCGGAAACGCCCCCATTGTCCCGACAACATCCGATCACACAGCAGATTTTCTCCTCGCCGCATCGACTTGTCCCCAAAGTAAAACTGACTGCTCCGTTTGGAACAGTCAGTTTTTTGTTTTTTCAGATTCTTTCGTTCAAAAAACAACTCCCCCTTTTAGCAGCATAACAGCCGTCTAACAAACGGGGTATTGTTCAGTTTCGTGAATACGCCTTTTTCATTAGCTCCGGCGCTTGACCAGCTCTTTCAGCGCGCACTTAATCACCGCGACCGTGCCTTCCACGCCAAAGCGGTCGCTGTCGAGCACAAGGTCATAGTTTCCGGCCTCGCCCCACACCTGATCCGTATAATAGCGATAGTAGCTGGAGCGATCCTTGTCCACCTCGCGGATCAGCTTTTTCGCCTGCTCCTCGCTGATATGCTTGCGCTCCATCAGCGTCTGGATGCGGACGGCCAGCGGCGCGCGGACAAACACGCGCAGCAGCTCAGGTCTTCCGCGCAGCACGTAGTCGGCGCAGCGGCCGACAAAAATCCCGTTATTCTGCTTGGCGAGGCTGCGCACCGCGTCAAACTGTGCGGCGGCGACCTGCATATTCAGTTGAAATCCGCCGTTCAGCCCACCAAAATGCGATACCGGCATGAAAAATGCGGCGACTCTCTTTTCGTCATAGGAGTCGAGAATTTCCTTGCTGAAGGGCGACTGCTCCGCGGCCTCGTCCACGATCTCCTTGTCATAGCAAGGGATATCCAGTTCCTTTGCCAGCAGTCTTGCCACGTCATGACCGCCGCTTCCGTGCTCTCTTCCAATGGTAATCAGCATTGTGCCGCACTTCCTTTCTATGCGAGGGCCGGTCGTTGAAGCCCCCTGTCTTGCGTATTATTGTACCACGCTCCCCGTCCGCGTTCAAGTAAAAACTGCGCGGCGCGGCTTTTCCGGTCAACAAGAACGCTCCTCCGGCATATGCTGAACAAAGGCGGGAGGTGCTGTCTTGGAGAAAAAACAATTGCTGCGAAACACCGCGCTGCTCACCGGCAGTTCTCTGCTGATGAATCTGATCGCCATGCTCTTTCAGGCCTGGCTCGTCGGACGCATCGGCGCCGTGGGTATCGGCCTGTATCAGCTGGTGCTCTCTGTCACGGCGCTTGCGGCGACCTTTGCCATCTCCGGTATCCGCTTCGCCTCCACCCGTCTCGTAGCCGAAGAGCTCGGCGCCGGGCAAAACGCCGGGGTTCCGGCAGCCATGCGCCGCTGTCTCATCTATGCCGCCTTTTTCGGTCTGGCGGCAGCGGCGATCCTCCGGTTTTGCGCAGCGCCGCTCGGCGGAGGCTGGCTGGGCGACGGGCGCAGCGTCACCTCGCTTTCCCTCAGCGCCTTCAGCATGCCCTGCGTCTCCCTCTGCGCCGCCATCTCCGGCTATTTCACCGCCTGTGGGCGTCTGATTCGCCCCATGCTGATCCATCTGTCGGAACTGCTGCTCGGCATCGTTTTTTCGCTCTGGTTTCTGCACGGCGCTCCGCCGGGCGACGTCGAACGCTGCTGCGAGGCCGTCGTTTCCGCGCGGCTGCTGGCTGACCTCGCTGCACTTTTGCTGATGTTTCTGGCCTATGAGGCGGATCGGGCGCGGTATTTCCCGCTTGCCGCCGCCGGGCGCGGGCAGACGCAGCGTCTGTTAAAAATCGCGCTGCCGCTGGCCTCCTCCGCCTACGCGCGCAGCGGCCTTCGCACCGCGCAGCAGCTGCTGATCCCGCGGGGACTTCGCGCCTGCGGCCAAAGCGCGGACGCGGCGCTGGCAGGCTATGGGCTGATCCACGGCATGGCGCTGCCGCTGCTGCTGTTCCCCTCCTGTCTGCTGGCGGCGGCTGCCGAGCTGATCGTGCCTGCGCTGACGCAGGTGCAGGTACGGCAAGACGGACAGCGTATCCGTCGCGCTGTCCGTCTGTTTCTTCGTTGGAGTCTTTTGTATGCGCTCGCCACAGGTCTGCTGCTCTTTCTGCTGGCACAGCCTCTCGCGCGCGTGGTCTATCACAATGCGGAGGCCGGCGCCTATATCCGTCTGCTCGCGCCGCTGCTGCCCGTGATGTATCTCGACATGAGCGTTGACGGCTGTCTCAAGGGCCTGGGTCAGCAGGTGTGGAGCATGGGTATTAACATCATCGACGCGCTATGCGGCCTGCTTTTGGTTTGGCTGCTGCTGCCGCGTTATGGCCTTGCGGGCTATCTGTGGGTGCTGTATATCACCGAAAGCCTCAATTTCCTCTTGAGCATCTGGCGGCTGCTTACAGCACTCCGATCAGCGCCAGAAACAGCAGCACAAAGCTTGTCAGCACAGCCAGCGCAAACAGCGTAAATCCGAGACTGATGCGCCGCGCGCTCGTCGCGCGGCTCTCCTCCACCAGCCCCGCACGGCGCAGCGCGGTGACGACGGGCTTGTACAGCAGCAGCGTCAAGGCCGCGTTCAGTCCGCCCTTGACCAGGTTGAAGGGAAGAAAAACCTTGGCCAGCATCCCCGCGACGACGGCGCGATCCACCCCCATATAGTAGGGCGTGATGACGTAATTCCAAAGCAGCATCGTTCCCGCCATCGTCAGAACACCCAGCGCAAGCCCCAGCATCGCGCCCTTTTGCGAGTGGACGCGCTTGTAGACGACGGCCGCCGGCACCGTAAAGGCGCAGCTTGCCACCGCGTTCATCAAAAAGCCGTAAATCCCCGTCTGGCTGATCGTCAGCATCTCGATCAACGCGCTCAAAAGCGAGATCAGCACACAGCTCATCGGCCCGAAAATAAAGCCTGCGATCACGATGATGGCGTCCTTGGGCTCATAGCTCAAAAAGCCCGCCACATTGGGGATCACCTTACTGATCAGTACCGCGATGAAAGCGAGCGCGGTAAACATCGCGTTGACCGCAATGGCTCTGGTAGACAGCTTTCGTTTTTCCATAAAAACCTCCCTGACAGCAAAAATACCCGGAGAAAACAGCTTCTCCGGGCAAAACAGACACGAAAAGAATTCCTCTTCCATCCAGACTATACGGTCGGTACCGGAATCGCACCGGTTCATGCCGCCAACGGCAGCTCGCGGACTATACCGCCGGTCGGGAATTATGCAGACGCCATGAAGCATCGGCATTCACCCTGCCCTGAAGAATGTTCAAACGCAGTATAGCACGGAAACTTGTCTTTGACAAGAGCGCAAAAAGGCATTACAATGTTTTTATCTTCATCAAACCATGAGGAGACACGAACATGGATCCCTCTGTCACCTGCTGCTTCAGCGGTCACCGCCCGTCCAAGCTCCCCTGGGGGCTGGACGAGAGTGATCCGCGCTGCCTGGAACTCAAGGCTGAGCTTTCCGCCCGTCTGCTGGGCGTTTATGAGGCGGGCTTTCGCCATTTTATCTGCGGCATGGCCGCCGGCTGCGATCTCTATTTCGCCGAGGCGGTGCTGGCTCTTCGGGAAGAGTATCCGGACGTCACGCTGGAGGCCGCCATCCCCTGTGACGGGCAGGCCAACGGCTGGCCGGCGCCGTTGCGCGCGCGGCAGGAGGCGCTGATCGCCGCCTGCGACGAGGTGCGCTTTGTCCAGCACCGCTATGCG
Source organism: Oscillospiraceae bacterium (assembly GCA_017518225.1). Lineage (GTDB taxonomy): Bacteria > Bacillota > Clostridia > Oscillospirales > Oscillospiraceae > Limivicinus. The sequence goes on along the minus strand of JAFWVV010000032.1, from coordinate 502 downwards.
CCGGGCTGCATGCAAAAGCGAAACCGCTATATGGTCGATCACGCCGGCCTTCTGCTGGCCTGCTATGACGGCACGAGCGGCGGCACGCGAAACACCATCCTCTATGCCCGCAGTCAGGGTTGCCAGACGATTTTAATCGATCTGTAACGGCACAGCTTGACAGCCATAGTGCAAAATGCTACACTATATTTACAGACTCTTGTCTAAATATATGAGGAGGGAATGATATGAAAACCTGCCCGAACTGCGGCGCACAGTTAGAAGACGCCGTCGCCTTCTGCCCGGATTGCGGCAACAGCTTTACCGGCGCTGCTCCTGCATCAGCTCTCGCCGCCCCCGTTTTTGATCCCTACGATCATACGGCGGAATTTGAAGCAAAGGATATTTCCGACAACAAGATCTTCTGCATGCTCCCCTACTTGTTGAGCGTCATCGGCATTATCATCGCTCTGATCGCCTCGTCTGAATCTCCCTTCACGCGCTTCCACGTGCGCGAAGCGGT
>JAFWVV010000031.1 GCA_017518225.1 Oscillospiraceae bacterium | reverse complement strand
GCACGTCCACCTCCGTGCCCTGGAACTTTGCCGCGTCCGCGTCATTGGCGCAGAAGCGAAACAGGATCCGGCTGCCGTTGCGAAAGCGGATCGTCTTGTGCTGGTCGTTGTAGCTTGCAAGGCGCTGCGTCTTGTCCGGGTGGTAGCAGCGCAAAAGCGCCGTCAGCGGCAGGATGTGGTTTTCCCGCAGCTCCGGATAGGTCCGGCGCACGATCAGGCAGCTAATGCCCGGATACCTCAGGCACAGCAGCACCGCCTTCGCGCGCACCGCCCAGCTCTTCCCGCCGCCGCGCGCCCCGCCGTAGGCGATAAACTTATGCCTGTCCAGCAGCATCTCCCGCTGCTTCTCATTCGGCCTTCCGATCTCCAGCGTCACGCTCATTCGCTCAGCTCCTCCGTTTCCTCCGCCAGCACCACGCGCAGCTCCTCCGGCGTATCCTCCTGCCGCTTGAGCTCCGCCTCCCGCCACGCCATCTCCAGCTTCTGCTTTTCCAGCGCCAGCTTTTCCTCTGCCAGACGCGCGGCGGCAGCGTCTCCGGGCGCGGGCAGCCCATAGAAATCGCGTGTCAGATCCGTCAACTCCTTGAGCACCCCGGCCATTTCCTTGAGCGACTTGGTATCAATTTTGCGAAATACCCGCTCCTCCGTGGATTTTGCCGCGCCACCGCCGTCAGACACGATCCAGCGGCAAAACTGCTCCTCGTCGTTCAGCGCCCGCAGCGCTGCATCTGTCAGTTTTTCCGTCGCACAAATCAGCTTCTCCAGATCTCCTCCGTCCTTCCCGGTTTCCGGCTCCGCCCGCGCCGTCTGCTCGCGATAGACGCGTCGTTTCTCACTCCAGCCTTGTGCCGACGCCCGTTTTTTCAGCGCGGATAGTGATACGCCCTGCCGCTGCGCCAGATCGCGCAGGCTCATATCGCCCTGCACGTAAAGCGCCTCGATTGCCGTCCAATTTCGCACAGCCTCCCCTCCTTTCTCCTCCGACCGAGAAAAAGTATAGAGACTGCGCGCCGCCGATCTCTACGCCGGGCTTTTCCCCCAAAAAACACAGGCAACGCATCTGTTGACATTGTAAACATACTGTGATACAATGTGTTTACAATGTCAACAGACTGGAGGGCTCAATACCATGTCGAAGCAATCCGAAGCCTCGACCTCGTTGACCGCCGCGGAGTGGCGTCTGATGGAGTGTCTGTGGTCCTTGTCCCCATGCACGGGGCGAGAGGCAGTCGAATACCTGCAAAAAAGCGTAGGCTGGAGCCGCAGCACCACGCTGACCATGCTGCGCCGGATGACGGAAAAGACTTATATTGCCTGTGAAAAGGACGGGGAGTTGCTGCGCTACCGTCCCTTGATACGCCGGGAGGACGCGGTGCGCGAGGAGACCCAGAGCTTTCTGGATCGGGTCTATCGGGGCAGCATCGGCATGATGATCAACGCCATGACGAAAGAGCACAAGCTGAGTCCGCAGGAGATCGAGGAGCTCTACCAGATTCTCCGCCAGGCGCAGGAGGATGCGCCATGAGTACATGGGTCATATCCTCCTCCACGCTGATCCTGGTTGTGTTTACGCTTCGCGCACTGCTGAAAAAACGCCTTTCGCTGCGCCTTCGCTATCTTTTGTGGCTGCCGCTGCTGCTGCGGCTGCTGATCCCGGGCAGCCTCTGGAATATCCCGCAGCAGGTGACGCCGGATGAAGCAGACCCTCGCATCCTCGTCGACCCTCTTCAGCGGCGGGAATACGCTGTCCGCAGAATCCCGGAGTCGCTGCTGTCTGTCGAACACCCGAGGCAAAAGCTGTCGGCACAGGAAACGCCGCTTGAGCCGGACTTGGCTGTATCCTCAACGACAGCAGCGGCTATCCCGGCGACCTCCGCGCTGACAGTACGCGCTGCCGCTCCCGCGCAGCAGCTTTCCTTGCCGGAGCTTCTCCACCGGCTCTATTTTGCCGGGGCTGCCGCGACGCTGGCGGCGCTGCTTGGCGCGCAGCTTCGCTTTTCGCTGCGTCTGCGGCGAAGCCGCATTCGGCTTGCGTTTGTGAAAACGACGCTGCCGATTTATGCCTGTTCTTGGCTGGAGGCGCCCTGTCTGCTCGGTTTGTTCCGCCCGGCGATCTATCTGCCCACCGCGCTTAGCGCAAATCCGGAGCAGCTTTCGCACGCCCTGGCTCACGAGCAAACCCATCTGCGTCACGGCGATCTGCTCTGGTCGGGGCTTCGCGCGCTTGCTCTGGCTCTGCACTGGTACAATCCGCTGGTCTGGCTGGCTGCGCTGTTGTCCAGGCGGGATGCGGAGCTGGCCTGCGACGAAGGCGCGATCACCCGGCTGGGAGAAGCGCAGCGCCTGGCCTATGGCCGCACATTGATCCAGCTCAGCTGTTCCGGGCGCGCGCTGCGCCTCCGTCCCGTTCTCTCGATGGCCGACCGGGGAGGCTGCCTCCGCGAGCGCGTCCGACTTGTTGCCAATGCGCCGCGCACCGCTGCCTGGGCGCTGGCGCTGGCCATGCTCATCTCGCTGCTGGCGACCGGATGCGCCTTTGCAAAGAAAGAGGAAGCCCCGGTACAGACCGGCCCCTTCTACGAATCTGAATATCAGCCCTTGCAGCTTCCCGGGAAAAGCGTGTACAGCGCTTGCCTTTCCGGGGACCGGCTCTATGCCGCCACGGAGGAGGAAGATGCGACAAGCGGACGAACAATCTGCCGCCTTTATTCCTCTGATCTGAATGGCGGCGATCAGCAGGAGTTCGCCATCCCCTTTCCGCTTCCTTACGAGCTGCCTGAAGACGCGGAGCTTCTTGACCTTACTGTCACCCGGCTTTTTCCCGGACCCGAGGGCTCCGTGATCGCTCTCGGATTCGTCTGCTATGAGACCGTCGTCGACGACGGGATCTTATTGAGCGACGGCAGCACCATGCCCTCATGGCAGTGGCACAGCGAGAACTTCGCCCTGCAGCTGGACGCAAACGGCGAGCTGCTCCATTGCCGCGCCCTCCCCGAAACCTCAAGCTGGATCGCGCCTCAGACAGACGACGATGGCAACATCTATCAGATCGACGATCTTGGCGCACTCCGGGTCTTTTCCATGGCGAATGGGGAGGACTGGACGATACAGCCCGCCCAGCAATGCTGGCAGCTGCTGCGGCTGGGCGACGGGCGCGTGGCATTGGTGCTTCTCAGCGGCAGCGGCCTGGAGGTTCACGCCTTTGATCCGGAAAACAGGAGCCTGCAGCTCATTGCCAGCACCTTCGGTCAGCTTGGTCTCACGGTTTATCCCGGCGCCTTTGGCTGGGATCTGCTGGTGAATACCGGCACGATGCTTTACGGCGTCAAGGGCACCGGTGAGCAGGGCACCGTAGTCACCTGGCTCAACTGCGATCTGGACGGCAACAAACTGCTGGATATCGTCCCGGACGCGGATGGACAGACGCTCCGATGTGTTTTTGGCGTCCCCTATGAAGCGAAAAAGGACTTCGGCGTGGCGACCATCCGGCAGACGGACCTGCCGCCCCGGGAGGAGCGCACCGTGTTGACGCTGGGCTGCATGGGTCTGAATAAAGATACTGCCGATTTGGTGCTGCACTTCAATCGCAGCGACCGGGACTACCGCATTGAGGTCAAGGATTACAGCGGCTTTCGCACCAACGCCTCGCCCCAAGCGAGCTACACCATGCTCAACGCCGAGATCGTAGCTGGACAGAGCCCGGACCTCTTCTGCACCAACGGTCTTCCCATGCGCGACTACGCCGCGAGAGGGCTTTTGGAGGATCTCTGGCCATACATCGACGCAGATGCAGAGCTGGGCGGCCGGGACGCGCTGATGGCGCCGCTCTTTTCCGCCATGGAGCAGAAGGGAAAGCTCTACACCGTTGCTCCTTACTTTTCCATTCAAACCGTCATCGGTGCAAAATCGACCGTAGGTGATCGGCAGGGCTGGAGCATGGAGGATTTCATGACGCTCTGGCAGCAGATGCCGGAGGGCAGCACGATCCTGGGGCCATGGTTTGATAAAAAGGCCGCGCTAACCCGTTCGCTGTGCATGCGGGTGGATCAGTTTTTGGACAAGGATACGGGGATCTGCCGCTTTGACAGCGAGGAATTTCGTGACTTGATCCGGTTTTCAGATCTCTTCAACGACCGGGCTGAGTTGTGGACGGACTATGTTGGAAAGGAGCACGAGCGGATCATTGACGGCGAACAGATGCTGCTATATACAGCGCTCAATGGCTTTGACGATGTATGCAGCAACGCGGCTCAGCTGGGCGATCAGCCGATTTATGTCGGTCTGCCCGGCGTATCCGGCAACGGCAGCGCCTTTGATATCCCCATGGGCCTCGCCATGTCCGCAAGCTGTCGCCACAAGGAGGCGGCTTGGCGTTTTCTTCGCGGAACGCTTGACGCCAATCGGCAGCTCGCCCACGCGAGAGGCGAATTTACTTCTCCGTTTCCAACCAATCGCCGCGCCTTTGACGCGCTGCTGGAGGATGCGATGCGCGAGGAATATGTAAAAAATGACAAGGGCGAGTATGTGTTGGATGCCAACGGAGCAAGACTCAGGCAGCCCAAATTCACCATCGCTTCCGGCTACGGCACAGACACCATTCCCGTTTACGCCATGACAGAGCAACAGGCGGCGCAGCTGCTGGCGCTGATCGAGGGAATCACATGCATGGAGTATTGGGACGACGCTGTCATGGATGTGGTCTACGATGAAATCGAGCGATATTACAGCGGTCAAAAGAGCCTCGAGCTGGTCACCGCAGATATTCAAAAACGCATGTCGCTCTATATGGAAGAACAAAAATAAGGCCATCTGCGCAGCTATCTCCGCTGCGCAGATGCTTTTTCTCCGGGCACACAAGCAGAATAACAACCAGCGGTTGATTTTTCTCCAATCATTTTCATCTGGATTCTTTCGCTTCGGTTTGGTATCATGCAATCGAACCGGTTACAAAACACAGAAAGGAATTCATAACAATGAACATCGGAGCAAAAATCAAGCTTTTGAGAAAAGAGAAAAAAGTTACCCAGGAGGCGCTGGCGGAATACCTGCACATCTCCTCCCAGGCCGTCAGCAAGTGGGAGACCGGCGCGTCGAGCCCCGACATCGACCTGCTGCCAAAGCTGGCTATCTTTTTTGGCACCTCGCTGGATCATTTGCTGGATTTTGACCAGAGCCAGGTCAACGCTGCCGTTGAGGCGCTGGTCGCTGAATGCGGACGGGGAAGCGGCGGAGATCCGGCTAAATCTGAAGCTTTTCTACGCAAGGCGCTGGAAAAGTACCCGAACAACGATCTCCTGCTGACCTGTATTTTAGAGGATATGCAGGAGCAAAACGCCGACGGCTCCCGCAGCGCCGAGATCGTGGAAACGGGCGAGCGTGTGCTCGCCTGCACCAGGGACGACGAGTTGAGGATCGACGTGCTGCGCATTCTGGCGGAAACCTACCACAGCATGGGCGAGCAGGCGATGGCCGAATACTACGTCAACCAGATCCCCGCCTTGCACTTTTGGCAGTACGAGATCGCCGCTGCCGTCAAAAGCGGCAAAGAGCGCATGGATCATATTGAAAAAGTCGAATGCCTTTGCATCGACAAACTGATCTGCATGCTTGCCATGCGTAAGGATGAAGAACAAGACGCGCAAAGACTGGCCGAAATCGAAGACCAGGCCAGAGCGCTGTTTTCCTTCCTCAAACGCTATCCGAGCTATGAGAAGATCACAGCTTCGATGGAAACGGGCTGGAACGACGGCGATCTCATGGAAATCTATCGGTAAAAAGCGATTGTATATCAAACAGACACGGCGCAGCGAAGTTCAATAAGCTTTGCCGCGCCGTATCTGCTATTTCATTTTACTCCTCCGGGTACTTCGCCTCCATGATCGCCCGGAAGATCTCGCACTTCCTGTACTGGTCGGCGCAAAACAGATTGAGCTGCATTTCACGCTCGCGCTGCCGCTGAAAGCGGTTGGTCAGGCTGGCGCGGCTGAACACGCCCTCGCAGCTGATGGTCTTTTGACGCGGGTTGTCGTCCCGATAAAAGGGGCAGAGGATATCCGCCTGTCTCCAGCTTCCGTCCGGCATGCGCTCACCTCCCCTTTTCCCAAGAATTGGCCGATAGATGCATACGCCGCCGCCAGTAGCGCACGGTGCTGCGCGCACAGCCGAGCGCTGCGGCAATCTCTCCGTCGCTTTTGCCAAGCTTATAGAGCCGACGCCCCTCCTGCCAGTCATAGGCGGCCTTCTGCTCATATTGATCCTCCGTGCATCCATTTTGCGATCTCTCCGTATGTTCATAGCATGGGCAGCAGGAAAAATCCAAACGCTCTTCCTTCGGAATTTGTGCAATACGCGATTTACCCGTCATCCCCAGATAATCACAGCTGAAGGGCGCTCCCTTGTGCGGCTCATTGTAATAACGGCAGTCGCGCCGATGGCAGACGTAAGGACTGTCCGCTATCTGTTCCCAGAATCGCTCACCCTCGTCCCCCTCGTTTTGCTCCCGGCTCGACCGTTTCAAATATGTCTTCCAGTCAAACCCTTCCATATTACTTCCACCTTCATTTCATAAATCCGTATTCTCGTTTCTTTTAGGACACCGTTGTGTAAAAAATAATGATCGCATGATGATACACCTCTTTTTCTCTGATTCACCGGCATGCCGTTTCCTTTTGGACACCACCAGACTATCACCAACGGAAAATAATGTCAAGAAAAAAGTTTTTTTGTCGAAACAATATTTGTTGCTTTTGCGACACGCTCATGATATACTGCAGATATAAACAGGAAAGGGCTGAACAAAACCATGACGATCGGAGATCGCATCCACATCCTCCGCTGCGCACGGAATATGACGCTTGAGCAGTTGGGAAAGCTGGTCGGCGTCGGCAAAAGCACCGTCCGCAAATGGGAAACCGGAAGCATCGCCAACATGCGTCAGGACAAAATCGAGAAGCTTGCGCGGGCTTTTGGCGTTTCGCCTCTGTATATTCTCGGACAGTATGAACGCGGGGAATTTACCGATCAATCCCTGCGCGAGCCGTCCTTTGCGGCCTCGTCGCGTACCGTGCCGCTGATTGGCGCAATCGCCTGCGGCGAGCCCATCCTCGCGATGGAAAACTGGGAGTCGCGTGTCAGCCTGCCGGCTGGCATTGATGCGGATTTTGCCCTGCGCTGCCGGGGCGACAGCATGATTCAAGCCCGGATTTACGACGGAGATATCGTCTACATTTGGCAGCAGGACGAGGTAGACAACGGACAGATTGCCGCCGTGCTGATCGACGACGAGGCCACCTTGAAAAAGATCATTTATGACCGGGCGCAGCGGCGGCTGATCCTCTCCCCTGCCAACGATGCCTATGCGCCGTTTGTTTTTGTAGGCGAGGAGCTGGATCGCGTGCGTATCCTCGGTCGCGCCGTGGCCTTTACCAGCGCGATCCGATAAAAAACAGGAGGCTTTCGCCTCCCGTTTTTTTTGCTGAATTAAAACACAGCGGGCAAGGGCCCGCCGTGTTTTTTTCTATCTTATTTTCTCATTTTTGCATGCTTCCGGTCTGCTGCAGACGCAGGTGGAAGCTGAAACACTGATCGAGCAGATGCGGTGTCTGCGCGTTGTGTGTCGCAGCACAGGCAGCCTCGAAGTATTCCATCAGCAAGGGCCGGTAATCGGGGTGGGCACAGTTTTCGATGATGCGCACAGCCCGCTCCTTGGGCGAGAGGCCGCGCAGATCGGCGTAGCCCTGCTCCGTCACCAGCACGTCCACGTCGTGCTCACTGTGGTCGACATGGCTGACCATGGGCACAATGCTGGAGATCTTGCCGCCCTTGGCCACGGAGTTGGTCATGAAGATGGAGATCGAGGAGTTTCTGGAATAGTCGCAGGAGCCGCCAATGCCGTTGTAGACGTTCGTGCCGTTCATCTGCGAGGAGTTGACATTGCCGTAGATGTCAGCCTCGACCGCGGTGTTCATGGCGATCACGCCCAGGCGGCGAATGAGCTCGGCGCTGTTGGAGATTTCGGAATCGCGCAGCACCAGCTTGTCGCGGTAGAGCTCCAGCTTTGACAGCAGGCGTTCCATACCCTCTTTCGACAGCGACAGTGAGGTCGCCGAGGCGAAGTCCGCCTTTCCGGCGTCCATCAGATCGAGGATGCCGTCCTGCATGACCTCGGAGAAGAAGCACATATGCTCAAATTCGCCATTTTTCAGACCCATCAGCACGGCGTTTGCCACCGAGCCGACGCCGGACTGCAGCGGCAGCTTGTCGGCGGAGAGACGCCCGGCGTCCTTTTCCGCCTGCAAAAAGCGCAGAATGTTCGCGGCGATCTGGCGGCTGACCTCGTCCTCCGGGGCAAGCGGGCGCGGATGCTCCTGCGCCTGGCTGATGACCACGGCGGCGATCTTCTCTGCCGGGCATGTGAGCCAGGGCGTACCGATCCGTTCGCCGGCGGAGGTCAGCGGAATGGGCTGGCGCAGCGGCGGGTCCTGCATCCGGTAGATGTCGTGGAAGCCCTCCAGCTCCGCCGGCTGGGCAAGGTTTAATTCAACGATGACCTTGTCGGCCAGATCAATATAGCTCTGTGAGCAGCCGACCGCCGTCGTCGGGATCAGATGTCCCTCCTCGGTAATCGCCGCGGCCTCGACAATCGCGAGATCGATCTTGCCGTAGTAGCCGTAGCGGGCGTTCTGCGCCATCATGCCGAGGTGGGCGTCCAAATAGGCGACTTCCCCACGGTTGACCGCGCCGCGCAGCTCCTTGCTGGTCATGTAGGGCATGCGCCGGGCGAGAATGCCCAGCGACGCCCAGTCGCTGTCCAGCTCGTCTCCTGTGGAAGCGCCGGTCAGCAGATTGACGCGCAGCTTGCGCTGTCCGGCGCGTACCTGCTCAGACAGAGCCAGCGGCACCGCCTTCGGGCAGCCCGAGGGGGTGAAGCCGCTCACGCCGATGGTCATACCGTCCTGAATCAGCAGCGCAGCCTCATCGGCGCTCATGACGCGCGCCTTCAGCGCGTCGCAGCGAAAGCGTTTATCCATATCCATCCGCTCAACCGATGCTCTGCTTGAAAGCGGCAGCCTGCTTGTCGGAAATCAGCGCGGCGCCTTCGTTGAGAGCCTTCTCGTTGATTTCCTCGGTACCGGCGGGGATGTGGCGCTTGACGCCCTCCATCAGCTCCTTGCCCTCGAACAGCTGCAGCGCACGGTTGATGGCGCCGACAGCGACGATATTGGCGGTAAAAGCCTTGCCGACCTTGGTCTTTGCGGTCTCAAGGATGGGGATGGAGATGACGCGGGCGGCGTCAAGATATTCGGGCGCCTTCAGGCTGTCGTCCATCATGACGATTGCGCCTTCAGCCAGTTCCGTGCTGTACTTGTCCAGAGACGCCTGGGTCAACGCCAGCAGGAAGTTGGGCTTGGTAACCTTGGAGTACCAGATCTGGTCGCGGCTGATGACGGTTTCCGCCTTGCTGACGCCGCCTCTGGCCTCGGGACCGTAGGCCTGGGACTGCACGGCCTTCACGCCGCTGATGACAGCGGCTTCTGCAATGATGACGCTCGCGAGGATAACGCCCTGTCCGCCGGAGCCGGCGAAGCGCATTTCATAACGATTGCTCATGCTCTACCCCTCTCTCACTTCTTGCCTTTTTTCTGGCTGGCTTCGATGACCTTCGCGTATTCCGCCGTGTACTCGGGATAGTCGTTGTACGACAGAATGCCGATCATCTTCTTGCCGGCGCGCTCTTCCTCGCTCATGTGATAGAACTTGGAAGTCGGCACCAGATTTTCCTTCTGCCACTTGAGCATCTCCACGGCGTCGCCTTTCTTGTTCTTGCGGCCGTAGTAAGTCGGGCAAATGGCGTACACATCAACAAGCGAAAAGCCCTTGTGAAGAATCGCCTGCTTGATGATGGAGATGGTCTCCCTGGCGTGGAACACGTCGCCTCTCGCGGAGAAGGACGCACCCGCGCCAGTGGCGAGATTGGCGATATCAAAAGGACGGTCCACGTTGCCGTAGGGCGCGGTGGTGGCCTTGTCGCCGTTCGGCGTCGTCGGGGAATACTGACCGCCGGTCATGCCGTAAATGTCGTTATTGAAGACGATGACGCTCAGGTCGATGTTGCGGCGGGCAGCGTGGATCAGATGGTTGCCGCCGATGGCAGAGCAGTCGCCGTCGCCGGTGAGCACGATGACGTGCAGCTTGGGGTTGGCGAGCTTGATGCCGGTGGCAAAGCCGATGGCGCGCCCATGCGTCGTGTGGATGGAATTGAAATCGAGATATCCGGCCGCACGGGAGGAGCAGCCAATGCCGGAAACGATCACAAAGTCATCGCGGTTGCAGGGGGTGTCGGGATCTTCGATCAGCTCGTGGATCGCCGTTGCGACGTCGTGCATAATGACGCCGTTGCCGCAGCCGGGGCACCAGATCTGGGGAAGATGATCAATTCTCATATATTCATGGATCAGATCACTTGGCATGGCGCTTACCCTCCATTTCGTTGAGTTTATTCAAGATCGCATCCGGGGAAATGACGGTGCCGTCGACGCAGCCGAGGAAATCGACGGGCAGCTTGCCGCCGACCGTGCGCTGCACCTCCTGCAGCATCTGACCGTGGTTGTGCTCAACCATCAAAATCTTCTTGAGCTGGGGCAGACGCTCACGCAGCTGCGCTTCGGGGAAGGGCCAAACCGTGATCGGACGGAACATCCCGACCTTCTTGCCCTCCGCGCGCGCCTTCAGCACGGCGGACATCACCGCACGAGTCGTACCGCCGAAGCAGACGATCGCAGTCTCGGCGTCGTCCATCGCGTACTCCTCGATCCGGCAGATCTTGTCAACGTTCTTTTCGACCTTCTCCAGCAGACGGGTGACAAGCTTGTCGGCGATTTCATTGCTGTTGACCGGGAAGCCGGACTCGTCGTGCGCCAGACCCGTGATGTTATAGCGTTCGCCCTGACCGAAAGGCTTCATCGCGGGGATGAACTCACCTTCCGGCACGTAGTAGCACTGCTTGTTGGCGCCGTCGTGGAAGCTCATCTTGCGCGGGTTGATGATCAAATCGTTGGGGTTGGGCAGCTCCACGCCCTCGCGCATATGACCGACGATCTCGTCCATCAGGAAGATGACGGGCGTACGGTATTTCTCCGAGAGATTAAACGCACGGATGATCAGCGTGTAGCACTCGAGCACGGAGGCCGGGGAAATCGCAATGACCGGGTGGTCGCCGTGAGTGCCCCATTTAGCCTGCATGTAGTCGCCCTGCGCAGGGCTGGTCGCCAGACCCGTGGAGGGGCCGGCGCGCTGTACGTCAACGATGACACAGGGGATCTCGGCCATGACGCCATAGCCAATATTCTCCTGCATCAGAGAAAAGCCCGGGCCGGAGGTGGCCGTCATGGCCTTCATACCTGCGGCAGATGCGCCGAGCACGGCGGCGATAGAGGCGATTTCGTCCTCCATCTGGATGAACTTACCACCTACCTGCGGCAGGCGCAGCGCGCTCTGCTCCGCGATCTCGGTGGAGGGGGTGATGGGATATCCCGCAAAGAAACGAAAGCCTGCGGCGATCGCTCCCTCGACAACGGCTTCGTTGCCCTGCATCAAAACTGCTTTCGACATATTCCGCTCTCCTTATTCCTCAACATTTACCAGATAAATCGCGTAGTCCGGACAGCGCAGCTCGCACTGAGCACAGAAAATGCATTTTTCCGGCGCCTTGATCTGCACTTTTTCATGCTTGATCTCCAGCACTTCCTTTGGGCAGAAAGCTGCACAGATACCGCAGCCCTTGCACCAGGCCTCGTCCACCACGAGTCTCTTTTTCCCGAGCATTCGTTTGTCTCCTTTTTCATCATGATTGAAAATGAATAAACGGGTTTCCTGCTTGCCCTTGACGGGCGCGGCATGCCGATTTCAAGGTGCTTCCGACACACCGCCTAATATTGTATAACAACTGTCGACAAATAGCAAGATGCGTAACGCTAAAGCTAAAAGATTTTTTTCATTTTTTTATGTATACTATGCCACAAACAAACGCAAAAGGAGTGGCCGGGCGCGTTTTGAAACCGCGGCCGGTCACTCCCCACGTATTTGTATCGCTTTCAGCCGTACACGTCGTTGGTATCCACCAGCGCCACCGAAAGCTCAAAGATCTCTCCATCACGCCAGAGGGTGAAAATCAGCTCGTCGCCGACCTGAAATTGATCCTTGATCTCCGAGACCTGTCTGGTCTCCGTCACGACCTGCCCGTTGACCTTCATCAGGATATCCCCTGCCTGCACGCCCTTGGCCTGCGCGTCTGAACCCTCGCTGACGCCGGCGATATACACACCCTGAGGCAGATCGTATTGCTTGGCCGCACTCTCCGGGATCGGGCCGACGGTGATGCCAATGGAAGGGCGTCCGACGACCTTGCCGTCCTTCAAGATCGCGTTGACTACGCTCTCAACGGTGACGCTCGGGATGGCAAAGCCGATGCCCTCGATGCTCACGCCGGAGGAGATCATCTTCATATTGGTGATGCCGATCACCTGCCCGGACATATTAAACAGCGGTCCGCCGGAGTTGCCCTCGTTGATGGCAGCGTTCGTCTGCAAAAGCGTCATGGTGCGGCTTTTATAATTGACGTCGCGCGAAATGGCAGAGATGATGCCGTTGGTGAGCGTCATGCGAAATTCCTCGCCCAGAGGGTTTCCGATCGCGGCGACCGCCTCGCCAACAACGAGCTTGCCGCTGTCGCCGAAGCTGGCGGCAGGCAGCCCCGTCGCCTCGATCTTCAAAAGCGCAATGTCGCTGATGCCGTCGGCGCCCAGAAGCTTTGCCTCAAATTCCCGGTCGTCGAAGAGCGTCACCGTCGCACGGTCGCAGCCGTCAATGACGTGGGTATTGGTGATGATCAGCCCATCCTCGCTTAAAATCACACCGCTGCCCCAGCTGTAGCTGATCTTGCCGTCCACATAGCCGGAAATTCCGACCACCGTAGGCGAGCAGCGCTCATAAAGCGTCTTCAGATCCAAGGACTCGCCGACCTTCGTCTCCAGCGTCATGCGCGCTCCGGCGGGCAGCTCGCCGCGCGGGATTCTCACCGAGGTGCTGCTGGAGCTGTCCATGGGATAGAGCGCATCAAAAAACTCACGAAAGCTGTCCGGCAGCTTGTCGAGGATGCTGTCACTTTCGTTGTCAGCGTCATCCTCGGGCTCCTTTTTCGGCTCCTCCCGGGGCTCCGCTTTCGGCTGTTCGGTGGTGCGCGGCTGTTCCAGCCGCGGTGTTGGCAGCGTCGGCTGCCTCTGCGCCGGCTCTTCGCGGAAGATCAGCGACAACGCAACAATCGCAAGCAGCGAAAGCAGCAGGCTTCCCCAGGCCAAAAACCGGCTCTTTTTCTTTGTTTTCACGCTTTTTCTTCCTGGCTCGCCCTGCGTTTTTTCTTTCTGCTGCAGCGGTGCGTACCAGCTTTCGTTTTCGTACCAATGATCGCTCATATCGCCCTCTCCCTTTCTTTAAGCCTCTGCCAGCGGCAGAGTAAACACAAACTCCGTTACGCCGTTTTCGCTTTTGACTGCGATATCCTCGTCGTGACTGTTGATGATCGCCTTGACCAGATACAGTCCCAGCCCAACGCCGTTGCGGTCGATGCTGCGCGAGCGGTCGGACTTGTGGAAGCGGTCAAAGATCAGCGGCAAATCCTCCGGCGGGATCGTCTCGCCCTGATCCTTGACCGAAACATAGGCCTTGCCATTTTGCTTAAACAGCCGGATCACAATGCAGCTGCCCGCATCGGCAAATTTTACGGCGTTGTCGATGAGATTGTAGATCACCTGTGTGATTGCGTCCTTCTCGGCCAGCACCAGCATGGGGTCGTCTGGCAGCTGCGGATCGACGTCCAGCCGCTTTTTTGTTGCGCGATCCTCAAAAGGCAGCAGGGTCTGCAAAATCAGCTCTGTCAGATCAAAGACCTGACGGCGCGTCGGATCTGCCGCGCGGTAATGCATTTGCGACGCGTCAAGCATATCTCGCACCAGGCGGCTGAGCCGTCTGGTCTCATCCCGGATGGAGCGGAGATATTTTTTCTCCTCTTCGTGCGGAATGGTACCGTCCAGAATCCCGTCGGCAAAGCCCGCGATGGTTGTCATGGGGGTGCGCAGCTCGTGTGAGATATTGGCGATAAATTCGCTGCGGCGCTGCTCCGCGCTCTCCAGCGAATCCGCCATCTTGTTGAACGAGTCGATCAAGGCTCCCATTTCATCGCTGGGATCCTCCTGCTGATGGACACGCACGGAAAAATCACCCCGGGCAAATTTCCGCGCAGCGGCCGCCATCTCATCGAGCGGGCGCGCCATACGCTTGGAGTAGACGAGACTCAACACCAGTCCCAGCAGCAGTACGATCAAACCGACGGCGGCAATCACGCTCAAAAAGGTCGACCACGCGCCGAGCATATTGTCGATCGAACTGCTGACGAAGACATAGCCCAGCGTTTTGTCTTTGTCCGCGTCGATCGCGCGTGCGACGACATAGCGCCCTTTGCTGTAAAGGCCCTCGAGATCGCTGATTCGCCGCAGGCTGCCCTCGGCACACAGCGTACTGAAAAAGCTGCCCGAGAGCTGCTGATTCAAATGTTGGCACAGCATGGAGCGATCGGAGCAGGAGACAATCAGCCCATCCCCGTTTGTAATGAAGATGTGGTTGCCGGTACTGTTGGACAGCGCGCTCAAATTCATACGCAGCGCCCAGCTGGACAAGCCCTCATTGCGGGAGACTGCCATCGCTGTATGCGCAACCTCGTCAGCGCACTTTTCCATCTTCTCCTGGTATTCTTTGATGATGTAGCTGCGCCCAATAAAAACGATCGAGACGCTGATAATCAGAAAGCATACCACAATCAGCAGCGCCGTCGCTATGAAATTGCGAAGATAAATGCTTTTCACGCGCTCATTCACGACCTTATTCTTTTACCTTTTTTTGATTTTATCACAGCGCCGCCGTCTGCTTCAAGAGGTTTTTGTGAACAATTGATCCCCCTTTTTCTGCCAAACGCTTCCTTCCTGTGCCATGCGCGCTTCCTCCCACCCGGCAGCGACCGTCACTCTGTCGCATCCATCGTCTTATTGCGGCGGCACGTCGTGCCGCTTTATACCCATTTCCATTGTAATCATTCCTCATGCTCTTGCCAAACGGCGTCTATCCTGTGCGGAAAACATAAAAGGAGCGGAGAGCTTTCCTTCGTTCATCTGGAAAGAGAAGCTCTCCGCTCGCGCTTATGCGTCAATCAGGCTCTCGCCCGTCATCTCCGCCGGCTGTTCAAGGCCAAGCAGATCAAGGATCGTCGGGGCAATATCCGCCAGACGGCCGGGGTGCAGACGCAGCCCCTGCTGACGGATGACGAAGGGCACGGGATTCGTCGTGTGGGCGGTGTTGACCTTGCCGCTCTCGTCGAACATCACGTCCGCGTTGCCGTGGTCGGCCGTGAGCAGCAGCAGCGCGTCGGGATGCTTGTCCAGCTCTGCCAGCACGCGTCCAACGGCGCTATCGACCGCCTCGACAGCCTGAATCGCCGCCTCCATGACGCCGGTATGGCCCACCATATCGCAGTTGGCAAAATTGCAGACGATCAGATCATACTTTTCCGAAGCAATCGCCTCGATCAGCTTGTCGGCAACCTGAGCCGCGCTCATCTGCGGCACCAGATCGTAGGTCGGAAATTCCTTCGGCGAGGGCACGAGGCAGCGATCCTCGCCCGCAAACTGCTTTTCCACGCCGCCATTGAAGAAGAAGGTCACATGGGCGTACTTCTCCGTCTCTGCAACACGAAACTGTTTCAATCCACGGGCGCTGACATAGTCGCCGAGCGTGTTCGTCAGCTCCTCCGGCGGGTAGGCGATGGGCAGGGTCAGGGTCTCGTCGTACTGCGCCGTGCAGACGTAGCTGAGCGGATAGACCGTCTTTTTGCGCGTAAATCCGTCAAAATCGGGCAGATTGAGCGCCCAGGTCATCTCGCGGGCGCGGTCGGGGCGGAAGTTCATGAAGATGACGCTGTCGCCCGGCTCGATCACGCCCTCGGGGCAAACCACAACGGGCTTGACAAATTCGTCCGTCACATCCTCAGCATAGCTCTGCTCCACCGCATGCACCGCGTCGTCGTCGCGCACACCCTCGCCGCAGACGATGGCGTTATAGCCCTGTTCGACGCGATCCCAGCGCTTGTCGCGGTCCATGCCCCAGAAGCGCCCCTGCACGGTGGCGATCCGGGCGTTGCCAAGCGCCTCGCATTTTTCCTGCAGCTGACGAACAAAGCCCGCGCCGCTCTTCGGCGCAACGTCGCGCCCGTCGAGGAAGGCGTGGACAAAGACCCGCTCCAGGCCGCGCTGTTTGGCCATATCGAGGATGGCGAAGATGTGCTCGATGTGGCTGTGTACGCCGCCGCTGGACAAAAGGCCAAGCACATGCAGCGCTTTCCCCTGCGCCTTTGCGTTTTCCATTGCACGGATGTACACTTCGTTTTCAAAGAATTTGCCGGTTTTGATCTCCTGGCTCATCTTCGGCAGGATCTGAAACACCACGCGCCCGGCGCCGATGTTCGTATGCCCGACCTCGGAGTTGCCCATCTGACCCTCCGGCAGACCGACGTCCAGCCCGGAGGCCTGCAGCTGCGTACGCGGACAGGCCGCAAAGAGGGCGTCCAGATTCGGCGTGCTTGCACGGGCAATCGCGTTCCCCGCCGTGTCCGGCGCCAGACCAAAACCGTCTAAAATAACCAGAACTGCTTGTTTACTCATCAAATATTCTTCTCCTCATGCGTCACTCCCGCCGCTAACCGGCGGGAGTAACGCGAAAAATGACTGTCTCGAATTATTGATCGCTCGCGGCAACGATCGCAGCAAAGTCGGCCGGCTTCAGAGAGGCGCCGCCAATCAGCCCGCCGTCGATATCCGGCTGCGCCAGCAGCTCGGCGGCGTTTTTGGCATTCATGCTGCCGCCGTAGAGGATACTGACCGCACGCGCCGGACGCGCGCCGTAGATCTTGCGGATGACCGCGCGAATGCCCTCGCAAACCTCCTGCGCCTGCTCCGCCGTCGCCGTCTTGCCGGTACCGATGGCCCAGATGGGCTCATAGGCGATGATGCAGCGGCGCAGCTGTGTCGCGTCGATACCGTGCAGCGCGGCCTTGACCTGATAGGCGACGTATTCCATCGTCAGATCGGCCTCGCGCTGCTCCAGGCTCTCGCCCACGCAGATGATGGGCACAATGCCTTTGGCCAGCAGCACACGCGCCTTGGCGTTGACGAGCATATCGTCCTCGCCGTGGTACTGGCGACGCTCCGAGTGGCCGACGATGCAGTACTTCGCGCCGATATCCGCCAGCTGCGCAGCAGAAACCTCGCCGGTGTAGGCGCCCTTTTCATACTTCGAGACGTCCTGTCCGCCGGCGGCGACCTTGGCGTCCTTGCCCGCCTTGATCATTGCGGGCAGCATCACGGCCGGGGTGCACAGCACGACGTCACAGGGGCGGCTCTTCGGCAGCAGCGGCTTGAGCTGTTCCATAAAGGGTTTGATCTCAGACGCGGTCAGATTCATTTTCCAGTTGCCCGCGATCACGGTTTTCCGATACTTTCTGTTCATTGTTCTCCCTCCGATTTCTCTTACTTGTCCAGCAGGCAGGCCACGCCGGGCAGCTCTTTGCCTTCCAAAAATTCCAACGACGCGCCGCCGCCGGTGGAGATATGAGTGATCTTGTCGGCAAAGCCGAGCTTTTCCACCGCAGCCGCGGAATCGCCGCCGCCGACGATGGTAATCGCACCGCTCTCGGCCAGCGCCTTGGCCATAGCCTTGGTGCCGCCGGCAAAGCGGTCAAACTCGAACACGCCCATCGGCCCGTTCCACACGATGGTGCCCGCGCCGCGCACAGCCTCGGCAAACATCTCCACCGTTTTCGGCCCGATGTCCATTCCCATCAGGTTCTCGGGGATGTCGCCCTCGACCAGCACGGGCTCAGCCTCGGCAGAAAACTCCGCCGCCGCCAGATTGTCCACCGGCAGCAAAAACTGTACGCCGCGCGCCTTCGCCTTTTCGATCATCTCACGCGCGTAATCGATGCGCTCTTCCTCCAGCAGGGACTGGCCGATGGCAAAGCCCTGCGCCTTTTTGAAGGTGTAGGCCATACCGCCGCCGATGATGATGGTGTCGGCCTTTTCCAGGAGATTGTTGATGACGTTGATCTTGTCGGAAACCTTCGCGCCGCCGAGAACGGCGACAAAGGGGCGCTTGGGATCATCCAGCGCCTTGCCCATGATGGACAGTTCCTTGTCCACCAGCAGACCGCTGACGGCGGGAAGGAAGGCCGCAACGCCGGCCGTGGAGGCGTGGGCGCGATGCACGGTGCCAAAGGCGTCGGACACGTAGAGCTCAGCCATAGAGGCAAGCTTCTCGGCCATCACAGGATCGTTCTTGGTCTCGCCTTTTTCAAAGCGGAGGTTTTCGAGCAGCAGGATCTGCCCCGGCTGCAGCGCGGCGGCCTTGGCCGTCGCGTCCTCGCCGATCACGTCGGCGGCGAAGATAACCTCCATTTCCAGCAGCTCGCTCAAGCGCCTGGCGACGGGTGCAAGCGTCAGCTTGCGCAGGGATTTTTCCCAGCTCTCGCGGGTGACTTCCTCTGCCTTCTTTCCCTTTTCCACCTGCTTTTTGACATAGCTGTCAAAGCTGGCGACGGGCTTGCCCAGATGCGAGCAGGCAATCACGGCGGCGTCGTGATCGAGCAGATACCGAATCGTCGGGATAGCGGCAACGATGCGCTTATCGCTGGTGATCTCACCGGTCTCCTTATCCTGGGGAACATTGAAGTCGCAGCGCAGCAAAACCTTCTTGCCGCGCACGTCCACATCGCAGACGGTTTTCTTGTTGTAGTTCATCGGGAGTTCCTCCTATCTAAAAATATATTAAACAGTTTTACAGCTCGCTCTCCGCCATACTGCCGGTGTGCATCAGGCCGGGAAAGCCCTGCTGCCGCAGCGTCTCATATAATATAACCGCAGCGGAGTTGGACAAATTCAAGCTCCTCGCCTCGGAGATCATCGGGATGCGGATGCAGCGATCCCGGTATTTTTCCCGCAGCCATTCCGGCAGTCCCGCCGTCTCCTTGCCGAACAGCAGCGACACATCGCCGCGCAGATCGGCCTCGTGGTAAGCCTTCGGCGCCTTGGTGGTAGCAAGAAACAGTCGTTCGTCGCCGTTTTGCCCCAGATACTCGTCCCAGTTTTTATAGACGCGCAGATCGACCAGCGGCCAGTAGTCCAGCCCGCAGCGCTTAACCATCTTGTCGGAGATATCGAAGCCCAGCGGCTCGATCAAATGCAGCCGTGCGCCTGTGGCGGCGCAGGTGCGGGCGATCGCCCCGGTGTTGTGCGGAATTTCCGGCTCGAAAAGCACAATATTCAGCATTGGGAGCATCCTCCCCTTTCCAGTCTTGAAAACGCTGAAAAACGCAGGGAATCCCTTATTCCCAGAAACATTTTAGCACAATTTTCGTAAAAAGCATGCGTCTTTTTTTATTTTTTTGCGATTCTTGCATTTTGTACAAATTTGCGCTATAATTGCTTAAAACAAGTGCTTTTTTATAGGCATTTTGCCCACTTTCTGTAAGAGTTCACCAAGGAGACGGCATGGAAGTTTTTTGCAGCGATTGTCCGCGCCATTGCCACGCGCGCCGGACGGATTTTTCCCCGGGCGGCGTCTGCTGCAGTCCTTATCTGCCGCGCGTTGCGAGAGCCGCGCCGCACTTCGGCGAGGAGCCCTGCATCAGCGGCACGCGCGGCTCCGGCACGGTGTTTTTCACCGGCTGCAATCTGCGCTGTGTGTTTTGCCAAAACCGCGCCGTCAGCCGCGGCAACGTGGGAGAAATCCTCTCCGTGGCGCAGCTGCGCGACTGCTTTTGGCGCTTGCGAGATCAGGGCGTACATAATATCAACCTCGTCACGGCGAGCCACTTTGTCCGCCCCGTCGCCGAGGCGCTTGCGCTCGCGAAGCTGGAGATCCCCGTGGTCTGGAACAGCAGCGGCTATGAAAGCGTCGAGAGCCTGCGGCTGCTGGAGGGGCTGGTGCAGATCTATCTGCCGGATCTTAAATATCTGCGCGGCGATCTGGCGCAGCGTTATTCCGGCGCGTCGGACTATCCGAAAATTGCCGCTGCGGCGATCTGCGAGATGTTTCGGCAGACCGGCCCCTATCAACTGGACGCAGACGGGATGCTTCGCCGCGGCCTGTTGATCCGGCACCTCATTTTGCCGGAGGAAGACCTCAACAGCATGGACGTCATCGACTTCGTCGCCGAGGAGTTTCCGCGCGGTAGCGTGCTGTTTTCGCTGATGTGCCAGTACACACCCATGCCCGGTCTGGAGGCCTTCCCTGCTCTGCAAAAGACTGTAGACGCCGAGCTCAACGAGCGTCTGTGCCACTATATGCGCCGTCGCGGCATTGAGGACGGCTTCTGGCAGGAGCCGTCGGCAGCGACGGCAGACATGATCCCGGCTTTTGACGGCACAGGCCTTTCATTGGAACAAAAAACAACAAAAGAATAAAGGGGAAATGTATCATGAATTATCAGGAAATCCACGAGGCTGCCCGCGAGCACGTCAAAGAATTCTGCAAAAACTGTCCTGTCTGCAACGGCCGCGCCTGCGGCAACCGGATGCCCGGCCCCGGCTGCAAGTACCCCGGCAATGTCGCCGCGCGCAATTTCGACAAATGGCAGGAGATCTGCGTCAACATGGACACGCTCGTTCCCAACGCCGATCCCGACGTCAGCTTCCGTCTCTTTGGCCGCGACTTTGCCGCGCCGATCTTCGCCGCTCCCATCGGCGCGCTCGACATGCACTACGGGCCAAAGTACAACGACCTCGGCTACAACAGCATTCTGGTCAAAGCCGCCGCGGACTACGGCGTGGCCGCCTTCACCGGCGACGGTGTCAACCCCTCCGTCATGCAGAGCGCCGTGCGCGACATGGACGGCGTCGGCGGGCTTGGCATACCAACCATCAAGCCCTGGAACAAAGAGGCTGTTTTTGAAAAACTTGACTACATCAAAGAGCACAAGGTCTTCGCCGCCGCGATGGACGTCGACGGCGCGGGCCTCCCCTTCCTCAAGGCGATGAACCCCAACGCCGGAAGTAAATCCGTTGGTGAAATGCGCGAGATCATTGACTACGCCGGACGCCCCTTTATCATCAAAGGAATCATGACTGCCACGGGCGCGAAAAAGGCCGTGGAGGCTGGTGCCGCAGGCATCGTCGTATCAAACCACGGCGGGCGCGTGCAGGGCGGCGTCCCCTCCACCGCCGAGGTGCTGCCCGCCATCGTTGAGGCCGTCAAGGGCCAGACCGTCATCTTTGTCGACGGCGGCATCCGCTCCGGCGTAGACGTGTTCCGTGCGCTCGCTCTCGGCGCCGACGCTGTGCTGATCGGCCGCCCGATCGTCAACATGATCTACGGCGGCGCGGAGGAAGGCGTCAAGGTCTACCTTGAGCGCATCATCGGCGAGCTGAAATCCACCATGCAGATGTGCGGCGCTGCCACACTCGCGGACATCAGCCGCGACAAGATTTGGCTGCCGTAAGCGCACGCTGTCCATCTCGTGCAATCGAATAGAAACCATAACGAAAAACACGCCCGGATCTCCGGGCGTGTTTTTCGTTATGTAAACTAATTCAACCGTTTTATTCTTTGATAACAAAAATTATGTAAACCAGTCTTTTCCCTTAGCCCTTGGTCAGAGTATCCATGAGATCAATCGTGGGCAGCGAGGCCAGATCGATCTCCTTATCCAGATAGTTGCCCGGCTCGAGGTATTCAAAATGCCACCACTCCGTACCGAGGATGCCAAAGCCGGCCTCCTGCATCACCTTCGTCATATACTCTACGTTTCGTCGCGCCTCCTCCGTCCAGTTTCCGCTTTGAAAGCGCGCGGCAGACATATTGAAGGTATGCATCGGCGTCGGCATTTCCAGCTCACGTCCGGTTGCGATTTCGATCAGCGACATGTCCACCGCCCGCCCGCGCTGATGCCAGGAGCCGCCGTAGCTCGGATCGGCGATGAAATTGGAGTCCTTGACGATCTCATACAACTGAACCTGCGCGCTGAAGGGGCGATACGCGTCGTATATTTTGATGGTGTAGCCGTCCTCCCGGAAGCGGTGATAGGCCGTTCGCAGGTGCTGCGCGGTCTCCTCCTCCAGCAGAGGAATCGGCTCGTACATGGCGTGACCCGTGATATTGTTGGGGGAAGCAAAAAGCAGCTCAAACTCCGCCAAAGGCAAATAAAGCCGCAGATCCACCGCCCCCGGATAGGATACGTACTGACCGTCTCTCACCAGCCAGTCGCCCAGACAGTAGCAGCATTTCCCACCAGGCAAACGGCACAGCAGATACGCACCGTCTCGCCCAAAAACCGCCACTTTTGTTCCTGCCTGGATATTGGTCAACACAAAGGCGTCATCCGTCGGCTCGGCACGGCATTGCAAAATGCTCGCGGTGCAGACATACCATGGCTCCCCCTCAACGGGAACAAAGCTCTCTCGCTCCGTCTGTACGCGCAGAGCGTCCATCTCCTGCTGCTGCGCAAGCGCGGCGTCACAGGCCTCCAGATACCACAAGTATATCCAGGCCTCTTCTCCGTTGGCAAAGGAGGCCAGCATCCACTGCCCCTCCAGTCGTTCGCAGGAAACGAGCGTGCCGCGTGAGAGCGCGCCAAGCGGCGATTGATCCGCGCGCCCCGGCTCCGGAAAATAAGGACATTGGTCTACGGCGACAAGATAGCTGCTGCGCTCGTCCGGCGTCTCCTGCAGCGGCTCAGCCGTCGCAGCCGTATCACCCGGCGCAGAAGTCACAAGCGTCTCATGCTCCGGCGCGCTGATCATCCAGTCTCTGATCATACGCTCGAGCTGTACGACAACCGCCGTCAGCAAAATCAATATGCACAAAACCATCAGCAGAGGGACATATTTTTTCACTGTGCTTCTCTCCGTTCCTCGTCCGCGCTGTGCGCGAAGCCTCGCCAGTATGCATTCGCTTTCATCCGCGGAAAGCCTTGCTGCCGTTTTGAAAAGCAAAGGGCAAACAGTTTAATATTATGTAAACAACAATACGTAAATAATATTAAGTTTACATTTTTATGTTTACTTAACGTTCTCTGCTGCAATCCCAAGTACAATCTGTGCAGCGCCCTCAATGCCCTCGGCAGTTGCATGCTCGTAGGGGCCATGAAAGGCGTAGCCGCCTGTGCCGAGATTCGGGCAGGGCAAGCCACGGAAGCTGAGCTGTGCCCCGTCCGTACCGCCGCGCACCGGCTCTGCCTTCGGTTCTTTCCCGAGACCGCGGATCGCAGCCTCCGCGAGGCGAAGAATCTCCGGGTGCTCCAGCACGATCTCCGCCATGTTGCGGTACTGGTCATGCATGCTAAGCTTTACGGTGCCTGCGCCGTATTTATCATTGATCAGAGCCTCGATATGGCGCAGGGTATCCTTGCGCGCAGCGAGACGCTGCGCGTCATGGTCACGGATGATGTAGCTCAAAGACGCCTTCTCCACCGTGCCGCTCATATCCGTAAGGTGGAAAAAGCCCTCATGCCCCTCGGTATGCGCCGGGGTGTCTCCGGCGGGCAGCATGGCGTTGATCTCCATGGCAACGAGGCAGGCGTTGATCATCTTGTTTTTTGCGCTGCCCGGGTGGATGTTGTAGCCCTCGATCTCCCACCTGGCACTGGCCGCGTTGAAGGTCTCATAGTTGATCTCCTCCAGCTCTCCGCCGTCCACCGTGTACGCAAAGTCCACGCCAAAGCGATCCAGATCCAACAGCGATGCGCCGTGGCCGATCTCCTCGTCCGGCGTGAAGCAAACGGCGATCCGCCCATGCGGGCGGTTTTCCCGGATCAGCGTCTCGCAGGCCGTCATGATCGCGGCCACGCCCGCCTTATCATCCGCACCGAGCACCGTCGTACCGTCGGTCGTGATCAGGGTTTGTCCCTTCAGCGCAGGCAGGTGCGGAAAATCTGCCGGCGAGAGCACACGGCCGCTCGTACCGAGCTTCACCTCGCCCCCGTCGTAGTTTTCAATGATCTGCGGCTGCACGTTTTCTCCGGAGAAGTCGGGCACGGTGTCCAGATGAGCAACGAAACCGATGGACGGCTTGTTTTCACAGCCCGGCGTCGCTTCCAAAAAGCCGTAGACGTAGGCATGCTCGTCCACAAAGACCTCCTGCATCCCCATCTCCTTCATCTCTCGCTCCAGGACGCGGGACAGATCAAACTGTCTCTGCGTGCTCGGCGTACAGTTTGTATCCTCCGCGCTCGCCGTATGAATTTTGACATAGTGAATAAATCTTTCCAAGGCTGTCATCTCAGACCTTCCTCCTTCTATGCTGAGCCGCGCCCTGCGCGCTCAATTTCAAATTCAGTATACCACACATTTCCTCTGTCGTCGATACGGCATTTTGAGTTTTCGACCCTTCTTTTCTCCCGTTTTGTTTACATAATGCTGTTTCTCTGTCATTATTTTATAAAATCAAAAAACTTTTTTGCAACTTTAGCTACCAAAACGGTAAAATGTATGTTATAATGTGTGAGATAAGTGTCTGCATGCTTTCTTGTCCTGTCCAGCGCGTCGTGCGCCCGGCAGACAAGCGTTTAGTTTTCCCTTGCACGAAAGGAGATCGCCACCATGAAGAAAATCCTTGTTCTGGAGGATGAAGCCAACATCCGCAGCTTCGTCGTCATCAATCTGCGCCGGAGCGGCTTTGAGCCGATTGAGGCGGAAAACGGTATGATGGCTTTGGAAAAGCTCAAGGTCAACCCGGATATCTGCCTGGCGCTGCTGGACGTAATGCTGCCGGATATCGACGGCTTTGAAGTCTGCCGCCGTATCCGCGCCACGGGTTCGAAAATGGGTATTATCATGCTCACAGCCAAAGATCAGGAAATCGACAAGGTCACCGGCCTGATGACCGGGGCGGACGACTACGTAACAAAGCCCTTTTCCCCGGCGGAGCTGACTGCGCGTGTCGACGCGCTGATCCGTCGTCTTGGCATTGACGACGAAAAGGCCTCCAACGAAATCGTCAGCGGCCCCTTCCTGCTCAACACGCGTAACCGCACGCTGGAGAAAGGCGGCCAGCGTCTGAAGCTGACCCAGATCGAGTATTTGCTGATGCGCTTATTTATGGAAAACCCCGGCAAGGCCATGAGCCGCGAGGACATTCTCGCCGCCGTCTGGGGCAGTGATTTCACCGGCGAACTCAAAACCGTTGACGTGAACATTCGCCGTTTGCGCATCAAGATCGAGGCGGATCCGACGGAGCCGGAGTTTTTGACCACGGTCTGGGGCTACGGCTATAAATGGGGCTATTGAGCCACGCTCCTCTTGCGGGCCGCTCTCTCCGGAAAGCGGCCCGTTTTGATAATTAAGGGCGTATCGCGCGCCGTCGCCAAACGCGCATTAGGATGGTATTCATGATCAATTTCAACACGATATTAAAAATATTCAAACAGCTAAAAATACAATTGCTGTTATCGAGCGTCGCCGCATTGCTGTTTTTGCTGTTGACGGTGCTGTTTCTCTCCCGCGGCTGGATTGTGCCGTCAATTTTGATTCTTATTCTGCTTGGCGCCTATCTTGTTTTGCTCAACCTCTGGTTCTGGCGCTTCGTCTCCGACCCGATCCGTGACATGACGGGCGCTGCCCGGCGCATCGCCGAGGGAAGCTACGGCGCGCGAATCGAACAGAGCTACGACAATGAGATCGGTCATCTGACTGCCGAGCTCAACAACATGAGCGAAAAAGTCGCCATGGCGGAAAAATCCCGCACGGAGTTTATTTCTCAGGTCTCGCACGAGCTGCGCACGCCGCTGACAGCCATTCAGGGCTGGGCGGAGACCATCGCCTACGACAGCGCGGTGCAGGGCGACTCCCTGCGCGGCATCCATATCATCTCCAAGGAAGCAGACCGCCTGACCGGCATGGTAGCGGAAATGCTGGAGTTTGCCCGTATTCAGGACGGGCGCTTCAACCTGCGCGTCGAGCTGATCGACATTGCCGCCGAACTTGAAGACGCGCTGTTCACCTACGGAGAGCTGATGAAGCAGGCGGGCGTGCTCGTCAGCTATGAGCAGCCGCCTGTTGAAATCCCGCTGATTCCGGGAGATCCGGAGCGGCTCAAGCAGGTGTTTTTGAATCTGCTGGACAACGCTGTCAAGCACGGCGGCGAGGGTCAAAAGGTTGAGGTCAGTCTCTCCGAGGTTCCGCGCGGCGTCTGTATCCGCATCCGCGATCACGGGCGGGGCATTCCCGAGGGAGAGCTGCCGCACGTCAAAGAAAAATTCTACAAGGGCAGCTCCAAAAACCGTGGCACCGGCATCGGTCTGGCCGTCTGCGACGAAATCATAACGCGCCACGGCGGTGAGCTGAGCATTGAAAACGCTGAGGGAGGCGGCTGTCTGGTGACCATTCTCCTGCCCCAGCAGAACGGAGAGACCAATGTCAGATAAAAGTTTCTGCTCTTTTCGTACCAGCATCGGCGGTCAGGCGCTGATCAAGGGTATTTTGATGCGCGGCCCCCAAAAGCAGGCCATCGTCTGCCGCGGCGCCGACGGTCTTGTTGAAAGGCTCGAGGATCTGAAATTCATCAAGGATCGCTATCCCATTCTGGGCTGGCCGCTTATTCGCGGCTGCGCGATCTTTTTATCCTCGCTGGTCAACGGCATGAAGGCTCTCACTTATTCCGCTGAGCAGCAGCCGCCGGAGCTGCAGGGGGAGCCGGATAAGCTCGATCTCTGGATCGAAAAACATTTTCCGGCCGAACAGGCGCAAAAGCTCATCATCGGCGTCGCCGTTGCGCTGGGGATCTTGCTGTCTGTATTTCTTTTCGTCTTTCTTCCCGTTGAGCTCGTCGCGCTGGGCTTTCGCCTTTTCGGCGCAGACAGCGCCGCCGTCAGCGTTCCGCTGCTCAATCTCTGTGAGGGCGTCATCCGCATTGCGATTTTGCTCGGCTATATGGCGCTTGTCAGCCGCGTCAAGGACGTAAAGCGGCTTTTTGCCTATCATGGCGCCGAGCACAAATCCATCTTCTGCTACGAGCGCGGCAAGGAGCTGACCGTGGAAAACGTGCGCGAGGAAAGCCGCTTTCACCCCCGCTGCGGCACCAGCTTTCTGCTGGTCGTCGTTGTCATCAGCATCCTCGTCAACTCGGTCGTCACCGCCCGGCAGCGCCTTTTGCGCATGCTGCTGCATCTGCTGCTGCTGCCTGTCGTCGTCGCCATCAGCTACGAGATCAACCGCTGGTGCGGCGCGCACGACAACTGGCTGTCCGCCATTCTTTCCGCCCCCGGCAAATGGCTGCAGCACATCACCACCAACGAGCCCGACGATGGCATGATTGAGGTCGCGATCCGTGCGCTGCAGCTCGTTATTCCCGAAGAAAAAGGCAGCGACGCCTGGTAAACAAAAGGAGCCTTGCCCGTGAAAACCTACAACGACATTCTGATTGCCACGCGCAATGCCCTGCGCGACGCCGGCGTCGAAGCCTATCAGCTGGAGGCGCGCATCCTGCTCGCCTGCGCCGCTGGAAAAAGCACGCAGGAGCTGCTGCGCGATATGCGCCTGTACACCACCGATCAGGTGGAGCGAGACACCGCGGCGCTTACCGTCCGACGTCTGGCCGGAGAGCCGGTCGCCTATATCACCGGCTCCTGGGAATTTCACGGACTGCCCATGATCGTCACGCCGGACGTTCTGATTCCGCGCATGGACACCGAGGTGCTGGTGGACGCCGCCATCAAACTGCTGACCGGCCGCAAAATGGACGCGCGCGTGCTCGATCTTTGCTGCGGCAGCGGCTGTATCGCCTGTGCCATCGGGCATGAGCTGCCTGCCACACGGCTCGTCTGTGTGGATATCAGCGCCAGCGCGCTGGAGGTCTGCCGGAAAAATCTCGCGCAAAATCGCTTGAGCGGGCGCTCCTACTGCCTGCAGGCGGACGCCACCGCCTCTCCCCCCATGAGCATCGGTCAGTTCGACATGATCGTTGCCAATCCTCCCTACATTGCCAGCAGCGAAATTCTGGAGCTGGATGCTTCCGTGCGCGACTACGAGCCGATCTGGGCGCTCGACGGCGGTGAGGACGGGCTGAAATTTTACAAAGCGATTATCAAGCACTGGAAATCCCTCTTGCCGCCGCGCGGTATCCTGCTCTTTGAGGTCGGCGAGGGTCAGGCCGAGACCGTCAGCGAAATGCTGCTGTCCGCCGGTTTTCGTGCCACCGCCTGCACACGTGACACGCTTGGTGTGGATCGCGTTGTGGCCGGCATCATGTGATATGATTATGTAAACAAAATTATGTAAATTTGCAGTGTAAACCTGCACTGCCGAAAGATAAAGGAGAGAAAGACATGGCTGAAAAGAAGAAGATTCCTGCAATCGTCGCTCCTGCTGACAGTGACAAGAAAAAGGCGCTGGAAACGGCGATCGCCAAGATTGAAAAGGACTATGGCAAGGGCACGATTATGCGCCTTGGCGATGATATTTCCGTCAACGTGGAGGCGCTGTCCACCGGCTCTCTGTCGCTGGATCTGGCGCTGGGCATCGGCGGCGTTCCCCGCGGGCGCATCGTCGAAATTTACGGCCCCGAGGCCTCCGGTAAGACGACGCTGGCGCTGCACGTGGTGGCCTCTGCGCAGAAAAGCGGCGGCACCGCCGCCTATATCGACGTTGAGCACGCGCTGGAGCCGGCCTACGCCCGCGCCCTCGGCGTAGACATTGACAGTCTGCTGATTTCCCAGCCGGACACCGGCGAGCAGGCGCTGGATATCGCAGAATCCCTGGTTCGCTCCGGCGCGATCGACGTGCTGGTGGTAGACTCGGTTGCTGCGCTGATCCCACGCGCCGAGCTGGACGGCGAGATCGGCGACACGGTGGTGGGCATGCTGGCGCGTCTGATGAGCCAGGCCATGCGCCGTCTTGCCGGCGCCATCTCAAAAAACAACTGCACCGTTATCTTTATTAACCAGCTGCGTCAGAAAATCGGCGTCATGTACGGCAACCCCGAGACGACGCCCGGCGGTCTGGCGCTCAAGTACTACGCCTCCGTGCGCATTGACGTACGCCGCATCGAGACCCTGAAGGCCAACAACGAGATGATTGGCAACCGCACCCGCGCCAAGGTTGTCAAAAACAAGGTCGCGCCTCCCTTCCGTGAGGCGGAGTTCGATATCATGTACGGCGAGGGTATTTCGCGCATCAGCGAGATCATTGACCTTGCCGTCAAGCTCGACATCATCGAAAAGGGCGGCGCCTGGTTTACCTGCAACGGACAGCGCATCCAGGGCAAGGAGGCTTTGAAGGAGTATCTCGCCTCTAACGAAGAGGTCTGCAACGACATTGAGCAGCAGATTCGCGCCCGCTCCACCGAGCTGATGAGCCCGCAGGCCAAGCGCGCCGCGCAGGTCTCCGGCCGCGCCGTGGACGTCAGCGCCGCCGACTTTGACGAGGGCTGATGGCCGCTCCCGTCACCATTGAGGCCATTCGCCAGCTCTCGTCAGAGCGCATTGAGATTGCGCTTTCTGACGGCGAGACGCTCAAGGGTAGCATCAGCGATCTGGCTGAGCTGCGGCTTTATCGTGGACAGCCGCTGGACGAGGCGACGCTGGAGACCGTTAGAAGCGCCTGCGCGCTGTCGATGACCAAGGCGCGCGCGCTCGATGCGCTCTCACGACGTATGCTGTCCGCCCGAGAGCTGGAGAAAAAGCTTCTGCAAAAGGGCGAGGACGAGCGCGTTGTTGCGCGCTGTATCCGCTGGCTGGAGGATAACCGTCTGCTGGACGACGAAGCCTACGCTGCCGCCGTTGCGCGGCACTATGCTGCCAAGGGCTACGGCGCGGGGCGCATCCGCTCCGAGCTCTGCCGCCGCGGCCTTTCCCGCGCGCTCTGGGACGACGCTATCGCCCAGCGCCCCGACAACACCAAAAAGATGGACGCCTTTATCGCCGCCCGCCTCCATAACCCTGAGGATCGGGATCAGGTGCGCAAGGTCAGCGCAGCGCTCTTTCGACGCGGCTACGGCTGGGACGAAATCCGCGCGGCGCTGGCGCGTTTCCGGGCGGAGGCGCCGGACGAGGAAAACGGATGAAAAAACGCTTTGCTATGATCTCTCTCGGCTGTGCCAAGAATCTGGTCAACAGTGAACAGATGCTGTTCCTGCTCGATGAGGCTGGATACACGCTCGTGCCGGAGGCAGACGGCGCCGATTTTGCCGTCGTCAACACCTGCGGCTTTATTGACGCAGCCAAGACCGAAGCCATTGACACGATTTTGTCTCTGGCAGAATTGAAAAAAGAGGGCAGGCTCGGCGGCCTGATCGTCACCGGCTGTCTGACCGAGCGCTATCAGGACAGCATCCTGCAGGAACTGCCGGAGATCGACGCGGTGCTCGGCGTCGGCTCTTTTGGCGACATCGTCGCCGCCGCCGACAGCGTCTGCGCGGGCAATGCGCTCTCGCGCTTTGGCGACAAGAACGCTCCCGTGGACGAAATCCCCCGCGTAGTCTCCACCGGCGCCGGCTGGGCCTATCTGCGCATTGCCGAGGGCTGCAACAACTGCTGCGCCTTTTGTGCGATCCCCGCGATCCGCGGACGTTATCGTTCGCGGCCCGTCGAGCATATTCTGGAGGAGGCAAGGGAGCTCGCCGCACGCGGCGTGAAAGAGCTCATCGTCATCGCCCAGGACATCACCCGCTACGGCAGCGATCTCTACGGCAGGCGTTCTCTGGCGCGGCTGTGCCGGGAGCTGGCGCAGATCGAGGGCGTCGAATGGATCCGGCTGCACTATCTCTATCCCGACCAGTTCGACGATGAGCTGATCGACGAAATCGCGCAAAATGACAAGATCGTCAAGTATCTGGACATTCCCATCCAACACATCAACGACGCCATTTTGAAGCGCATGAACCGCCGCGGCACCGGCGCGGAGATCCGCGCCCTGTTCCGGGATCTCCGTCGGCGTATCCCCGGACTGGTGCTTCGCACCAGTTTGATCGCCGGTCTGCCCGGCGAGGACGAGGCCGCCTTTGAGGAGCTCTGCGCCTTTCTGAAAGAGGCCAGGATCGAGCGCGTCGGCGTCTTCCCCTTCTCCCCCGAGGAGGGCACTCCCGCCGCCGCGATGGAGCATCCGGACGCCGAGACGGCACAGCGGCGCGCGGAGCTGATCATGCAGCTGCAAGCGCCGATCATGGATGACTTCCTCCAGAGCTTCGTCGGCAAGCCCCTGCGTGTGCTGCACGAGGGCGAGGACGCCGACAGCGGCCTGCACACCGGGCGCAGCTATGCCGACTCCCCGGATATCGACGGGCTGGTGCTTTTCTCCGGCGACAGCCGCGAGGGCGAATTTGCCGAGGTCATCATCGACGCCGTCGAGGATGGTCTGCTGTACGGACATACGGATTGAGGGCTGCTTATGAACACCTTAGCCAATAAGATCACTATCTTTCGGATCGTCCTGATTCCCTTCTTCCTGCTGCTGGCCTATACCGGACATCGCTATGCGGCGCTTGCCGTCTTTGTTCTGGCGAGCCTGTCAGATTTTCTGGACGGCTATATTGCCCGACGCTACAATCAGATCAGCAATTTCGGCAAATTCATGGATCCGCTGGCTGACAAGGTACTGGTCATGGCCGCGATGTGTTATTTCGTCGAGATTGGGCGCATGCCCGGCTGGGCGCTGGCGGTCGTTCTGCTGCGGGAATTCGGCGTGTCCGGGCTGCGGCTTATCGCCGTAGAGCAGCGGCGCGTGATCGCTGCCGGAAAATCCGGCAAGATCAAAACCGCCGCGACGATGATCTGCCTGTGCCTGATGCTCTTCTTCCCCGCGCCCGGAATCGGGGATTCCGTCCCGGATTTCATTGCCCATATCAGCACCGCCATCATTCTATTGACTACCGTCTATTCCGGCGCGGAATACTTTTATTATAATCGCGACGTTTTCAAAGACGCAAAATAAGGAGTTTTTCCATGAAGCTGTATAACTCTCTCACCCGTACCCGCGAGGATTTTGTCCCCAATCAACCCGATATCGTCAAGATGTACACCTGCGGCCCGACGGTCTATCACTTCGCCCACATCGGCAACCTGCGCACTTACATCATGGAAGACACGCTCGACCGCTATCTGCGCTATCTGGGCTATAACTTGAAGCGCGTCATGAATATCACCGACGTCGGACACCTCAGCTCTGACGCCGACGAAGGCGAGGATAAGATGCTCAAGGGCGCCAAGCGCGAAAACAAGAGCGTCATGGAGATCGCCAAATTCTACACCGACGCTTTCTTTGCCGACTGCGACAAGCTCGGCATCCGCAAGCCGGACGTGATCGAGCCCGCCACCGCCTGCATTGACGAGTATATCCAAATCATCTCCCGCCTGATGGACACCGGCTACGCCTATTTTGCCGGCGGCAACGTCTATTTCGACACCTCCAAGCTGGAAAAATACTACGTTTTCAACGACTTTAACGCCGAGGATCTGGACGTCGGCGTGCGCGAGGGCGTCGAGGAAGACCTCAACAAGCGCAACAAAAACGACTTCGTGCTGTGGTTTACCAAATCGAAGTTCGAAGATCAGGCGCTGAAATGGGATTCCCCCTGGGGCGTCGGTTATCCGGGCTGGCATATCGAGTGCTCCGGCATCTCGATGAAGCACCTGGGTGAGGATCTGGATATCCACTGCGGCGGCATCGACAACGCGTTTCCGCACCACACCAATGAGATCGCCCAGAGCGAGGCCTATCTCGGCCACAAGTGGTGCAACTACTGGATGCACGTGCTGCACCTCAACAGCAAGGGCGGCAAGATGTCCAAGTCCAAGGGCGAGTTTCTGACGGTCTCGCTGCTGGAGGAAAAGGGCTACGATCCGCGCGCCTACCGCTATTTCTGCCTGCAGAGCCACTACCGCAAAAACCTCGTGTTCGACTGGGAGAACATGGACAACGCCCAGCTTGCCTACAACAAGCTGATTGCCCGCATCGCCGCGCTCAAGCCGGAGGCGGACACGCTGGACGAGGCCGCCTTCGCCGCGCTGAAAAAGCGTTTCACCGCCGCGCTGGACAACGATCTCAACACCTCTCTCGCCGTCACGGCGCTCTACGACGTGCTGAAGTATCCGACGAACGACTACACCAAGCTGCAGATTTTCGCAGACTTTGACCGTGTGCTGAGCCTTGAGCTGATCGCCAAGGCCGACCGGAAGCGCGAGGAGCTGAAAAAGCAGGCCGTCGCCGCCGGAAGCTTCACCGTCATCTCCGAGACCGGAGAGACAGACGCCGCGATCGAGGCGCAGATCCTCGCCCGGCAGGAGGCGAAGAAGGCCAAAAACTTTGCCGAGGCCGACCGCATCCGCGACGAGCTGAAGGCCGCCGGCATCGAAGTGACCGATATCCCCCACGGGGCGAAGTGGCGCCGGGTGTAGCTTTTAGCTTTTAGAAAATCAAGAGCCTCTGGAGTGATCCAGAGGCTCTTGATTTACATATTCTTATTTACATAATATAATCCATGATGCAGTCGTACCAGTGGACGTATTCTCTCCCTGTTTTTACCTACGCCAAACAAATGCGTATCACTTGATAATCATTTTGATGTCCTCTATGACCACATATCCCTGCTTCCCGTCATACTCAATGCGGGCAAATTCTTCTGTCCAACCAAACACGGAAAATGATGCGCCGCTTGGAATTCTTGCGATATCACCTGCCTCATAAGAAGGTGCTTCACGCAGAAGTATACAGGCTTCAGATACCGGCTCATACTTTATGTGGATATTTAACGGAAGCTGGAGATCGGCAATGTCTTCGCATGGGTATGAATCGCAATCAGAATAGTGCCACCACTCATAGTAGTACCCCTCAAAGCCAGCCTCTGCCATCGTCTGTTCCAGAATCCGCGCATTTTCTTTGGCTGCCTCGGAAACCTCGCTGTAGTCACGGTCGGCCAAGGCAGAAAAATCATCAAAGCGGGAGGGCATTTCCAAAGCTGAACCATCGTTGCGAACCAGCGTGAGGTCAAGTGTATCTCCGCTGCTGTGCGCGGAAAAACCGGTATAAGGATTCGCAACATAAGTTGCGTCCGGAACCAACTCCCATAATTTGAACTGCGCCGAATGCGGGCGATAAGCATCCCATATTTTCAGACTATAACCACGTTCAGAAAGCGTACGCTGGGCAATTTGCAGCTTTTTTACCGTACCGTAACGTAGCCAGGCATCCTCAAAATAATATATTTTTTCCCCCGTAAAGTTTTGCGTTGATGCATATGAAAGATCAATATATATTTCAGGGATGAATTCAACAATACGAACCAGCTCACAATCTTCTGGCGTTATCTTGGGGCTTTCGCTTATTTCATTCATGGTATTATTTTGTGATTCCATACTATTTTCACTATTTTCAAGATAATTGTTTGGTTGCTCAAATGAATATGTTGGCATAGGAGAAGCGGCTTGCATCTCCGTGCCGGATACAGCAATTGTGTCATCTCTGGGTGTAGATTGTTCTAAAGGTGAACACGCGGTCAAATTGACCAGAAAAGAAAACAGGATAATTGTTGCAAGCAGATATTCTGACTTTTTCATGTTTTTCACCCTTGTCTCAAATATGATCAAACTGAGCGTTCAGAAGATGCTGGATAAAAAGTCCGGCGCTAATATTATTGGACATTTCGGAAAAGACGGCTTGCTTGCTGTTTGTTCCTCTACCTATATAACGTACGAGAAGCATAAACGGGGACACAAAAAGAGAAAAATTTTTTGAGATCTTTTCTGTTCATTTGCGCAGCTCGCGTCCCCGCATTGTCTTAGCCCGTTGGACCCACCCCATCTACTGTGTTTATCAAGCGTAGCTCTGTCGTCACCTTTGCTTTTTTATAATCGCATTAAGTCTCCGTGCCGACCACGATGATCGAATGGTCATCATGGTTAGATTTCGTCAGAACGCAAGATGTGAAGCAAAGCATAATAAAAGCGGCGATAAATACTACAACAAAGCATTTTATCTTATTGATCTTCATTGACTTTTCCTCAATTTGCAGCCGCGCCTGATCGGCGGCGATCCGTTTGTTTTTTGATACCGGCGCGGATTCTGCGTACATTTTATCCTTACGTTTGTCATATTATCACAAATCCTGTATATATATCAACCATATATAGACATTCTTATATGTTGTGGTATACTTTATTTGCTTGTAAATATTTTGGCGTACAAGCGGACGATCGTCTGTGGAGGATACTGCCGCTACAATGATCCTCACCCTAAATTATCAGAAAATCAAGAGCCGCCGGAATGCTCCGGCGGCTCTTGATCTTATATGTTTTTACTTACATAATATAATCCATCTGAGGCGGCAGCTTGTCTGCCGTTTTCGTGTTTACTTCACCGTCAGCACGGCGTCGCCCGACCAGACCGTGCCGGCGTCGTTATACACCTTGCAGCTGTAGGTATAGCCGTTGTGGCGCGCCGCCGTCGTCAGGGTGTAGGTCGCGGACGTGCCGTTTTTGGCGACCTTCGTCCACTTCGTCGCGCCCGGTGCCAGATAATACCACTGGTATTGCAGATTCTGTCCGCTCGCCTTGACCGTAAAGCTCACGCTCTCACCCGCCTTGACGGATACGTTCTTCGGCTCCGTCGTAATCTTCGGCTTTCCGCTCGTAACCGTCAGCTTGGCGTCGCCCGACCAGACCTTGCCCGCCTCGTTCCAGACCTTGCAGGTGTAGACATAGCCGTTGTGGCGCTCTTTTGTCGTCAGCGTGTAGGTCGCGGAAGTGCCGTTTTTGAGCACCTTCGTCCACTTCGTCGCGCCCGGCTCCTGATAGTACCACTGGTAGTTCAGATTTTCGCCGCTGGCTTTGACCGTAAAGCTCGCGTTCGCGCCGACAGCGACGGAGGTGTTCTTCGGCTGGGTAGTGATCGTCGGCTTGCCGCTCGTAACCGTCAGCTTGGCGTCGCCCGACCAGACCTTACCGGATTCGTTCCAGACCTTGCAGGTGTAGACATAGCCGTTGTGACGCTCCTTCGTCGTCAGCGTGTAGGTCGCGGAAGTGCCGTTTTTCAGCACCTTCGTCCACTTCGTCGCGCCCGGCGCCAGATAATACCACTGGTATTGCAGATTCTCGCCGCTGGCTTTGACCGTAAAGCTCGCGTTCGCGCCCGCCTTGACGGATACGTTCTTCGGCTCTGTCGTGATCTTCGGCTTGCCGCTCGTAACCGTCAGCTTGGCGTCGCCCGACCAGACCTGTCCCGCTTCGTTCCAGACCTTGCAGGTGTAAGTATAGCCGTTGTGCCGCTCCTTAGTTGTCAGCGTATAGGTCGCGGAAGTGCCGTTGATGGAGACCTTTTCCCACTTCGTCGCGCCCGG
>JAFWVV010000030.1 GCA_017518225.1 Oscillospiraceae bacterium | reverse complement strand
GCGCATCGCCAGCTCGGGCTTTTTCTGCATCAGGGTCTTGTACTGGGTCTCCTTCAGGCCGCCGGGGTAGCCGGAGTGGGTGCGGTAGTACTTCTGCTCCAGCTTCTTGCCGGTGAGAACAGCGTCCTTCGCGTTGATGATGATGACGTAGTCGCCGCAGTCAACGTGAGGGGTGTAGTCGGTCTTGAGCTTGCCGCGCAGCAGATCGGCGGCGAGAGCAGCGGTCTTGCCCATGGGCTTGCCGGCTGCGTCAAGGATGTACCACTTGCGGGTCACGGTCTCCTTGGTGAGCATGGTGGTGGACATATTCGCTTTGCCTCCATATGATGAAATGTTTTGACTTTTTGAGCGGTCGATATTACAATAAACCCAAATCCGGGTTTTTTCTGTATCTATCGAAACGCGCTCCCCTTTTATATCACAGGTGCGCCCGCCTGTCAACGGAAAAATGCAAGAAAATCAATTCTGGATTTATTATCTCCGTTTTTCTCTTGAATTCTCCGGAATACTCGTAAATTCTGATTTTTCATTTTTATTTTTTTGGAGTGACCGTATGCACAATATTCTCAATGATTTTACCGGTACGGTGCGACGCGCCGTGGACGACTACCACATGATCGAAGCCGGCGACCGCGTCGCTGTCGGCGTTTCCGGCGGCAAGGACAGTCTGATTCTGCTGCTGGCGCTCAAGCACCTGCAAAGCTATTATCCCAAGCCCTTCGAGCTGGAGGCCGTGACGATCGAGCTCGGCTTCGAGGGCATGGACTTTACGCCCGTGGCGGAGCTCTGCGCCGCGCACGGCATCCCCTATATCTGCCGCAAGACGGATATCAAGGAGGTCGTGTTCGACGTGCGGCAGGAGGACAACCCCTGCTCGCTGTGCGCCAAGATGCGCCGCGGCGCGCTCAACGGCATCCTCAAGGAGCGCGGCCTCAACAAGCTTGCGCTGGGGCATCACTTCGACGACGCGGTGGAGACCTTTCTCCTGAGCCTTCTGATGGAGGGTCGGATCAGCTGCTTCCAGCCCGTGACCTTCCTTGACCGCAGCGGCGTGACGCAGATCCGCCCGCTGATCTACGCCGGGGAGCAAAAGGTGCGAAACGTCTGCGAGGCGCTGCAGTTGCCCGTAGTGGAAAATCCCTGCCCGCAGGACAAGGGCAGCAAGCGCTATGAAATCAAGCAGCTGCTCGCCGCGCTCGGCGCGCAGTACCCCGATATGAAGAGCAAAATCTTCGGCGCCATGCAGCGTCTGCCCATGAAGGGCTGGGGTCTGGATTGCTGACGCACACCATAATAAAAGGATGGTTTTCCCATGAAACTGAATAAAAAACGGATTCTGATTTTCGCGCTGGTGCTGCTGGCGCTGTTTCTGCTCAGCCGCGGCGGATATTTCAACAGCCAGACGCCCGGAGTCTCTGACGGCGGCGGAACGCTTGACACCATCCCCGTCGTCACGCAGACACCGCACGGGCAACAAATGACGCCGCCCGACGCCCCTGCGTCGCCGGGCGCGGACGCGGGAGAAACCGCGCTCGACGAGGACGGGGTCTATACCACAAAGGAAGATCTCGCGCTCTATATCCACAGCTATGGCCACCTGCCATCAAACTTCATCACCAAAGCCGAGGCCGAGCGCGCCGGATGGACGGGCGGCTCGCTGGAGCGCTATTGCCCCGGCAAATGCATCGGCGGCGACCGCTTCGGCAACCGCGAGGGGCTGCTTCCCAGCGCCAAAGGCAGAACCTGGACGGAATGCGACGTCAACACCCTCGGCGCCAAATCTCGCGGCACAGAACGCATCGTTTTCTCTAACGACGGGCTCATCTTCTACACCGCCGACCATTACGACAGCTTCGAACAGCTTTACTGATTTTCCGGCAAATCCCGCTGTCTTCGGACAGCGGGCGCCTTTTGTCGATATTTGTCAATTTCTGGATATTCGACAAAAATAGACGGCGAGCACGAAAAATTTCCTTTTTATTTTGTCGAAATTCCTTGTCCTGAACGGAAGTGTGCGATATTATGTCAACAAGATTTGCGCGACATTCGACAGTATTCTTTTGTTTGCGAGTGTCATTTGTGGTAATTTTACTTCGACAAGAGCGTTTTTCTTGTAAAATAATTCAGCGCACGCCGCGTGCCGAACATAGGGAGGATTGAATTATGGAAACCAAAACACGCATTCTGATCGCCGACGCCAACCCTGATTTCCGCAGCTCCTTGACCGAGCTGATCTCGCAGGAAGACGACATGGAGGTCGTTGCCGCCGTAGACAACGGCGTGGAGGCGCTGTCGCTCGCCGCTGAGCGCAAGGCCGACGTGCTGCTGACCGATCTCGTGCTGCTGCAGATGGACGGACTTGAGCTGCTGCGCCGTCTGCCGGAAACCGGCGTCAAGCTGCGCTCCATCGTACTGTCCGGCTTTGTCAGCACCCGCATCGTCTCGGAGTGCTCCGCCCTCGGCGCGGACTACTTCATCCCGAAGCCCTGCGAGCTGCCGATGCTGCTTGAGCGCATCCGCGCTCTGTCCGCACCTGCGCGCGGCGTCCCGGCACTCGGCTTTGAAGCGCCGCGCGACCCCTCGCGGCGCGAATCGCTCGATCTCGAGGCAGCCGTGACCGATATCATCCACGAGATCGGCGTGCCCGCGCACATCAAGGGCTATCAGTATCTGCGCGAGGCGATCATCCTCACCATCAACGACATGGAGATGATCAACGCCGTCACCAAGGTGCTTTATCCCGAGGTTGCCAAAAAGTTTTCGACCACACCCAGCCGCGTCGAGCGCGCCATCCGGCACGCCATCGAGGTTGCCTGGGATCGCGGCGACATCGAGGTGCTGCAGAAGTTCTTCGGCTACACGGTGTCGAACATCAAGGGCAAGCCCACCAATTCGGAGTTCATCGCCATGATCGCCGACAGCCTCACGCTCAAAAGAAAACAGCGGATGTAAATCTTTACTTGCATCTTCGCTCCCGCTCTCCTTCCATCTTTTTGCTCAAAATCTCCCGTTCTTGCCGGGAGATTTTTATATTGCCTTTTTACATGCTTTCCGATATAATACAGGCTGTTATCACACAAGGAGAACAAATCCATGGAGAGAAGCTTTGCCCAGACCTTGTCTGCCCTGCGCCGGCAGCGGAATCTGAGCCAGCGCGCCGTGGCCGCCGAGCTCGGTATCAGCCAGGCGCTGCTCAGCCACTATGAAAACGGAGCGCGTGAGCCCGGCCTGGATTTTGTCTGCCGCGCCTGCGACTATTACGGTGTGACGGCGGACTATCTGCTCTGCCGCAACGACAGCCCCGATGCGCCCGCCAGCACGCTGAAGGCGGCGCTGACCTTTTTGGAACAGATCCGCGGCGTCACCGACCGCGCGGAGCTCGCCCTGACAGAATTTGCGAACGGAGATCATGCCCATGATTGACCAGAAGAACATCCGGAATTTCTCAATCATCGCCCACATCGACCACGGCAAGTCCACACTCTCGGATCGACTGATCGAAAAGTGCGGCGCTGTGGAACAGCGCATCATGGAGGATCAGATCCTCGACAACATGGAGCTGGAAAAGGAGCGCGGCATCACGATCAAGGCGCGCGCCGTCGGGCTCAATTACACTGCCGCCGACGGCGAGAGCTACACGCTCAACCTCATCGACACGCCGGGTCACGTGGACTTCAACTACGAGGTCAGCCGTTCGCTGGCCGCCTGCGAGGGCGCGGTGCTGGTGGTGGACGCCTCGCAGGGCGTCGAGGCGCAGACCTTATCAAACACCTATCTCGCGCTTGACAACAATTTGGAAATCCTGCCCGTCATCAACAAGATTGACCTGCCGGCCGCCGATCCGCAGCGCGTTAAGGACGAGATCGAGGAGATCATCGGCATCCCCGCGCAGGATGCGCCGGAGATCAGCGCAAAGGCCGGCTTGAACATCGACGCCGTACTGGACGACATCGTCAAAAACGTCCCCGCGCCGAAGGGCGACCCGGACGCGCCCTTAAAGGCGCTGATTTTCGACAGCCAGTACGACAACTACCGCGGCGTCATTGTCTTTTTGCGCATGATGGATGGCCGCCTGCGCCGCGACAGCGAGATTCTGCTGATGTCTACCGGCGCCAAATACAAGGTGCTGGAGCTGGGACATCTGCGCCCGATCGGCCTCGAGCCCTGTGAGCAGCTCGCTGCCGGCGACGTCGGCTACTTTACAGCCAGCATTAAAAACGTCGCGGACACGCAGGTGGGCGACACGGTCACCGAGGCTGCCCGCCCCACCGCCGAGCCCCTGCCCGGCTACCGCCCCGCCCGGCCGATGGTCTACTGCGGCATCTATACCGAGGACGGCTCCAAGTACCCCGACCTGCGCGAGGCGCTGGATAAGCTCCAGCTCAACGACGCCTCCCTCAGCTATGAGCCGGAAAGCTCGGTGGCGCTGGGCTTCGGCTTCCGCTGCGGCTTCCTCGGGATGCTGCACATGGAAATCATCCAGGAACGTCTGGAGCGCGAGTTTGACCTCGAGCTCGTGACGACGCTCCCCTCCGTCATCTACCGTGTCACCAAGTCCGACGGCAGCGTCGTCATGGTGGATAACCCCCACAACTATCCCGATCCGACCCAGATCGCCGAGTCGGAGGAGCCCTACGTCAAGGTCTCCATCATCACGCCCAACGAGTTTGTCGGCAATATCATGCCCCTGTGCCAGGAGCGGCGCGGCGAATATAAGAACATGCAGTATCTCGACACGCGGCTGGTGGAGCTGCACTACGAGATGCCGCTCAACGAAATCATCTACGATTTCTTCGACACGCTCAAGGCACGCACCAAGGGCTACGCCTCGCTTGACTATGAGTTTTCCTGCTACAAGCCCTCCGAGCTTGTCAAGGTGGACATGCTCCTAAACGGCGACGGCGTGGACGCCTTAAGCTTCATCGCCCACCGAGAAAAGGCCTATCCTCGCGCCAGAAAGCTTTGCGAAAAGCTGAAAGAGAACATCCCGCGCCAGCTCTTTGAGGTGCCCGTGCAGGCGGCCATCGGCGGCAAGATCATCGCCCGCGAGACCGTCAAGGCCATGCGAAAAGACGTGCTTGCCAAGTGCTACGGCGGCGACATCACCCGCAAAAAGAAGCTGCTGGAAAAGCAGAAAGAGGGCAAAAAGAAGATGCGCCAGCTCGGCACCGTTCAGATCCCGACCGAGGCCTTCCTCGCTGTGCTGAAGCTGGACGAATGACCGTCATCCAATCAAAAACCACGCCTCAGGCAAAAGCCGGGGCGTGGTTTTTTATGATCTGTATTCGCTTTATTCTTCCTCGTCGTCTTCGTCCTCGTCCTCGTCTCCGGCGCGATTGCGCATCACCAGCGCAGCGGCGCCGCCAGCCACGGCGGTAACTGCCAGCACGATGCCGACGACGGTCAGCACGTTCAGCGCCTTACCGGCGCGCTCCACCGCGGAGCTCGCATTGCGGCCTTCGTCGCGCCCCTGTCCCTCTGCGGTCTCAGCGGCGGGCGCTTCGCTCTCCGTCGTCGCGTCGGTCACCGGCACCAGCGGCACCGTCGAGGGCGCGGGCTCCTGCGTTTCCGGCGCTTCGCTCTCAGCGGGCGCCTCCGTCTCCGCAGCCGCCGGATAGCTTACGGCAACCGCCTCCGAGACGACGTTCGGGCTCTCGCGGCCGTTATCGACGCTCTTAACGGTAACGTAGTAATAGGTCGTGCCGGGGATCTCCTTCGGCGTATAGCTGGACGCGGTCGCGCCCTCAATGGCGGTGCCGCCGGCGTTGCTGTTGGCCGTGTTCGAGTACCACTGGAAGCGCAGCGTGCCCTTGGCCGTCGCCGCCGACACGGTCAGCGTGCCGGTCTGTCCGGTCTCCAGCGACAGGCCCTTCGGCTGAGCGGAGATGCTCGGCTCCTTGAGCTGGGCGCCGTTGACGCGGATCAGCGCGCCATTGGAGTACACCGGGCCGCCGGGGCCTTCAAACTTGGCTTCCACACGCCAGCCGTCCATCGAGGCGGGAATATCGCTGATGACCAGGCGCTCCGTGCCGAGCCCCTCGACCGTCGCGCCGAAATAGCTGCGCGCGTCGGC
Organism: Oscillospiraceae bacterium; assembly: GCA_017518225.1. Taxonomy (GTDB): domain Bacteria; phylum Bacillota; class Clostridia; order Oscillospirales; family Oscillospiraceae; genus Limivicinus. The sequence goes on along the minus strand of JAFWVV010000030.1, from coordinate 54,569 downwards.
CGCCTGCACGGTGTTGCTCGTGTCGTTGCTGACGATGCGCCAGACGATGGCCGTGGCGTTGTCGGCGCGGGCGACAAAGATCGCCATGCCGCCCTCATCCACCGTCTCACCCGTCGGGTGCTTGGTGATGCTCACCTTCTCGCCGGGCGCAGGCGTTGCCGTGGGGGCAGGCGTAGCGCCCGGCGCAGGCGTCGCCGTCGGCGCAGGGGTCGGCGCCGGTGTGCTCTCCGGCGTGTTGTTCACGTGGATCAGCGCGCCGTTGGAATACACCGGGCCGCCGGGGCCTTCAAACTTGGCCTCCACGCGCCAGCCGTCCATCGTCAACGGGATGTTGCTGAGCGTCAGACGCTCCGTACCAAGGCCTTCCACATCCACGCCGAAATAGCTGTGCGCGTCGGCCGCCTGTACGGTGTTGCTCGCATCGCTGCTGACAATGCGCCAGATGATAGCCGTCGCATTGTCGGCGCGGGCGACAAAGACCGCCGTGCCGCCCTTGTTCACCGTTTCACCCAGCGGATGCTTGGTGATGGTCACGGTCGCCGTCGGCGCAGGCGTTGCCGAAGGTGCGGGGGTCGCCGTCGGTGCGGGGGTCGCCGTCGGTGCGGGGGTCGCCGTCGGTGCGGGGGTCGCCGTCGGTGCGGGGGTCGCCGTCGGTTCGGGCGTTGCTGTCGGCGCGGGCGTTGCCGAAGGTGCAGGGGTCGGATCCGTGGCATAGGCCGGCAATGCTGCCGCCGTAACGCAAACCAGCAGCGCAAGAAGCAAGGTCAGTGTTTTTTTCATGGTATGCTCCTCCCTCAGAGCTTTCTTTTTGTTTTTTTCATTATAGCCGTTTTTTCCCGGCTTTTCCATCCCTAAATGTCGGAATTAAAAAATTTTTAGAATTTTGCGTCGTCGGAAAAATTTGGGATTGTTTACGATTCCTTCCCATTTTCCAATTTCTCTTGTGCTATAGTAATGGTCGCGTGGAAAAGGAGTGTGACTTCCCTTATGCGTCCCAAAAAAACCTCATGGATGTACCGAATCCTTTATTTTTTCGTCAATCTGTTTTTTCCCAGGCTGCATCTGGTCGGGCAGGGATGGCTCCCGGACGAGCCCTGTGTCATTGTCGGCAACCACAGTCAGATCCACGGCCCCCTCGCCAGCGAGCTGCGTTTGGATTTCCCGCATGAGACCTGGTGTGCCGGAGAGATGATGCGCCGCGACGAAGTCTCCGCTTACGCCTTTCGTGATTTTTGGTCTTTCAAACCGCGCTGGACGCTTCCTTTTTACCGGCTGCTGAGCAAGCTCATCACCCCGCTGGCGATCTGCCTGTTCAACAACGCCCACACCATCCCCGTCTATCACGACATACGCCTGAGAAACACCTTCCGCCTGTCGCTGGAGGCGTTGAATGGCGGCGAGAGCCTTGTCATTTTCCCGGAGAAAAACGAGAAATACAATCATATTCTCTATGCTTTTCAGGATAAGTTTATCGACCTTGCGCGCTACTACTATAAGCAAAGCGGCAAGCGCCTGTCCTTTGTTCCGATGTATCTTGCACCAAGCCTGCGAAGCGTGTTTTTCGGCGAAGCCATCGTCTTTGACCCGGACGCGCCGATTGAAACCGAACGCAAACGCATCTGCAACGCTCTTTCCGAAGCAATCACGGCGCTGGCGGATGCGCAGCCGCTGCACACCGTCGTCCCCTACCGGAACATCCCGCGCCGGGACTACCCTCACAACCACCCGCAAGGAGAACAAACGCCATGAAGCGAACGCTTGTCGACTACCGCGGCTTTTCCCTTCGCCGCCTGAACGAGCCGCGTTTTTCCCATCTGAAGCTGCTGGGCGGCTGGCTCGTCTATTTTGCGCTGTATTTTCTCACAGAAAACCTCATCCCCGTTGAGCGCTGCCACCCCATCCATTGTGCGCTGGATGATCGCATCCCCTTCGTGGAATATTTCGCCGTCTTCTACGTCGGCTGGTACGCCTTTGTGTTTGGCGCACTGCTCTATTATCTGCTCGTGGACGTAGAGAGCTTTCGCGGTCTGTCGAAATTCATCCTTGTTACGCAGCTTGTGGCCATGATCTGCTACATTCTCTTCCCCAGCCGGCAGGATTTGCGGCCTGAAAGCTTCACACGCGACAACCTTTTCACCCAAACGATGGCTTTCATCTATTCCTTTGACACCAGCACCGGCGTCTGCCCCTCGCTGCACGCGGCCTATTCTTTCGGCGTGTGCTCTACCGTATTAAAGGATCGCCTGGTCTCGCAAGCCGGAAAATGGGGCGTGTGCCTGTTTACGCTGATGGTCTGTCTCGCAGTCTGCTTTGTCAAGCAGCACTCCGCGCTGGACGTCGCTGCCGCCATTCCGCTGGGGCTGCTGGCCGAGACGATCGCCTACGGAAAAAGCTGGTGGCTGCCGCGGCTGCAACGTCGCGCCTGATTCTACCGCTTGAACACCTACTCTCGAAAAACGAGGGCGGCTCTTTGCCGCTCTCGCATCTTTTCGCGAACTCTACCATCGCCCCGCCGCGCTGTACATTGCCGACGCGGGGTGTTAAGATAACGCTGTCAACAACCGGAAAAGGAGCCCCGCCCATGGAAGCAAGCACCCGCCCCTTGCGCTGGCTGCGGCTGGATAACGCCGCGCTGATCTTCCCCGCCGCGCTGCGCAGGCACTGGAGCAACGCCTTTCGCATCTCCTTCAGCTTTACCGAGAGCGTCGATCCCGCGCTGCTGCAGCAGGCGCTCGACCGCATCGCGCCGCGCTTTCCCTCGATGGTCGTTCGGCTGCGTCGCAGTGCGTTTTGGTACTATTTAGAAGAGCTGCCGCAAGCGCCGGCCGTGCAGGCGGACGTAAATCGTCCGCTGCGCACGATGAGCATGCGCGAGGTTCAGCGCTGCGCGATCCGCGTCCTCTATTACCGGGATCGCATCGCCGTGGAGTTTTTCCATGCCGTCACCGACGGTACCGGCGGCATGGTCTTTGCCAAAAGTCTCGCAGCGGAATATCTGCGTCTGCGTCACGGCCTTGACATCCCCTGCGTCAAGGGCGTTTTGAATCCGGACGAAGCGCCCCGGGACGGTGAACTGGCGGACGCCTTTCAGGAGCATGCAGGACCGCTCTCAGCGCCGCGCGACGACCGCAAGGTTTTTCGCCTGCGCGGCACAACAGAGCCCGACCGTTTTCTTCACCAGACCTGCGGCGTGCTCGACAGCGCTGCGCTGCACCAAGGCGCCAAGGAAAAGGGCGTCAGCGTAACGGCCTATCTCTGCGCGTTGCTGCTGCAATCCATTCTGGAAATTCAGGCCGCGGAGCAGCCGCGGCGGACACGGAGAAAAAACGTTCGCATACAGATCCCGGTCAATCTCCGCCAGCTCTATGGCGGAGAAAGTCTGAGAAACTTCGTCGCCGTCGCCAACATCGGCGTCGATCCACGCCTTGGCGACTATTCCTTTGACGAGCTGCTTCATCTCGTCCACCACCAGATGAAGCTCGCCATCACCCCGAAGAATATGGCGGCGATTTTTGCTCCCAACGTCCGCGACGAGCGAAACGTCCTTCTTAAAGCCGTGCCGCTGTTTATCAAAAACCCCATCATGCGCCTGGTCTTCGACCGCATCGGCGAGAGCGTCTCCTGCCTGAGCTTTTCCAATCTCGGTCAGCTGGAGCTTCCCGAAGAGATGCAGCCTCTGGTGCGCCGGGCGGAGTTTATCCTCGGCGCGCAGGCCAGCGCCCCCTACAACGCCAGCTGCCTGAGCTGCGGCGGCAAGACCTATCTCAACGTCGTGCGCAATTGCCGGGAGCCGAAGCTGGAAAGCCGCCTGTTTCCCACGCTTGTGCGTCAGGGCTTTGCCGTGCGCGTCGAGAGCAACGACAGATAAAGGAGTGTGCCTATGTACTGTGTCAAATGCGGCGTAGAGCTGCAGCAGGGCGCCAAAAAATGCCCGCTTTGCGGCCTGCGCGTCTACCATCCGGAGCTTGCCGAGCAAGCGGAGGCGCCGCTCTATCCCCGCGGCAGCGGCGAGGAGACGCTTGCCCACAGCGGACTGCTGTTCATCTTGAGTTTTTTGTTCGCCATTCCTCTGATCCTCTGCCTGATGGTCGATCTCAAGCTCAACGGAGAGATCGTCTGGAGCGGCATCGTCGGCGGCGCGCTGCTGACCGGCTACGTCGCCCTCTGCCTGCCGCACTGGTTCCAGCGCGCCAACCCGGTGGTCTTTTTCCCGCTCGCTGCGGCAGCGGCGCTCTGCTATTGTCTGTATCTCTGTCTGCACTTCGGCGGACACTGGTTTTTGTCCTTCGCTTTCCCCGTCGGCGGCGCGCTGGCGCTGATCGTCGAGACCGTGATCGTGCTGCTGCGTTATGCTGTTGGCGCGCAAAAGCACCGGATCTTATATATTGTCGGCGGCGCGCTGATTGCGCTTGGCGCGCTGTGTCTGCTGATTGAGTTTCTGCTGCGCGTCAGTTTTTCCATCGCGATGCGCTGGTGGTCCCTCTATCCGCTGGCAGCGCTGGGTCTTCTGGGGCTAATGCTGATCGTGATCGCCCTGAGCCCGCCGCTGCGCCGGTCGCTGCACAAAAAATTCTTTTTCTGAAAGCTTTCGGGGGGGCGTCCACGGACTCCCCCCCCGAAAGCTTTGTTTTTATCTCCCGCGCTTTGTCTGCCGCAGCCACATTGCCAGCGCCGTCGGCGGCAGCAGCGCCGCCGTATACCAGAGCAGCTTCCAGCGCTGCGCGCCGCTCCAGACCGCCGCCAGATAGCGCGTCGGCGGCAGCAACTCGCGCAGCGGCATCAGCAATCGCAGATCCAGAAACACCGGACACAGCAGCAGCATCGCCGCGATCCAAATCGGAATCAGCGCGCCGTAATGTTCCTCCCGCGGGCAGAGGCAGCGCAGCAGCTCGCAAAAGAGCGCAGCAGAGGGCAGATAGCCCAACAAAAGCAGCAGCTCGCCGGGCGCGTTTCGTGCCGTGCCGGATAAAAGCAGCGCGGCCCATACCATCAGCGCCGCCGGAAGCATCGCCGTCAGGTGGCTCAACAGCGGCATGTAACGCCGTGCGCGCACCGAAAGCCAGACAAAGCGTCCCTCGCGCTCATCGGCATAGCAGTAGAGCCCGGAGGCCATACCGCAGAGCGTCAGCAGCACCGCCAGCACGCCGCGTAACGGCGCGGTGAGCACGGGCTGATCTTTGTCGAGTTCTTTGCCCTCCGGCGTTTCAAAACGCAGGATACGCTCGTCCGTCGTGCCGCTGAAATAGTATCGCCGCAGCTCGTCGGACTCCGGCAACGGCGCTTTCAGTTCCTTGTCAAGATAGTCCTCAAACAGCGCAAAGGACAGTTCCGGATACAGCGCCGCAAAGAGTTTTTCGCGCGCGAGGGACAGCAGCACATTTTCCTCCCGCTGCCAGACCGTGACCGCCTTCGCGCGGCCGCGCCGGGCAAAGCGCACGTATTGCTCCTCCAACTCGGAATGCAGCAGCCAGACAGCCTCTACGCGCCCAGCTTTCAGCTCCTCCCGCGCATGCTCCGCATTGTCCATACGCACGGCGTTTATCAGCGAGCGCTCTTCCAGCCGCATTGCGGCCGCCTCCGCCGACGGAGAGACGGGCTCCTCCAGCACCAGCGCCACAGACAGCGCAACGTCGCCGCTTTGGCTGAAAAAGCGAAGGCTCAGCGCAAACAGAGGGATCAAAAACAACACCGCAAGATAAGCCGGACGGCGCAAAAGCCGCTTGGTCAAAAGCACATACCAGCGAAAAAAGCATTTTCCTTTCGTCATGCTTCCGCCCCTCTCTCACGCTCGGCTGCGTCTGTCGCGGATCGCCGCGGCCAGCAGCAAAAACAGCAGCAGCAAGCCCCAGACTGCGACAGACGGCTCTGTTCCGCCCTGCAACAGCGCACGCAGGCGCGCCAGGCCGAGCCCCGCCGGAAGCCCTGCGCCAAAGCGCTGCAGTTTCTCCGGAAAAAAGGAGGCAGGCAGCAGACAGCCGGCCAGATAGCCCTGCAGCAGTGCGTTTAGAAACTGCAGCAGCACACCGCCCACGGCGCCCTGCGCCAGCTCGTAGAGCAAGAAGGACAGCGCGCAGAGCATCAGCGCCACCGGCAGCGCGCGAAGCAGCAATAAAAGGCGTGCTGTCCTGGAAAGCGCCGCGAGTTCGGGGACGGCAAAGTCAAAGCGCCGCGCCAGTAAAGCCCCCAGTAGCAGGACGAATGTGCCGGCCGCCAGCAGCAGCACCACAAAAGCCGCAAATTCCGACGCCACCTGCCCTCCGCCGCGCAGACCGCGTGCGGAAAGCACACGCTGCAGCTCTCTGCTGCGGCGCGAAAAGAGCGGCGCGCAGCAAATCGCCCAGAGCATCACAAACAACAGCGCCAGACCGCAGAGCAGCTGTGCCGCCAGACTGATCCCCTCGGGCGTCTCCACCATTTCAATCCCATACAAGCGCTCGCGATCCAGGATACGCAGCGCGTAGCGAAGCACCAGCCGGTCGCCCATCGCATAGGGGTTCTCCCCGGGCATGCGATCAGCGACAAAATTTTGGGCGCCGTAGACCGCGTTTTCCGTCTCCAGCACCAGCGAGACCGCCGTGTCAGCGATTTCGCGCACAAGCCGCGCGCCGACGCCGTCCCCCCTGCTCAGATAGATCAGCGGCGGGTGCTCGCCAAGCGTCCAGCGCTCGACAAAATCCTCTGGCACCCGCACATAGCCGGCAAGCTCGCCCCGGCGCAGCAGGGCCGCCGCCTCGTCCTCCGCCATCGGCTCCAGCCGCAGCGAAAAGCGCGAGGGATCCATGCTCTGCAGCATCTGCAGCCCCTCGCGGAGATAGCCCTGATCCAGCTCGCCCACGACGCCGATGCGCACGGGGCTCTTTTCCGCCTCGCGATCTCCGCCGAGCCGGGAGACCAGCAGCGCGCCGAGCGCCGCCAGCGCCGTCAACAGCAGGCAGATCGCCAGCATCCCCGGCAGCAGGCGCAGCGCTCGCTTGAGCTGCAGCCCTGTGTAAACCAAAAAGCTTCTCATGGCGTTTCCAAATCCCGCATCAGCGTTTCCCGATCGCCGGTATAGGCATAGGGCTCCAGCACGCCGCCGCGCAACATTTGCCAGGCGTCGCACAGCGCCAGCTCCCAGGGGTCGTGGGAGGCCATCAGCACCAGACCGCCCGCGCGCTGAAAGCCATCCAGATAGCGTAGAATGCGATCCTTTCCCGGCATATCAAGCGCGGCGGTCGGCTCGTCGAGCAGCAAAATCGCCGGCTCACGGGCGATCGCACAGCCGATCGACAGGCGCTTGCGCATGCCGCCGGAGAGACGGCCGGCCACCGTGTTTAAAAACTCATTCACACCGAGTTCGCGCAGCATACCCTCTGCCAGCGAACGCTCCAGCACCTCCGGCTCATACCACAGACGCAGATTGTCACGCGCGGAAAGCTCCTCAATGAGCGGTGTGCCCTGCGGCACATAGGCGACGGTTTTGCGGCGCAGCGCGCTGTTTTTCAAAAGGTCTTCGCCGTCCCAAAGAAATTCGCCCCGCTCGGCGCGCGCAGCGCCCGCCAAAACGCGCAGCAGCGTGGATTTCCCCGTGCCGTTTGCCCCGAGAATGCCCACGCAGCTGCCGCTGACAGCACGAAAGGAGGCCCCGCAAAGGACCTCTTTTCGTGCGTATTTTTTATGGATGTTCCGAATTTCCGCTTCCATTGCTTATGCGGCCAGGCCCATGCTGTCCAGCAGCGCGGCCGGGGCGCCCGCCTCGCGCAGCTTTGTGATCAGCTCTGACAGCCGATTGAAATCCAGACTCTGCTGCCACTCTTTCATAGAGAGCGCATCGGCCGGCTTTTCGAGCGCATAGGGCTGGATTGCGCCGCCCTTCAGCGACAGAGTGAGGCATTCCTTCTTGTCCGTGCAGACCGCCGTGAGCAGTTCAAACTTCTCTTCGCCCACTTCGCCTCGCAAGCGCAGGCTCAGGCTGCGAACAAACTTCTCTACAGGCGCCGGCAGCTCCTCATCCTCCAAGGCCAGCTCCAGCAGCGCCTCCGCCGGGGTCACGTCGAGCTGATAGCGAAGGCCGTCGTCGGTCAGCGCCGCGTCCAGTTCAAGCTCAAGCAGCTTCATTTCATCCTTTTCAGCGCCTTCGCCCGCCCGGACGAGCAGCTCAAATTTGCCGTTGAGCGTCTTTTTGAGAACGTCCAGCTCGCCGCCGCCGTCCAGCGTGATATAGGAGTCGCCCGCCGCCTGATCGACCAGCAGGTCGAGCTTCAGCCCGTACTGCTTGCCCTTGACGACCAGCACAGCGTTCAGCTTTGTCAGAATGTCTTCGCCGTCATTTACTTCAAAACCCAAGCCGCGCAGCTTTCCTTCCTCGTTCATATATACCGTCAGCTTGAGTTCCACCGTGACGTCCTCAGGCTTGACGTCCTTCAGCTCCACCAGAGCTTTGTCGATCCCCTCGACAAATTCCCGGTAGCTCTCTTCCATCTCGCTTTCGTCCTGGCCGGCGACCCCGGACGTCGAGGCGAAGAGCTCCTTCACATCGGCGTCGTCACGCAGCTCGGTCAAAAGCTTCTCGGCCATCACAAGCAGAGCTTTTCCGCCAAGCTTCATCTCTGTCACCTGATACTTTCCTTCCAAGCCGCCGGCTATGACCGTTTCGCTGTCCTTTTCCTCTATCTCCACGTCCTTGCCGAAACTTTCGCCAATGATGCCAAAGTAGCGTTCAAACAGCTTGCCCAGCAGCTCCTGATCCGGTATCGCCGCCAGATACGTCTCCAAATCAAGCTGCGGCATAGGCTCGCCCGTCAGCTCTTCCATGGTCGTTTTGAATCCCTTTTCACACAGTGCGGGGATATTCAGATAGATCTCGCCGTTTTCGCGGTCAAAAAGACCCGTCAGTCCGGTGATATCCTTCCCGTTGAGCACGGCGATCATCTCTCCGCCCAGCAGCTGTCCCTCGACGCCGCCGGAGACATACAGACCAAGGCTCTCCAGCCAGCCGATGTCCATCCCGAGGCTGTCCTCGATCAGGTCAAGCAGCTCGTCGCCCATCACCTTCTGGTCGATGGTCAGCGTCAGCTCCGTCTCAAAAAAGCTCTCTTCCTTCTGGGCTTCCTTCGCCTTGCTCTCCGCGCTGTGGCGTGTCTGCGCCTGCAGATGGGCGGCGTCCGTCCTCAGTGCGAGGGACGCCTCGGCGCTTTGCGTTCCGAAGCCAAACAGCGCCAGCAGCATCGCTGCGGCAAGGCTCCAGCAAATGATTCTTGCGATTTTACGCGAGGGTTTTTTTCCCTCAGTCTTTCGATCAAACATAGGTCTTGCTCCTTTCCTGTGCCATCTTTGTTTGTCCACAAACTTCTATTTCCAATATAGCACAGTGTCCGTCATTGCACAAGCGCAAAACTTTTCCCATTTTGTTTTTTACGCGCTGCGCCAGAGCCGCAGAAGCCCCCGCTCGTGCAGCTGCTTGAGCGTTACCAGCAGAAGCGGAAACAGCAGCAAGCCCCAAAAGCCGCACAGCCGCCACCCGGCGTAGACCGCCAGCAGCGAGCTGAGCGGATCAAGCCCGATCTGATCGCCCAGAAGCTTGGCCTGCAGAAGATTGCGCAGCAGGCTCACGATCAGAAAGCTCACCAGCAGCCCGATCCCCAGCTGCGTCTGGCCGCGCAGCAGCGCGATCGCCGCCCAAGGTACCAGCACCGCGCCGACCCCGAAGACCGGCAGCGCGTCCACCAGCGTCGTCAGCGCCGCCGTCAGAAACGCCGAGCGCAGACCGAGCAGCCAAAACGCAAGCAGCAGTTCCGCAAAGGTAATCGCCGCCAGCAATGCTTGCGCGCGCAAAAAGCCGCCGAAGCTCTGCTTGAGATCCTGCGAAACAATCTGCAGCTGGTGCAGCCAACGCCGGGGGAGCTGCGCGCGCAAAAAAGCCTTGACCTGCGGAAAAGCCGCAGAGAGGAAGAAGCTGCCCAGTCCTGCGGTGAATACAAACAGCAGCAGATCGCCGCTGCGTTGCGCCAGCAAAGCCGCCGTGTCAAGCAGCCGCCGGGAGAGCGCGCCGGGAATCGCCCCCAGCGCCTCGCCCAGCGCCTCGATCGCCCGCTCCAGTACCGCCGCCCCGCCCGGAATCGTCTGGCTTTGCTGCTCCAGCCAGCGCTCCAGCGCATCCAGCCGTTCCTCCATCGCCGCCGCCAATTCCGGCAGCATCCCGATCCAGTCATTGACGGCGGTCATGCCCCGCGCGGTCAGCCGCGCCGAAACAAAAAGCAGCAGGCTCAAAAACGCAATCGTCGTAAAGCCCGCGGCAGCTGTGCGCCGGACGCGCAAGCGGCACAGCGCGCGTACCGCCGGCTCCATCAGCGCCGCCAGCGCAAAGGCCAGCAGAAACGGCGCCAGCGCCGGCAGCGCAAAGCGCAGCAGCAGCCAGCCGCCGAGCAGCGCCGTCGCCGCATACAAGAGCAGCTCCAGGCAGCGCCGCGATCGCTCGCTCATCGCCACTCGCCTCCCTCTCTGAACATTTTCTACCAACAGCATGTCCAGAAAAGGTCAAGATTATTAGATGGCGATACTCTGTACAAATCCGCGAAACAATGATATGATATCATTTAAGAATATGCACGAAAGAGGGTACGTGTATGAACATTATTATCGTCGGCGGCGGCAAGGTCGGCTATTCTGTCGCGGAAACGCTCTCCGCCGAAGGGCACGACATTACCGTCATCGATCAGAGTGCTGCAACCATCGAGCGCATCTCCACCGCGCTGGACGTGATCTGCGTCCAGGGCAGCGCAGCCAACCCCGAAACGCTGCAGGCCGCCGGCGTCGACCGTGCGGAGCTGCTGCTGGCCGCAACGGAGAAGGACGAGGTCAACATGATCTGCGGCATCACCGCACACCGGCTTGGCGCACGCCACGTCGTCGCGCGCATCCGCGACCCCGAATATCTGCATCAGGGCGCCTTTTTGCGAAAGACCATGGGTCTTTCGCTGATCGTCAATCCCGAGTACGAGTGCGCCAAGGAAATCTCGCGCCTGCTGCATTTCCCCAGCGCCGTGCGCGTGGACACCTTTTCCAACGGAAGCGTGGAAATCGTTGACCATCGCATCCCGGAGGACGGAAAGCTTGCCGGCATGACGCTGCGCGAGCTGCCCGGCGCAATCGGCGCGAAGGTGCTGGTCGTTATGGTTGAGCGCGGCAGCGAGGCGCTGATTCCGCACGGCGATTTTACGCTGCGCGCCGGAGACCGCCTGTCCATCAGCGGCAGCACCGCCGAATTGCGCCGCTTCTTCGCGCGTATCGGCCAATATCGCCGTCCGGTCAAAAGCGTCATGCTCATGGGCGGCGGGCGCGTCGCGGTGTACCTGACGCGTATGCTGCTGGAAAGCGGCATCGCCGTTACCATCGTCGAGCGGGACGCCGCTCGCTGTGAGCTTTTGTGCGATCTCGTCCCCGGCGCCTCTGTCGTGTGCGGAGACGCTACGCGCAGCGAGGTGCTGGACGAAGAGGGTCTTGCGCGCTCAGACGCCTTTGTTGCCCTCACCGGCGACGACGGAGACAACATCATCGTCTCCCTGTTCGCCCGCAGCTGCGCTGTGCCGAAGATCGTCACCAAGCTCAACCGCGATCTGTTCGGTGGTCTGCTTGAGGGCACGGGACTGGACAGCACCGTCAGCCCCAAGGAGCTCGTCGCGCAGCAGCTTACCGGCTACGTGCGCGCACTCAGCGCCAGCCGCGGCGGCGGCATGGAGAGTCTTCACCGTCTGGCTGACGGCAAGGCAGAGGCGCTGGAATTTCTCGTGGACGAGCATTCCCGCATGGCGCACAAGCCCCTGCGGGAGCTGAAGCTAAAGAAAAACGTGCTCATTGGCGCGATTATCCGCAGCGGAAAGAGCCTGATCCCCGACGGCAACACAGCTCTGCTGCCGGGCGACCATGCGGTGATCGTCTCTCTGGCCGGACGTCTGACGGCGCTTGACCAGATCCTGGAGGGCGAACGATGAATTTCCGTATGATCGCACGAATTCTTGGCGCGGTACTGCTGCTGCTGGCGGCCGTGCTGCTGCTGCCGGCGCTCGTTGGGCTGATTTATCATGAGCGCGTCGGCGCCTTTTTGCTGACGGCAGCCATTGCGCTCGCGCTGGGTCTGGCAATGGTTTTTGCCTGCAAACCCCGGCGCACCGATCTCTATGCCCGCGAAGGCTTCGCCGCTGTCGGGCTGGTCTGGCTTGTGCTGAGTCTGCTCGGCGCGCTGCCTCTGGTGCTGGGCGGAGATATCCCCCGCTACGTGGACGCCGTGTTTGAGACCGCCTCCGGCTTTTCCACCACCGGCGCCTCCGTGCTGCCGGACGTGGAGGCGCTTTCGCATGCCGGACAGTTCTGGCGCATTTTCACCCACTGGCTGGGCGGTATGGGCGTGCTGGTTTTCGTCCTCGCGGTGCTGCCGCTCAGCAGCGACCACTCGATGCATATCATGCGCGCCGAGATCCCCGGGCCGACGGTCGGCAAGCTGGTACCAAGAGCGCGCAAAACCGCCCTGATTCTCTATCTCATCTATCTGGGACTGACCGTGCTGGAGACCGCGCTGCTCTGGCTCGGCGGCATGAGCTTTTTTGAGGCGCTGCTGCACGCCTTTGCCTCGGCCGGCACCGGCGGTTTTTCCACGCGCGCCGCAAGCATCGGCTCTTTTCAGAGCGTTTACATCGAGATCGTCATCGGCGTATTTCTGATTCTCTTCGGCACCAACTTCAACCTCTTCTATCTGATCCTCATCGGTCGGGCCCGGGAGGCTCTGAAGAGCGAAGAGCTGCATTGGTATTGGGGCATTCTGATCTTCAGCGTGGCGGCCATCACGCTTTCAATCCGGCCGATCTACGGCTCGCTTGCCACCTCGCTGCGCCACGCCTTTTTCAACGTCACCACCATCGTCAGCACCGCCGGCTTCGGCACCGAGGACTTCACACGCTGGCCGGGCTTTACGCAGACCCTGCTGGTCGGCTTGATGTTCATTGGCGGCTGCGCCGGCAGCACGGGCGGCGGCCTGAAGCTCTCGCGCGTGATGCTTCTGGTCAAAACCGCAGCGGCCGATTTGCGTAAGATCGCGCGCCCGCGCAGCGTCCATCGCGTCGCGCTGGACGGCCAGCGCGTCAGCCGCGAGACCACCGCCGCCGTGTACAGCTATTTTGTGCTGTATATGCTGCTGCTGCTCACGTGCACGGCGATCATCTCCTTTGACGGTTACGATTTCGCCACAAACTTCACCGCCGCGCTCTCCTGCATGTCGAATATCGGCCCCGGTCTGAGCCTGATCGGCCCGTCGGGCAGCTTCGGCATTTTCTCAGATCTGTCCAAGATTGTTTTGAGCTTCACGATGCTCTGCGGACGGCTGGAAATCTACGCCATGCTGATCCTCTTTTTGCCCTCGACCTGGCGAAAAGCAGGCTGATGTAAGGGGGCGTGTTGCAAAATAAGGTTTTTAGCCGAAATCGCAAAAGATATTTTGTATAAAAGTTACTGGGAGTCACAAAATCTGTGGCTCCCAGTAACTTTTACGACAAGTATTTTTTGAAATTATTAATTTTGCAACACGCCCTTTTCTGGTTCTTGCGTGCTGTTACGGCTCGACGATCACACGCTTGCCGTGGATCTTCAGCTTTCCGGCACAGTAGAGGGCGATGGCCTGGCTCAAAAGCTTCCATTCCGCCTCCTCCATCACCCGGCGGCGCAGCGACTCGGGATCATCGTCCGGCAACACCTCCACCGCCTTTTGCAGGATAATGCCGCCGACGCGTCCGTCGCTGTCAGCAAAGTAGGCCGTCGCGCCGGTGAGCTTGACGCCGCGCTCGAGCACGGCGCGCTGGATATCGCCCGCAACCTCCTCAAAGGCGGGATAGAGCGCGGGGTAGATGCCGAGGATCGCGTTTTTGAACTGATACGGGATCACGCCAAGCGCCAGATCATAGCCGGCAAGGATCACGAGCTCAATGTCCATATCCCGCAGCTTGTTGGCGACGGCCATGCTATGGCTGGTCATCGTGGGAAACAGCTCCGGATCAACGACGTAGGCCGGAACGCCCGCGTTCAGCGCGCGCGTCATCGCATAGGCGCTCTTGTCCGGCGAAATCACCGCCGCCATCTCAAAGTTTGGCAGTTCCTTAAAATACATGGAATCCAAAATCGCCTGCAGCATCTGTCCGTCGCCGGCGACAAGCGCCGCGGCACGCACTTTTCTTCTGTTGATCGCTTCTGGCGGCATGTCGTTCCCTCCCGTTTTTTAGACTTGTCTAAATTGCGCGGGCAAGCTATAATAACTTTAGTTATTATACTTCATTCTGTTGATTCGGTCAAGATTTGGGTGCGATTTATGACGAAACTTTATTTGATCCGTCACATACAGGCGGAAGGCAATTTATTCCGGCTGATGCAAGGCGACTGGGACGGCGAGCCGACGGCGCTTGGGCTGCGGCAGGCGCAGCATTTGGCGCAGCGCTTCGCCTTGATCCCGCTCGACGCCATTTATAGCAGCGACCTCTGCCGCGCAAAAATGACCGCTGAGGCGCTGCTCGACGCCCACCCGCTGCCGCTGCAACTGGATACGCGGCTGCGGGAGATCAACGTCGGCGTCTGGGAAGGGCGCTTCTTCGGCGACCTTTGTCATGAGCAGCCGGAGGCGATCCGGCGTTTTCTGCAGCGCGAAGACGGCTGGCAGCCGGCGGGCGCGGAGAGCTACGCGGACGTGACCGCGCGCGCCTGGGCGGCGCTGGAGGAGATTTTACGCGCACACGAGGGGCAGTCCGTCGCCATCGTCAGCCACGGCGTCACGATCCGCTGTCTGCTGGCAAAAATGCTGTGCATCGGCGCGGGCGATCCCGCCCGGCTGCCGCTCGGCGGCAACACCTCCGTGTCGTTGGTAGCGTACCAAAACGGCGGCTTCACCCCCGTCTGTCTCGGCGACTGCGCGCACCTGCCCGCCGCAGACGCGCCGGACTGGGACGCTGCGCCCGACCTGCGCGCCGAGGCGATCGACCCGCTGCGCGAAGCGGATTTTTACATCTCCTGTTATGCTGACGCCTGGCGCGCCGCCCACGGCAGTCTCGCCGGGTTTTCAGCGGACAGCTATCTGCGCGCCGCCGACGCGCACCACCGCGCCGATGAAAACGCGGTGCTGCGCCTTTGGGCGGACGGCGAGGCCGTGGGGCTTGTGGATTTGGACACCCGGCGCGGCGCAGACGAGGCTTGGGGCTGGATCAGCCTCTTGTATCTGCGGGAGGACTATCGCAACCGCGGCATCGGCGTTCAGCTTTTGGGGCGCGCGATCATGCGCTACCGCGCGCTTGGCCGGTGCGCGCTGCGCCTCACCGTCGCCGAGGACAATCTGCCTGCACGCGCTTTTTATCGGCGCTGGGGCTTTCAGGCCATCGGCGCCGAGCCGGGCAGCCGCGGCAGGCTGTATTTGATGGAAAAGCGGATCGGAGGGCCGGGCTATGTATGAGCAGGCGGCACGCATCCAAAAACTCTCCGTCGCGCCCGGACGGCGTATTCTCGCCGTCTCCGACATTCACGGCAACCTCCCCTATCTGCGCGCGCTGCTGGAAAAGGCGGCTTTCGGCACGGACGACGAGCTGGTCATTGCCGGCGATTTTTTGGAAAAGGGGCCGGAGAGCCTTGCGACGCTACGCTATCTGATGGCGCTGGCGCGACAGGGCAATTGCCATCTGCTGCTCGGCAACTGCGACCACTGGAACGACGTCTTTCATGAGCATGAGGACAGTGACGAGCAGATCGTCCAGTATATCCTGACAAAAAAACGCGGACTTTTATGGGAGATGTGCAACACCGCCGCGCTCGACCCCTTTGAGGTGGACGATTTTGCGGCGGTCAAGCGGCGCCTGCGGCAGCTTTACGCTGCGGAGTGGGATTTTCTCGACAGCCTCCCCCACGCCATCGAGACCGAGCACTATGTTTTCGTCCACGCCGGCATGCGCCCGGACAAGCCTTTACGCGCGCATACCGCCGAAGAGCTTATGCACTGCGACGCCTTTTTGCGTCGCGGCTGGCGTTTTGACAAGTGGGTGATCGCCGGGCACTGGCCGGTCATGCTCTATGGGCGCGACACCGTCTGCGCTAACCCCATCGTCGACCGGGACGCACGCATCATCTCCATCGACGGCGGCTGTGTGCTCAAGGACGACGGACAACTCAACGCCCTGCTGATCCCCTATGAGGGCAGCGAGGATTTCGGCTTCGTCGCCTATGATCCCTTCCCGCTGCGCACAGTCAAAACCGCACAGGCCGCGAGCGAGCGCTCCTACTACATCCGCTGGGGCGACAGCCGGGTGCAGGTGTTGCAGCGCGGCGAGGAGTTTTCCCGCTGCCGCCACGTCCGCACGGGCTACGAGATGGACATTCTGACCCGCTACCTGTTTACCGGCGAACCGATCACCGACTGTAACGACTGCACGGACTACGTTCTGCCGCTGGAGCCGGGCGACGCGGTGAGCGTCGTGGAGGAGACGAGCCGGGGCTATTTCGTCAAGCACAAGGGCGTGTCGGGCTGGTACTTTGGAGAGCTGATATGAGAGAGATCATCCTGTATTTTCAACACGACCCCCGTCTGCTGCTTCCGAGCTGGCTGTTTTTGCTGAGCTTGATTTTATTCGTCACCATGGCCGTCGACAAACACCGGGCCAAACAGGGGCTGTGGCGCGTGCCGGAAAAGCGCCTGTTTCTGCTGGCGCTGCTCGGCGGCGCCTGCGGCGGCGTGCTGGGCATGCGCGTCTTTCGCCACAAGACCAGGCACTGGACCTTTGTCTGGGGCTTTCCCGCGCTGGCGCTGGCACAGCTTGCGCTGCTGTTTTGGCTTTTTTGGAAGGGATAAGAAATAAGAGGCTGCCCGCACCGAGCAGCCTCTTATTTCTTAAATCTCGTCGTCGGTGATGGCGTCGCTGCGAAACAGCAGAGACACACACCAGAGTGCCGCCAGACCGACCAGCGTGTAGATCACACGGCTGACCGTCGCGGTCTGACCGCCAAAGAGCCACGCAACGAGGTCGAAGCGAAACAGCCCGATGCTGCCCCAGTTGAGCCCGCCGATAATGGCGAGGACGAGTGCGATACGATCCATGATCATGTTCCTGACTCCTCTCATAAAGGTTTCAGAACTATTGTGACCATTTTTCAAAAAAATATACCTTCGACAAAACAAGTCTTTTCTCGCTCTTTACAAAACGAGACAAACGCGCTATGCTTAACGCACAGCTTATCCAATTTGTCCTCTCAATCCCATCGGGAGGACGCGGCTCATATCTTTATCCCACACAATCCCTTTGGCGGACTGAATGTTCAGTCCGCCGCTTTTTTACGCTATTCTTCCTTTGCTTTGTTGGCGTAGCGCCGGATGGTCTCGACCATCTTTTTGTTTTCAAAGCTCGCCTCGATTTCGTCCATATCCACGCTGCGCCCCTTGAGAATCCCCTGGATCAGCACCTCGGCGTAGAGCACCTCGCGGGTCTTGGGGTCTTTCAGATAACCCAGCAGGTCGATGTTCATATTTTCGTTGATTCCCTCGACCATACCGGTGAAAAAAGTGCTGTTTTCTCCGAAAAGCTGTCCGATGCGCTCCATGCAGCGAAAGCCCTCCGCCACATCCTCCACGCGCATCAGCCGACGGTCGCGCGCGGCGAACGTGCCGCCGAGCAGCAGCCGGTCCGCCGTCGTGCCCAGCACGTCGCAGAGCGGCAGCAGCAGCGCCGTGTCCGGCAGCGTATCGCCGTTTTCCCACTTCGACACGGCCTGAAAGGATACGTTCAGCCGCTCGGCCAGCTCCTTCTGCGTCATGCCCGCCGATTTTCTCATTTTCTGAATATAGCGTCCAATCTGTAAAGCGTCCACGATCCATTTCCTCCTTATGATTTGTCCCGGACGCTTTTATCATACGGCAGAAACGCTCATTCGTAAATAACGGGAAAATTGAAAAAATTCTATTTTTAGTTGAGCGCCCTGTCAAAGCTACGCGGCGAGGCTTTCATTCCTCGCCGCGTGGATTCCTATGGCCTTACTTATCCGTGGCAAAGCCCTTTTGGAGACGGACAAAAAGCAAGCACAGGATCACCCATGCCGCCAGCGCCAGCACGTGCTCTGCAGACTGCCGCGTCTGATACCAGGCGGAAATCAGCACCTGGTTCATGTGATAAATCGGATTCAGATAAACGAAGAAGCGCACCGCCGCCGGCATCTTCTCAACCGGCATGATCATGCCGGTCGAGAAAAAAACATACTGAAAACACAGGATGCTAAACAGCATAACATTTTTGGCGTTTTTTATAAATCCATGGATGCTGATACTCAAAAGCATCATAACCGACGCCAGCAAAAGGAAGACGAAAAAGACGCGCAGCATGTTCTCGCTCAAGGGAATACGCAGCACGGCTCCGGCAAGCACGGTCATTTCAAAAAATCCCAGCACCGAAACCAAAACACCTCGGATTGAATAGCTGATCACCACATGGAGCAGCCTGATCGGTGAAAGCAACAGGCGTTTGAAAATGCCGTTTTGCCTATCCGTGACATACTGCGTTCCGATTTGAAAGAACACCGTCAGATAGCTGATGAGGAGCATATACGTAGGAATATACCGTCCGAAGCTGATTCTATCCGCCGGAGCTTGCCCAAACGCGCTGGCATAGACAACGAAAAAGAAGCCGGGCAGCAATAAAGTTGGCAGGGCGAAAAAGGGCTCTCGAAAAAAAATGACCAGATCATATTGAACCAGCTTTGCGATGCTTTTTACGGATTGTTTCACTCGTTTCCTCCTTCTGTCAGGCAAAAATACGCATCGGAAAAGAAATCCACATCCAGTTTTTTCTTGATGTCCGCCGGCGCGCCGTTTTCTATGATCCTGCCGTTCTTGAGTACGATGACCCGGTCGCAATATTTCTCCACCTCTTCCATGGAATGGGTAGAAACCAGGATCGTTTTGCGCTTTTGCTCTCCGCCCCGGAGCTTTTTCCACACAAGCTGCGTGGCCTTGGGGTCAAGTCCCGTGGTCGGCTCATCCAGAAAGATCAAAGCCGGATCGTGCAGAAAAGCGATCGCCAGCAGAAAGCGTTGTTTCCAGCCGCCCGACAGCTTGTGGAACTTTGTATTCAAATAGGGCTGCAGCTCAAAAAACGCAATCAAACGCTCGATCTTTTCTTTATCCACAGAATAAAACGCCGCGAACAGCTCCAGCGCTTCCTTCAGCTTGATAAACTGATACATGCCGCCCTCCTGCAGCATCACGCCGATTTTACTGCGAATTTTGTCCACCGACCGCTGCTCGTCAAGGCGTTCCCCCATGATATGAATCGTTCCGGAATCTGCCTTGCGCAAGGTCATTAAAATCTCCAGCAGCGTCGTTTTTCCCGCTCCGTTTGGCCCGACAATCGCCACCGTCTCTCCGGCAGGAATTTCAAAGCTGATATGATCCAGCACAGTGTTTTTGCCATAGCTTTTGGTAATGTTCTCCACCCGAATCATCTTTCCACCTTTTCCTCCCGATCCCGGAAGCTTTTCTGGAATTGGCACAGCTTTTCGGTGTATAAGTCCGCCTTTCTTTTGAAAAACACCCGTTCAAGCCCCAAAGAAATCAAATACAACGCGCTGATGATCGCAATAAAGCCGCACCAAACGGCAAGGCTCCCCTTGTGCTGAAATAAGCCCATCAAATAAAACAGCAGGATCTCCACCGGGAGAAACGAGAGATAAAACACACTCAAAGAAAACATAAAGCCCTTTTTCTGCATTTTCTCACTGCGAAAGCACAGCGCAAAGCACAGCGCGCCCCAAAGGCACAATGCCATCAGCTTCATCAGCAAATCCACCCGGATGCTCTGCGCGCCGCCAAGCAGCGCGAGCGCGGTCACACACATCGTCAGCCAGGCGAAGCTGAACGCGAACATGTCCCGGATGTTTTTCAAAATGGTCTTCACTTGCTCCACGTCTTAACCTCCAATCCCCAGCAGCTCCTTGAGAGCCGCAGCATATCTTCTGGACACGACGATCCTTTCGCCGTTGGAAAGCGTTGCGAGAATGTTTCTGTTAAGCTCCGGCTTAAGCCGAACGACCTTGTTCAAATGCAAAATCACCGATTTGGAGCAGCGAAAGAAATCTCCCCGATCCAGCATCTCCTCCAGCTCATAGAGCCGTTTTTCCGTCAACAGAACCCGATCGTCGGTGTAGATAAAGGTTTTTTTGTCCACGGATTCCATGTAGAGGATGCTGTCTGCGTCCACCTGAACGCTCTCTCCGTTTTCGCGCGCCGGAACAAAGGCTCCAAAGCGCCGGATATAGCGCTCGAGCCTTGCCACCTCCTTTGTCAGTTCCCGGCAATGGATCTCCACGAACAGCGCTTCACCGCCCGGGTCTTGTTTGATGTCAACCTTCAATCGTCATCCTTCCCTTTCTAAGGTCGCGCAGCAGAGCCAGGCACAGCATCGCCTGCGCAATAACAAAAAACAGTGCCGTTGCCCGATTGCCCCAAAGCTGCGCCGTCACAAGCGCGCCAAGCGTATCGACGATCGACGCGGCTATATAGGGCTTGCAGTCATAGACCCATGCAAAGGGCAGCAGATGCGCGCCGAAAATCATCGCATAGATCATCAGCATGTTCTCCGGGCTTTTGCTGAAGGCCCACATCGCGATGAGAATATAAAGCATCTGGTTCATCGTGCACAGGAAACCCAGCTTGTTGATCGGGTTGTCGGTTTTTTTGAAAATATCGGCTTTCAAAAGCTTGGAGAACAAAAATGCGAGCGGCATCAACAGACAGGAGCACAGAAAGGTGTACAGATTCTGGATCGTGATTTCCTTGCACGTCCATTGTACCAGCAAAAACACACCCCATAGCACGACCGACGCCAGCATAAACGGCAGCCCCTTTTTCTGCTCCTCCCCTGCCTCGCGCTTGAGCGCACGCAGCCCGGCCATAGCTTCTCTCCGCTTCGTCGTGTCCATATTGTTCCTCCATTTTTTGATGTGGTCACAGCTTAACGGATTTGAAAGCCCCGCGCAAGTGCTGACGCACCAAGCGGTACGCCGCATACGACCAAGCGGCCTCGACGGCTGCATATACAGGCGCCGGGGCCGCTTTCAGGTTTTATTGCTGTTCGCGAATTCTCTTTTTCCAGCACTGGTGGCACATCGCCACATAGCTGTCGTTGCCGCCGAGCAGCAGCCGGTCCGCCGTAGTGCCCAGCGCGTCGCAGAGCGGCAGCAGCAGTCACGTGTCCGGCAGCGTATTGCCTGATTCCCATCAAGTTCCATTATGGTCATTCTCGATCATAAGGTTGATCTTTCTCACCACCGTTTCCAATTCATCGTCGCCAAGCTGTATCGTAATGAGCGAGTTATTATCGTTATCAAGCTGTTTTGACACAGAATATCATTCCCACTTAAAACAAATAACGGATAGTAGGCTGCACACAACAAAGATAGCCAAGAGAATGAAGAAGGATACAGAGTATTCTGCGAAAGGCTTGTTCAGCCAAGCACTTTTTAGAACATTCACCGCATGCGTCAGCGGCAGAATATTAGCACCCTTTTGTACCGCTTCGGGCATAAGTTCAATAGGGATGGTAGCGCCGCTAAGGAATATCATCGGAAAATAGATAATGTTAGCAATGGCTGTTGCTGTTTTTGCGTTTTTGAAAACACTTGCAATCAACAGCCCAATACTAAAAACACAGCAAATAACTAAAGCACTCAATAACGCAACAACGACTACTGAGCCCATCAGTTGAAAATGGAATACGGCTAAGGCGATGATTATGAGCAACCCTATTCCTATTACCGTCATTGCGAAGTTGACGGCGAACTGTGTTCCAATGATATTTAAGGGGCTTAGTGTTGTAGCGCGCAAACGCTTAAGCACTTTATTCTGCCTATATGTGCAAAGAGTTATTGGCAGGCTCATAAGACCGGTCACGGCAGCAATCATGCATATATAGGCAGGGACAGATACATCAATTGTTCCATATCCCCCAAACATTTCACTCGGTTCGTTCCCAAAAACACTGCCAAAAAGGAGTATCATTGAACTGGGAAAGAACAAAACAAATATGAGGTTTGTTATGTTCTTGAAAAACAACTTAAGTTCAAACATAAAAAGAGATAGTGTTTTACCCATTCAAATCACCTCCGTTATTTTCATTAATCAATCGAAGGAAAACATCTTCCAATGTTGGACGACTTACCACAAAATCTTTGTACAAGATATTCCTGTTGTCGAAATAATCAGCACACTTTTCTGGGAAGTTTTCATCGCAGGCAACAACCGTATATTGGTCGCCAATACACTCGGCGCGAACAACTCCAGGCATGTCAGTTATCAACGTGAGTATATCAGCACTACAAGTAAAAGTAACGCGGCGGGCAAGTCCCGATGCGTTTGTTAGTTCATCTCTTGTGCCGACATGGATAAGTTGACCGTTGCTCATCACGCCAATGCGATCACAAATCATTTCAACATCGTCCATATAGTGAGAAACCAGGATGATTGTAACACCATCACTTTTTAATTCCTTTAAGTATTTCCATAATTCGTGCCGCGCATCTGCATCCAGCCCTGTTGTTAGCTCATCTAAAAAAACAATCTTAGGACGAGATATAAGTGCAAGCAGAATAGACAACTTCTGCTTTTGCCCTCCAGATAAGCTGCTGACAGGCTTATTAAACTTTTCAAGAAGGCCGAATTTCTTTAGCAGCTCACGATAGTCTATTGTATTGTTGTAGAACGCTCCGAACAGCTTGCATAAGTCACCGACCTTTGCTTTATCCGGATAATTTGTGCTTTGCAGCTGAACAGAAATCATACGGTATAATTCTTCTTTTTTCCTGGAATCTGATGGATCAATCCCATTTATATCGATTTTTCCGCTTGTCCTTTTCCGCAATCCTTCCATCGCTTCAATAAGCGTTGTTTTTCCGGCTCCGTTACGCCCAATTATCCCAAACGCTTCACCATCCTTGATGGCGAGAGAAACGCCGGATACGGCACATAATGAGCCGTATTTTACGAACAGGTTTTCGACTCTAATCATATAATCCTCCTTATCCCGCCTCCGAGAAGTAGCTTAGATTTACTCGCTCTGCTGCTTCTCCTTGATTTTTTCATTGATCTTTTTCGCCTGAATCTTTGAAATGCTCATAAAGATCGACCAAAACGCTCCGGCGGCTACCAATGCCAGAGAAATATATACCACTGTAGCCCCCAAGCCAGCCTTCATCCAGCCGGCGAAATAGGCAGTAGTCAGATATACGACGGTACCGATTAACATGTGAATCAGCGTTCGAAACCACATCGCCATTTTTTCATTTTCATAAACCAGCGTTGGAACATAAAAGCCGATTGATATCGCTATAAAGCAGACTGCAAGTTGTAACCATTCTGCTCCGTTTCTTGTTGTAAAGAACGTGTTCGCGTCTCCCGCGATAGCAGATGCGACGAAAAGCATAGCGACAAATGCAAAGCAGCCCATTCCGATTCCGGAACAGATCTTTTTGAATACATTTTTCATGGATTGTACCTCCTATAATCCCAAATGCTTTTTGAAAGCAGGCCAATATTTTCGTGAAATGTGATCTTTACAGCCGTTTTTCAGAACAAGAAGCATAAGACCGCCCAATGTCGGCTCGACGTATTCGATGTGTTTTAGGTTCACAACTGTCGATTTGGAGATTTTCATAAAACTGTTTCCGAGTATTTCCTCAAACTCATATAGCCTTTTACCGCTTTCATATCGCTTTGCCTTTGCATATACGGCTGTTTTCTCGTTTTCCACTCGGATCATAGTAATTTCTTCAGGATGCAAAACGATAATGCGTTCATTGTCCACCACGGAAATCACATTAGGGCTCTCCTGTTCGAGCAGTATTACCGCATTTCTGATCGCCGGCGTTATCTCTCCTGCATAGATAACGGCATAGGGATCATGTTCGTGTTCTGTCAGCTTAATTTCTACTTTCACACATTTCACCTCACTTCCTGCTGCAATTGTATTATAAGGGGTACTTTTAACTTTGTCTGGACTTTTGGGGTAAGTGGTAGTTTTCGGCAGGTAAGATGCTGAAAACATGGCCTTAAGGAACATATTCCTCTGACAGTTTCTTCATGACTTGATGGAAATGGATATTGTCAATCTGCCATCATGAATGCTCGCAGAAATACTTCCACCCATGGCTTGAACAAACTGCTTGCATATATAAAGGCCAATTCCCGCTCCATCTGCTGTCCTTGCCCGGTTTGCCCGGTAAAACTTGTCAAATAGTCGCTCCGTATCAATCTCTTGATTGCCTACGGAATTCGATACAGAAATATGCACTGCATCATCTGATGTCAGAATAAAGTCAAGCGCTCCATTGCTGTATTTGATTCCGTTGGAAATCAGATTTTGCAGAACCCTTGTCAGCATTTTTCTGTCCGCCTGTGCATACACAGGTTTCCCTGCCTCCTCAAAACGGGGGGTGATGCCTTTGGCTTCAAAGTTGGGGTAATTAGCGAGGATCAGCTCACAGATTAGATCATTCACATCAACTTTTTCCATCACAGGCTCGCAGCCGTTTGCATCAATGATTGACAGCTCAAAGAAGTCGTTTACGAGAATACTACAGTACCTTGCGCGTTCAAGGGCAATATCTATGTTCGTCCGCTGCTCTTCATTTTCTGATGCTCTTTGTGCAAGTTGAAGATAGCCAACTATTGATGTCAACGGCGTTCGTATGTCGTGAGATATATCTGCAATCGCCTGTTTCAGTGCGGCTTGCTCCTTGTTAATTTCGACCTTCGCCTCATGGTCATTCTCGATCATAAGGTTAATCTTTTGCACCAATGTTTCCAGCTCGTCGTCGCCAAGCTGTATCGTAATAAGCGAGTTATTATCGTTATCGAGCTGTTTTGACACAGAATATATCCTTTGTTTTAATCTGAAAAGCTTTGCCGCAAATACGCATACAGCGGCAGAAAGAATGATAATGATTATAATTTCCACCGCTGTATCATCTCCTTATTTGATTTCGGCTCTTCTAAAAACAAGGTGCGTTGCCAACATTGAAACAGCAATCATTACTGCCGCAACGGCAGCGGACAAAATAAGAGTTTGGCTGTCACTTGTCTGCGCAAGACTAAACGGAGTCAGCCTAAACACGCTATCGCTGATAAAGTTCCTAAGAATATTGCAGGATACAATGGCAAAAATAACGGTTACAGCAATTCCCGAAGTAACTTTTTTGAGGGCGAACACAATAAACATAACGATGCAAATATTGGCACAAATCTGCAACATCACTACCAGCAACCAGCTAAGATTTACAACAGTGAATACGCTGCTGTCAAATCCCGCTTTTATGACAAAACCGAGCAAGCTTGCCGCAATATATGCCAAGTGCAGCAGTAATCCCATAAAAACGGTTGTAATTGTTCGTGTAATTATTACAGAAATCCTGCTATAACCAGCCTTAATTTCATTGTGGATTGTTCGGTTCAGGAAATCATTTCCAGCAAACCATGCGGCTACAAGAGACAGGATGAAGATAAAGGAAGTGTCGCACACCAAATTAGAGAATACCGCTGATGTGTTCAGATCTTTCGGTATTTTTATCAAGCCATGAAGAAATCCCGCTACCACAAGGACGAGAGCCGCAATGTAAATGATATAAAAACGTACAGCCTTATATCTCTCGATAATCATTTGATTACGCATGCTTTCCACCTCCCGTAACAGCAAGAAAGTATTCTTCCAAGCTTTGCTCGGCAACCGATAATTCTTTTACAACAATCTGATTGTTCATAAGCAGCTTTGCTAAACTCTCTGACCTTTCGGCATAGGAGAAGAGATGCATTGTTTCTTCATCAACAACCTTGTACTCAACGTCATTAATCGCATTTTCAATGACGGTTATACATTTCGGTAATTCGCTTGTCTTAATTCTTATATACTGCCGACATTTCTCGTCCAAGTCCTCGTGTGTCAGCGATTCGAGAATCCTGCCCTTATGAATTATATAGTAATCGGTGGCAAGCAGATACAGTTCGCTCAAAATATGGCTGGATATGAACAGAGTTACATCGTTTTCCTCGTTCAGCCTTTTCAGCAACTTACGCAGTTCTGATATGTTTTTGGGATCAAGACCATTGATGGGTTCATCAAGGATCAGCAATTTCGGCTTGTTGATTAAGGCCATTGCAATACTGAGCCTCTGTTTCATACCCATAGAGAATTTTTTTACCTTTTTATCTCTGACATCGCTAAGACCAACCGTACTCAGCAACTTATCACAGATTCCCTTGTCAGGATTTCCGATTAGAATGCGTTGCAGTTCAAGGTTTCTCCATGCGGAGTATTCTGGATAAAGCGCGGGAGCCTCTATAGTGCTTCCGATACGACGGCGCATCTTTAATATGTCGGCAGGATCGGTTTTACCAAACAAGGAGAAATCGCCGCTTGTAGGGTAGAGTAAACCTGTCAACACCTTCATCAGCGTGGTCTTTCCCGCACCATTTTCGCCGATAAAGCCGTAGATGTGTTTTTCTCTTAATTGTATGCTCACATTGTCAAGAGCGAAAAAGCTACCGTATTTTACGGTAATTCCATTCGTTTGCAGGATAACATTTTCCATATAAGCAAACCTCCTTTTCGCATTTATAATGACATACAATTCCGCAATCTTTCTTCAGCAAATCTAAAGAAAACCTTAATTTACCAAGCGATAGCCGATTCCATATACCGTTTCGATGTATTCCTCCGATGTAAATTTGGCAATTTTCTTTCGGAGATTGCTGATATGTACATTCATGGTATTGTCGTCACTTACATACATATCGCCCGAAATGCTCTCATAAATCCTCCGCTTGGAAAACACCGTTTTGGGATTTTTCAACAGCAGCTCCAAGATCAAATATTCCGTAACGGTACAGGTGATTTCGCTTTCTTTGACATATACACGCTTCGCTTCGGTATCAAGGCGTATATCCTTAAAGACAAGCTGTTCAGGGGACTGAGCTTCCGTCCGGCGGAGAACTGCTTGTATGCGAAGCATAACTTCATCGATGTCAAACGGTTTTGTGATATAATCGTCCGCACCAATCTTTAATAATTCTATCCTGCTGTAAACCTCTGATTTTGCTGAGATAACGATGACGGGGGTATCCTTGACGTTGCGCAGCTCCTTTAGCACTTCCTCACCGGTTTTCATAGGGAGCATTAAATCCATAAGTATAATATGGTAGTCTTTGGATACCGCCATATTTAGCCCGTCAATCCCATTCTCGGCAGAATCTACTGCGTAGCCGCTTTTTTTGATAATGCTGCAAAGAAGCTTGTTTATAGTTTTATCATCTTCCATAACGAGTACTGAGAACACAACATCACCGCTTTCTTTCTGTGTTAGCCACACCAGATTGCCGCCGGGGCCGCTTTCAGGTTTTATCGCTGTTCGCGAATTTTCTTTTTCCAGCACTGGTGGCACATCGCCACATAGCTGTCGTTGCCGCCGAGCAGCACCTGCTCGCCCTCGGTGACGATGCGCCCGCTGCCGTCGATGCGGGCGTTGACCGTGGCCTTGCGTCCGCAGGCGCAGACGGTCTTGATCTCGGTGATCGAGTCGGCCAGCTCCATCAGCCGCCGGGAGCCGGGGAAAAACTGCGTCAGAAAGTCGGTGCGCAGGCCAAAGCACAGCACCGGCAGGTCTTCCTCGTCCACAAGCTCGCGCAGCTGGTCGATCTGAGCCGGAGTAAAAAACTGTGCCTCGTCGGCGATGATCACATCGCGCTTGCCGGAGCGGCGATAGGCTTCGCGGATATCCTGCTCCGGAGTGATGACCTCGGCATGCCGCTCCAGCCCGATGCGGCTGCGGATAACGTCCGCGCCGTCGCGGGTGTCGACGCTGGGCTTGATCAGCCAAACGCTCATGCCGAGCTCCTCATAGTTAAACTGCGTAATGAGCGCCTGCGCGGACTTGGACGAGCCCATCGCGCCGTATTTAAAATAGAGTTTAGCCATGCGCGCCCTCCCTGGTCCGGTTGAGATGCGCGCGCACGCGCTCCATCACCATTTCCAGCGCCACACGGTTGTGCCCGCCCTCGGGAATGATGATATCCGCCCGGCGTTTGCTGGGCTCGACGAACTGCTCATGCATGGGCTTGACGGTGCTCAGATACTGATTGATGACGCTGTCCAGGCTGCGCCCGCGGTCGCGCACGTCGCGCACGATGCGGCGCAGGATACGCACGTCCGCGTCGGTGTCCACATAGAGCTTGATATCCATCTGCTCGCACAGCTCTTTGCTCTCGTAGATCAAAATGCCCTCGACCACGATGACGCGGGTGGGATGCACAACGAGGGTCTTATCCGTGCGGTCGTGGATGGCATAGTCGTAGACGGGACAGGTAATGCTGTGTCCCCGCTTGAGCTCGCGCAGCGCCTCGATCAGCAGCTCCGTGTCAAAGGCGTTGGGGTGGTCGTAATTGAGCTTGGCGCGCTCCTCAAAGGGCATGTCGTGGTGTTCTTTGTAGTAGTTGTCGTGGTGGATCACGGAAACCTCGCTGCCGAAGCTCTGGATCAGGCGGCGCGTAATGGTGGTCTTGCCGCTGCCGGTGCCGCCGGCGATGCCGATGATCATGATCTGGTTCTCGCTCATCTCTTTATCCTCCTGCCGGATTTCTCTTTATCTTTTATATCATATCACAGAGTTTGCCGCGTTTCAATTTGACTTTTTCCCTTTTTGCTCATATAATAAAGTTTATAGGAAAAACCAAGCAAAATAACAACAGGAGGAACACTCAACATGCCGACTCCCCACAACACCGGTAAAATCGAAGATTTTGCAAAAACCGTCCTCATGCCCGGCGATCCGCTGCGCGCCAAGTTCATCGCCGAGACCTTTTTGACCGATCCCGTCCTCGTCAACAACGTCCGAGGCGTGCAGGGCTACACCGGCACTTGGAAGGGCGTTCCCGTAACCGTGATGGCCTCCGGCATGGGTATGCCGTCCATCGGCATCTACAGCTGGGAGCTGTTTAACTTCTATGAGGTGGAAAACATCATCCGCATCGGCTCGGCCGGCGCGCTGCAGGACGACGTGAAGCTGCGCGAGATCGTCGCCGGACAGGCCGCCTGCACCAATTCCAACTATGCCAGAAACTTCGGTCTGGGCGAAGCCTCCACCTTCGCGCCCATCGCCGACTACACGCTGCTCTCCACGGCTGTGGAAGCGGCAAAGGAGCACGGCGTGACGATGCGCGTGGGCAACCTCCTCTCCTCCGACACCTTCTATCTGCCCGAGGGCTGCGCCAAAAACGACCAGTGGAAGCAGATGGGCGTGCTCGCCATTGAGATGGAGTCCGCCGCGCTCTACACCAACGCCGCCTACGCGGGCAAGCGCGCGCTGTGCATCTGCACCATCTCCGACCACATCTACCGCCCCGAGGACAACCTCTCCGCCGAGGATCGCCAGAATTCCTTTACGGCGATGATGGAGATCGCGCTGGACACCGCCGTAAAAATGGCGGCGCTTGGATAAGCGTCGTTTCCCCGAAACTTAATCTTTCTGAAAATGCCGTCTTTCGACGGCATTTTCTGTTTTATTGTGATATAATATGAAAAAAATCCGCAAATCCTTGTGCACCCCCGCCTGGAGGTCTCTATGAAAAGCTACCTTGTTGCTCTGTGTCTTCTGCTTGCGCTGGCGCTCACACTCGCCGGCTGCGGCGCGCCGCGCGAGGCGGAAGAATCCGTGCCGCAGCCCACGGCGGAAGCGACGGCGGCGCCAAGCCCTGCCGCCGTACAGACGCCCGCGCCCACGGCAACGCCAATACCAAGCGCCGCCCCCGTCGAGCTGCTGCTGCAGCGCATGACGACGGAGGAAAAGCTCGCGCAGCTGCTGCTTTTCTGCTGCCACGACGCGAGCGAGGCGGAGACAGCCGCCGCGCATTCCCCCGGCGGGATCTGCCTCTACGCCGACGCCTTTGCCGGGAAAGGCGCGGACGAGGTGCGCGCCATGACCGCCGCGCTGCAGGAGGCTTCTTCCCTGCCGCTGCTGCTGGCCGTGGACGAGGAGGGCGGCAGCGTCTGCCGCGTCAGCAGCGAAAAGCTGCTGCGAAACACCCCCTTTCCCTCCCCGCGTGCGCTGATCGCACAGGGCGGACTGGCGCTGGTCGAGAGCGACGCGGAGGAAAAATCCCGCCTGCTGCTGGATCTGGGGCTGAACGTCAATCTCGCCCCGGTGGCCGACGTGCCGTTGGACAAAAGCAACTATATCTTCGACCGCTGCGCCTCCACCGATCCCGCCGAGACGGCCGACTATGTCTCATCCGTCGTGTCCGTGATGCGCCGGGAGGGCGTCGGCGCGGTGCTCAAGCATTTCCCCGGCTACGGCGGCAGCGCCGACACCCATCAGGGCGCCGCGCGCGACGAGCGGCCGATGATCGCCTTCACCGAAGGGGCGTTTCTTCCCTTTATCGCCGGGATCGAGGCCGGGGCGGAGGCGGTGCTGGTCAGCCACAACATTGTCGTCTGCATGGACGCCGAGCATCCCGCCTCCCTCTCCTGGCCGGTACACCGCATTTTGCGGGAAAAGTTGGATTTTTCCGGCGTCATTCTCAGCGACGATCTCGGCATGGCGGCCGTCGGCGGCGAGACCGGCCCGGAGCCGGTTGTCGAAGCCTTTCTCGCCGGCAACGACCTGCTTTGCTGCTCGGACTACGAGGCCGCGCTCAAAGCGCTGCAAGAGGCCTTTGACGCGGAACAGATCGGACTGCCGCGTCTCAACGCCTCCGTCGAGCGCATTTTGCGCTGGAAGGCGTCGCTGGGACTTCTTCCCGGCGAGGCGCTCTCCTGAAAAGGAAAAGCACGAGGGTTGGTTTTGCGTGTCCGGAACACGCAAAACCAACCCTCGTGCTTTTCTATGGATTCTACGGCATATCTTATCCCCAGAGGGCGGTGAGCATCGGGATGATCTGTTTTTTGCGGCTCATCACCTTGGGCAAAAAGACCTGCTGATCCTTCGGCTGCACGGAAAAGGCCTGCTGAATGATCTCGTCGCTGCCGATATACAGCAGATGCGAGCCCTCCATCAGCACGTCCGTGATCATCAGGATGATCATGTCGAAGTCGTTTTCCTTTTTCAGCTTGCGCATCACCTGCAAAAACTCTTCTCTGCGCGTCAGCAGCTGCGCGGAGTCGTCGCAGGTGATCTGGCTGACGGCAAGGTTCTGCCCGGAGATGTGGAACTGCTTGTAGTCGGCGCACAGCAGCTCCTCGGCGCTCTTGTCCCAGCCGCCGAAGGAGAATAGACTGTGTCCCAGCTCGTCCAGATTGAGCCCCGCGATGTGTGCCAGACGCTCGGCCATGGCAATATCGCGCTTGGTGCAGGTGGGCGATTTGAACAGCACCGTATCGGACAAAATCGCCCCGGCCATCAGCCCCGCCATTTTGGGCGAGGGCATCACGCCGTTTTCCTGATACATGGCGGTAATGATGGTGTTGGTGCTGCCCACGGGCTCGTTACGCATGCGGATGGGCTGGCGGGTCTGGATGTCGGCCAGCCGGTGGTGGTCGATAATTTCGAGAATATCCGCCTGATCCAGCCCGGGCACGGACTGGGCCAGCTCGTTGTGGTCGACGAGCACGACCTGCTTGCGCCGGGGGTTGAGCAGGTGATAGCGGGAGATCGTGCCGACGACGCGGTCGTTCTCATCCAGCACGGGATAGCTGCGATAGCGGCTCTTGGCCATGATCTCGCGCACGTCGTCCAGATAGTCGCCCAGATGGAAGGCCACGATCTCTTTCTTCTCGCACACGCGCTCCACCGGCAGCGCCTGATAGATGATGCGGCTGGCGCGGCGCGCGGACAGGGGCGTAGAGATGATGCAGGTGCCGCTCCGGCAGTTCATCCATTCCTGCCGGATGTCCGAGCGGCAGACGATCAGGCAGCCGACGCCCGCGGCAATCGCGCGCTCAATGACCTCGGGCTGGCTGCCGCAGATCAGGATGCTCTCGGGATTGACCAGCGCCGGATCGTCATAGTTTTGCGGCAGCGCAATAAAAATCTCGCCCGTCACGGTACTGGCAGACACCCCGTACTCATTGACCAGCGTTCCCTCCAGCACGCTCAAGAGGTTAAACAGCGGCACGTCCTCCACGCGGTTGACCTGGATGGTCTGCATGTCATAGGCGGCGATATCCCCGGCGGAGAGCATGCCGAACAGCGTCCCGTCATCCTGCGTGATGGGCACGGCGGTCAGCTGGCTGTCGCGCAGGGTGTGCCAGGCCAGATCCATGGTTACAGAACGGTTGAGCGCCGGCGGGCGGTCATAGTCCAGATCCCGTACCTGCGTGCGCATGTTTTTGATCAGCGTGGGCGCCTCGAAGCCGAAGCGATCCAGCAGCTTTTGCGTCTCGTCGTTGACCGCGCCGAGACGCCCGGCGCGGTATTCCCGGTCGCCAAGGGAATTGCGCAGGCTGGCATAGGCGATGGACGCCACGATGGAATCGGTATCCGGGTTGCGGTGTCCGGTCACAAAAATGTCGCTCATCAAGCACGCTCCTTTTTTTGGGGGCTCCCCTCTGTTTGTCCGTATGATACTGATATTATAGGGGAATGCTCTCTCGAATTCAATAGATTTTCTGCTTTTCCTTTTACCCGAAATATGATAAACTGAAAGAAGTCTTTGGAAAGGACGCAAAAGCCCATGAAAAAACGCTTATCCGCGCTGCTGGCGTCGCTGCTGTGTCTGCTGCTGCTCACCGGCTGCAGCCGCTATTCCTCCCTGCCCGACATGCTGGACGAACAAATGGCGCGCATCGGTCTGGCGCAAAAGCGCATCGAGACAATCGAACGCGACGAGGACAGCATGCCGCGCTTTCGCGATATGCCCTACGAGCGCCCGGCGCTGTCGGAGCTGGAGGCGCGCATCGAACGCGCGGCGCAGGCCATGAACGCCAAAAAGCCCTATCGCGAGGTGGAGGCGCTGCTGGATGAGTGCTTCGACTTTTACTATCATTTTGATACCATGTACGTGATCGCAGATATCCGCTGCTGTCAGAATCTCAACGACGAATACTACGCGCAGGAATACCTCTGGTGCTCGGAGAACTACGCATCCCTGCAGCAGGCGATTGACAACTTGTACTATACCTGCGCCGCCTCCCCCATGGCGAAAACGCTGGAGCAAAAGTATTTCTGGGAGGGCTTTGTCGAGCAGTACAGCGACAGGAGCCAGTCCGTCTACAGCGACGAAATGGTCGCGCTGATGCAGGCCGAGAGCGCGCTGATCGCCGAATATCGCGCTTTGTCGGCCGATCCGGTCATTGAATGGCGCGGCAAAGAACGCTCGATCAACGAGCTGATCCAGACCCTCAGCGGCAGCGCCTATAACCAGGCGGTCACCGCCTACTACGAGCAGTACAACGAACGCTACGCCGATCTCTTCATCCGCCTGATTGCCAACCGTGAGCAGCAGGCGGCGCTGCTCGGCTACGACAGCTACGAGCAAATGCAGTATCTCTACGGCTATGAGCGCGACTACACGAGCGAACAGGCGGCGCTCTATCTGGAGGATATCCGGCAGGAGCTCGTCCCGCTTTACCGGGATTTGGCCGTCAGCGCCGTCCCCAATCAGGTCTGGATCGGGCGCGTAAGCGAGGCGACGCTGCGCGAGCTGATCGGCAGCGCAGCCGAGAATATCGGCGGGAAAGTGGCGGATGCTTTTCGTTTCATGACGGACTATGAGCTTTGCGATCTGTCCGTCGATGCGCGCAAGGCCAATATGTCCTTCCAGACCTATTTATCCGACTACGAGGCGCCCTTCCTGTTTCTCGACGCCGACGGCAGCAGCGACGACATCCTCAGTCTCGCGCATGAGTTCGGCCACTATTGCGACGCCTACGTCAACGAAAACGCCTATGAGACCATCGACCTCGCCGAAGTCTACTCACAGGCGATGGAGTATCTGACGCTCTCACAGCTGCGCGAGCAGCTCGACGAGGACGAGGTAGAAAACCTCGCGCGCGTCAAGATGATCGACACCGTGGAAATGTACGTACAGCAGGCCTCCTTCGCCGCCTTTGAGCATGAGGTCTACGCCCTCGGCGCAGAAAATCTCAATGCAGAAGCGATCAACGAAATCGCACGCCGTACCGCCGTCGACTACGGCTACTACGACGGCTACTACGACGCCTTTTACGCCTTGAGCTGGGTGGACATCGTCCACTTTTTTGAACAGCCCTTCTACGTCGTCAGCTATCCCGTTTCCAACGACCTTGCCATGCAGATCTACGCGCTGGAGCAGGCGCAAAGCGGCGCGGGCACGGAGCGTTATCTCTCCTCGCTGGAGCGTGATTTCACAGGGCTCATGGGTCTTGTGGACGAAGGCGGCTTCCAGAGCCCCTTTGACGCCGGGCGCATCAGCGCCATTGCCGCGCTTGCCCGCGAGGTGCTGGGCTTGTAAAACGGCGAAAACAGAAAACAGCCGGGGATTTGGCATGACGTCAAATCCCCGGTGTTTTTTCCCAAGCCTTTACCACCAGAAGCCGCCGTTGGCAACGTGGCCGTACTCGCCCAGCCCGGCCTCGGCCTGCGAGACAGCCTCCAATCCAAGCTCCTCGCGCAGATATTTCAATGTCTCGGTCGAGCCCATCTCCACGTTCAGGTTGACGATGTCGGCAGCATAGACGCCGTCACCCTTAAGGTTTTCTTCACGAAGCTCAATGCTGATGATCAGATTGCTCATAATGCTCGCATCGGCCTCGTCGTAGAAATACACCCGTCCGATCCGGCTCTCTCTCGCGTCGGCCAGCACGCCCTGTTCGTAAAGCGCCTGCGTCTGCGCGGCGCTCAGCTCCGCCGCCGGCTCCCAGACCACGCCGTTGTAATCGTCCATGCGCAGGCGATAGACCGTGCCGCCGGAAATCACTATGGATGCTTTCACAAGCTCCCCATTTGTCCGCATATAGCGATTCATCCGCTGCTGCAGACGATTCTGCACGGCCTCCGGGCAGTTGAGCAGCGCCATCCACTCCTGTCCGATCTCCCCTGCCAGCTCTTCGTCCAGCAGCATCGTATACCGACGCTGAAGCACCTTCCCGTTGTCCAGAAAATAGTCCAATCTCAGCTCATAGCCGCCGTTTTCCTCCTCCAGCCGCTGCTTTTCCTCGATGAAATGCCGGTGCAGCTCGATAACGGCCGCAATATTCTCCGGTTCTTCCAGCGATACCGAGCCGTTGAGATAGACCTGCTGCACCTCTTTCGGATCGGGCAGGCGCTTTTCAAAGCCGACGACGTCCGCCTCCGTCACCACGAGCAGCAGCGTCAGTACGGCGGCGACGACCGCATAGCCCCGCCAATGCCCGCGAAAAACCGCCAGGGTCTTTCGGATCAGCATTTCGGCGGCAAAATAGCCGATCAAGGCGCCGATCAGCAGTAAGAGCAGCAGAATCCCCGCCAGCGTCCAACCGCTGACCTGATACTGGAAAACAAGGCTGTTGACCACGGTTGCGAAAACCAGCGCCGTACCGAAGCTCAGGCAGTATTTGAATACCGGCTTGAGCACGGGAACGGCCACCACATCCGTCGCCGTCTCCATCTGGCGGCGTCGATAGAGCCAAAAGGCCACGCCCAACAGCAGCAGGCTTACCGCCGCATAGATCGCAAGCAGCCCAAAGCCCGTGACGCAATAGACGTCCTCCACATAGACGATCTGACCATCGACCAACTGTGTCAGCTCTCTCACGCACAGCTTCTCTACCAGCGCCACCGGCGGCGACAGCCAGAACAGCGAGCCGCGCACGCCGCTGACGCCGTAGACCAAATCCTCCAGCAGCTCCCACACGCAGCCCTCGGCGACAAAGGCCGTGAAATTCAGCACCGCGTAGACCGCAGGCAGCACGATCAAATTGCCGGTGAGCATCGCGCAGAACACGGCGAAGTTATAAAACACAAGCTTACCCAGCGCGCTCAGCGCCAGCCAGCGCAACAGCGCCCAGCCTGTCACATAGCCGCCCGGCATATACAGCAGCGCCGTCACGCCCGCCGCCAGCAGATCGGCCAGCAGCAGCGGCACAAGCCCCGTCAGATAGGCCGTGAAAAACAGAGTCTCGCGACGCAGCGGCAGGCTGTGCATGAGGCTGCAGCTTCGCGTCTGATAAAGATAGTGAAACATCGCCATCGCCACGGCGACGCCCACAAAGAAAGCAAGACCGACCATAGAACGGCCGCTTTCCAGCACGGTTCGATCCAGCACGGGGCGCAAGCCCTCGGTCACATAGCGCAGATTGTTTGGCAGCGCCGCTGGCAGCAGCAAAAGGATCAGCACGAGATAGCCCGTCCAGAGCGGCCAGAAGCGGCGCAGGAAATTGCGGGCGATCCCCCGATCAAAGAACTTCGTTCGCGATTTCATGCTCGACACCTCCCAGTTCGTAAATAAAGATCTCCTCCAGACTCAAGGGCACCAGATCCAAAAACAGCGGATTTGTCGCCGCGATACGCGCCTGCAGCTCCACCGCGCTGCCGCGCAGAATGAGCTGCTGCAGCCGCCCGGTGCTGCTTTGATGCAGGATCTCCAGCCCTTCCGGCAGCGCGCCGCCGTCCGGATAGGCCAGCTGGATCTTCACCAGATTGTCCTGCAGCTCGCTCAGCGAGCGCTCGATCAGCATTTTTCCGCTTTTCATGATGCCCACGTGGTCGCACACGTCCTCCAGCTCGCGCAGATTGTGCGAGGACACCAGCACCGTTGTGCCGCTCTCCTCCACATCGGCCATCAGCGCGCTCCAGATGCGCCGGCGCATCACCGGATCGAGGCCGTCCACGGGCTCGTCCAGGATGATAAAGTCCGGGCGCTGGCTCAAGGCGATCCAGAAGGCCGCCTGCTTTTGCATGCCCTTGGAGAGCTTGCGCATCGGCGCGCGCTCGTCCAGCTCGAAGATCTGCCCCAGGGCTTTCCAGCGCGCCTCGTCAAAGCGTGGAAACTCGCTTTTCGCCAGGGTTTTCATATCGCGGATGCTGGCCTGGTTGTAATAGAAGATCTCATCCGGGATATAGGCGATGCGCGCCTTGACCGCCGGGTTTTCGTACACCGGCTGCCCGTCGATCGTCACCTCTCCGCCGTCCTGCCGGTAGATGCCCGTCAAATGGCGGATCAGCGTGGATTTTCCCGCGCCGTTCGGTCCGACCAGCCCGTAGACCGCGCCCGCAGGCACGGACAAATTCAGCCCGTCCAGCGCGTGAAAGCCCTCAAAGCTCTTGACCAGTTCTCTCGTTTCAATCATGGCTTGTCTCCTCCTTGATCATCGCGATCAGCGTCTGCTCATCCAGCCCCAGC
This sequence comes from Oscillospiraceae bacterium, assembly GCA_017518225.1. Classification (GTDB taxonomy): domain Bacteria; phylum Bacillota; class Clostridia; order Oscillospirales; family Oscillospiraceae; genus Limivicinus. Next base: position 17,257 of record JAFWVV010000030.1, on the reverse strand, counting down.
GCGCGCAGCTCGCGCGCCGCGCCCTTCAAAGCTTCGGTCAGTTCTCTCTGCCGGGTGAGTTTGGCCGCGTCGATCTGACAGACGAAGCTGCCCCGCCCCGGCGCCGAGCAGATGCAGCCCTCGGCCTCCAGCTCCCGGTAGGCGCGCTGGATCGTGTTGGGGTTGATGGCGAGCTGTCCCGCCAGCTCCCGCACCGAGGGCAGCTTGCTGTCCGGCGGCAGCACCCCGTTCAGGATCAGGCGGCGAAAGCCGTCCTTTACCTGCTCGTAGATCGGCCGCGGATCGCGGTAATTGATTGGAATCATCGGCAGCGCCTCCTTGTGTACTAACTGTATTATTTTCATTAGCACAGTTAAGATAACACAAACCGTCGCGGCTGTCAAGCCTTTTTTCAGAAGCAGCGCATGATAATCCCCCGCCGTAAACGCGGCGGGGGATCGATTTTTACTCGTTTCCGCTCACCAGGGGCGCGGCCCAAAACGCTGATGGCAGCAGCGCCTGTTTTTTTTCGGCATCAGCGGCGGTGGGGGCGGCGGCATGCCCGGCCCCGGTGGGGGCGGGGGCGGCGGCATGCCAGGCCCCGGCCTTGGCGGCGGGGGCGGCGGCATCCACGGTGCAGGCGGCCTGCGGTCGGCGCCGCCGGTCACACGCCGCCAGACGCGCTCAAAATGATTGAGATTTCCCCATGCTTGCTCTCGCATTCTTCTCGCTCCTCTCTCCATTTGCCCGCACCATCCTATGCAAAGGCTTGCAAAGCGGTGTGAGATATGAGATAATGAGAAAAAGAAAACAGAGCAGACGGGAGGCTCTTATCAATGCCAAGATTTTTCATTGCCGGCACCAATCTCGCCGGCGGCATGGCGGTTTTGCGCGGCCGGGACGCCGAGCATGTGCGCGTGCTGCGCCTGCGCCCGGGCGAGGACGTGATTCTCTGCGACGGGCAGGGCACGGACTATAAGTGCCGCCTCGTCTACGCCGACAAGGAGCAGGTCGAGGCCGAGGTGATCGAGGTCGTTCCCTGCCCGGCCGAGCCGAGCGTCGCCGTCACGGTGCTCTGCGGCCTGCCCAAGGGCGACAAGACCGACTATATCATCCAGAAATGTGTCGAGGCGGGCGCCTCCGAGATCCTGTTTTTCCAGTCGGATCGCTGTGTGGCGCGGCCGGACAAGCCGGAGAAAAAGCTGGAGCGCTGGCAGCGCATCGCCGAGGAGGCCGCCAAGCAGTCCGGGCGCGGAATCATCCCCCGGGTCGGCTGGGCGGGCGATTTCGCCGGGGCGCTGGACGTGGCGGTGAAGAAGGATCTGGGGCTGTTTTTGTACGAGACCGGCGAGCGCGAGGCGCTCAACGCCGTGCTCGAGGCCAATAAGACCGTACAAAGCGCCGCGCTCATCACGGGGCCGGAGGGCGGCTTTGCGGAATTTGAGGCGAAGCTCGCCAGGATCGCCGGGCTGCATATCTGCTCGATGGGCGAGCGCATCCTCCGCTGCGAAACCGCGCCCGTCGTCGCCGTCACGGCGCTGATGTACGCCACGGGAAATTTGAGCTGAATTCACAATAGCAAAAAAGCAAAACCGCGAAGCGTGTCGCTTCGCGGTTTTTACTTTATGATTGCGTATCTTACTTAATGCCGTACTTCTTGTTGAACTTATCCACACGGCCGCTGGTGTCGACCAGCTTCTGCTTGCCGGTGAAGAAGGGGTGGCACTTGGAGCAGATTTCAATGCTGATGCCCTGCTTGGTGGAGCCGGTCTCGATCACGTTGCCGCAGGCGCAGCGGATGGTCGTCGGCTGATAGTTCGGATGGATGCCGTCTTTCATGGTGTTTTCTCCTCGTCTAAGGCTGCCTTGATTGTGCCGCACGGGCATAGTTACAAGGCGCAAAGTAAGTTATAGCACAGACCATCGCGTCTGGCAAGTATTTTTTTCGACTTTTCTGACTTTTCAGATTTTTGCTGATTTTACTGAACCGGGTCAACCAGCGCTTCTTCCGCGCCGGGCACGGCGCTAAAGCCGGAGTTATCAAGCCAGTCCTCGACCGCCTCGTTCGTCAGCGCGTCCTTCGCCAGCAGATCGCTGTAGTTTTCGCCCTCTCCCGCGTAGTACATCACGTGGTAGCCGGCATAGCCGCCGTTCGTGCCGTAGACAATCGCGGTGTCGCCGGGCTGGTGACCGGCAAAGCAGAAGTCGTTGAACTCCTGTACCATCTGACCCTTATAGATATTTTCATACAGGCCGCCGTTGGTGTTGGAGCCGCTGTCCTCGGAATACTGCTCGGCCAGCGCGGCAAAGCTCTCCTCGGTCTTCTCGCCGGCCTCCCATTCAGCCAGAATGCGCTCGGCCTCGGCCTTGGCTTCCTCCAGCGCCTCGTCGCTCCAGTCGCCGTTCTCATCGGCCTGCGCCTGAATCAGAATGTGGCGGACGTTCGCGGTGGGATATCTGGCGTCCTCATGATCCAAAAACAGGACGATATAATAGTTGTCGCCGTCAGGAATCTGCACGATGTCGCCCGCTTTGCGCTCGCCCATGAGCCAGTCGGCGTAGATGCTGCTGAGATACTGTCCGGAGATGTTCTCCGAAAGCGTGGCGTGATCGCCCAGCTCTTCCTCGATGTAGTCGTGGAAGCGCTCATAGGGATCGTTCTCATCTGCATGATCCTTGTAGGCGGCGACGATCGCGTCGGCCGTGGCCTTGGCCTCCATTTTGGCGATTTCGGTGGCCTCTTCCTGTCCCTCTTCCTTCTCCGGACGGACAAGATAGCTCGCATAGCTGTAGGTATCCATTTCCCCGCCGAAGGATGCATATTCCTCCTCCAGCTCCGCCTCGCTGAAGCTCAGGCTGTCCACGTAGGCATCATAGGCTTTGGACGCCAGCGTGCTCTCGGTGTCCAGTCTGCGGATGGTGTCCAGCGTGACGCCCTTGCCGAAGTTGAGCGAGAGGAACTGGTCGACGTTGGAATAGCCGTACTGCGCTGCGTAGAGCTGGTAGCTTGCCATATTGCTCTCGATCTCCTGCTGCTCTTCCTCCGTAAGCTCGATGCCCTGCTCCCTGGCGTAGGCCAGCATGGTCTGCGTCTGACTCAGGCGCTCGTACACCGCGTCAAGGAAGTAGTCGCGCCAGGTGTCAAAGCTCTTGCCCTCCATCTCGGGGCCGGTGTATGCCTGCCCGGCGAGCCCCTGCGGGCCGTTGTCGGTGTTCAGGCCGTAGGACATGGCATAATAGTTGTTGACTGCGTTGTTGTACTGATTGGCATAGAGATAGCCGACCTCGGCAGGGCTGTAGCTGCGCTCGCCGACCGTGACGGCCGTTCCCTCCATGTAGCGTTTGAGCTCTTTCTTCTCGCGCAGATCGGGGATCAGATTCAGCAAAATCGCCGCAATCACCAGCACAGCCACCGCCGCGCAGGCGAAAAAGACGTTGCGGCGCTCGCGGGCGTTTTTGGCCTCACGCTCCTGCTGTGCCGTATGCTTCTTGTAAGTGCCGGCCTCGATCGCGGCCTGGCGGTTCTTTCTTTTTGTTGATGCACTCATTGTTTTCATCCTTTTTCCATTGAACTGTGCGCATCTGCCCTCACAGGCAGATAGACTTTGTTATTATAGCGCAAATGCCTCGACGTTTCAAGACAAAAGCACACAAAAGTTTCCCGTTTTTTCGACCGGGGACTCATGCTACTCTGAAGAAAAAGCCGGGAGGTATCGCATGAAACAGCAAAAAAGGCTGTGGCGGCGGACACTGCTGGGACTTCTGGCTGCAGCAGCGTTGACGGCGGACAGTCGCTGGCATCTGCAGGTTTGCCGCTATTTTTTGAACTTTTCCACGCTGCCGGAGGCGCTGGACGGCTATCGGATCGTGCTTCTGAGCGATCTGCACGGGGCTCGCTTCGGACGAGGCAACGAGCGTCTGGCCCGCCTGACGCTCGCCCAGCGGCCGGATCTGATCGTCCTCTGCGGCGACTTTGCCGACAGCCCGGAGGAGATTTCATCCACCGAAGAGCTGCTGCGCCTTCTGCAGGGCGAAGCGCCCATCGCCTGGGTCAGCGGCAATCACGATTGGGCGGGCGGCGCTCTGCCCGGTCTGCGGCGGCTGTTCGACCGCTTTGGCGTGCTGCGCATGGAAAACCGCTATCTGTCGCTGCCCTGGAACGGCTCGCAGCTGATTTTAGCGGGCGTTGAGGATCCAAACGGCCCGGCGGACATGCCCCGGCCGGACGAGCTCGCCGCACAGCTGCGCCGGGACTACCCGGAGGATTTCGTGCTGTGGCTGGCGCACCGCAACGATTATCTGGAAAAATACCCGGCGCTGCCGGTGGATCTCGTGCTCTGCGGTCACGCCCACGGCGGTCTGGTGCGCCTGCCGCTGCTCGGCGGGCTCTTTGGCACCGATCGACGCCTTGGGGCACGCTATGAATCCGGCGTCTATGCGGGGGAACGCTATCCCATGCTCGTCTCGCGCGGTCTGGGCAATGCCTCGCCGCTGCCGCGGTTTTTCAATCGGCCGGAAATTGCGGTGATTATCTTGCATAGCGGACAGAGCGCGCGCATACAATGAAGGTATGCACATCACAGGGAGGGATAAAGATGGAAAAAGACGTCGACGATCTGATCTTCGGGGACGAGGATCCCGGACCGAGCAACCGATAACCCGCTTCACCGTAGACCCGCTTCGCCGGGCTCTCCGGTGAGAGGGATTTCGCCCTGCGGGCATAAACGCTGCGAGGCTTTTAGTCAAAATGACGCGCCCCGGTCGGAGATCATACCGACCGGGGCGCGTTATGATGGCATTATGGCAGTGAATTATTTTACGCTGGCGCGGTAGGCCTCGATCTGGTTGAGCACCTCGTCTACGTCCATACCGTGGACGGCGCAGGCCTCCTCCAGGCTTTCGCCCGCCGAAGCCGGGCAGCCCACGCAGTGCATGCCGCACTGCATCAGCACGTAAGCGATGCCCATATCCTCTTTCAGCATTTCGCCGATCAAAGTCTCTTTCGTGATCTCCATTCGTCTATCTCCTTCCGGCCGCACTGGCCCTGAATATTCGTCTGTATTATAACAGGAATGAACAAAAAAACAAGCGGATAGAATATAAAATATTCGTGAACGCGCGAAAGCGGTCCTTTCTGTTGAAAAATCTTGAAAAATCGACGGCGGCGTGGTAGAGTAGAACTGTTGAGACCCTTTACCCTTTATATTTTACTCTTTTGAAATCATCATCGAGGAGGAAACAGAGATGTTTGAAAACCTGATCGAGATCCTGAAGGCCAATCCCCGCAAGATCGTCTACACCGAGGGCCATGACGCCCGTATTCTGGAGAGCGCGGCGCGCCTGAAAAAGGGCGGCTTTTTGACCCCCGTGCTCGTCGGCAAGGTGGACGAGGTCAAGGCTGCCGCTGCCAAGGGCGGCTTCGACATTGAGGGGCTGGAGATCCTCGATCCCCTGACCTACGAGGGCATGGACGAGATGGTCGAGACCATGGTCGCCCTGCGCAAGGGCAAGATGAGCGCCGAGGAATGCCGCGCAGCGCTCTCCAAGGGCAACTACTTCGGCACGATGCTCGTCAAGATGGGCAAGGCCGACGCGCTGCTGGGCGGCGCGACCTACTCCACCGCCGACACCGTGCGTCCCGCGCTGCAGCTCGTCAAGACCAAGAAGGGCGCGAACCTCGTCTCCTCCTGCTTCATTCTCGTGCGCGGTGAGGAAATGATCTGCATGGGCGACTGCGCCATCAACATCGACTACCAGGACAAGCTGGACAAGGACGGCAACGTCGTGCTCACCGCCGCCCAGCAGCTGGCCGAGGTCGCCGTTGAGACCGCCAAAACCGCCAAGGTCTTTGGCATCGACCCGAAGGTCGCCATGCTGAGCTACTCCACCAAGGGCTCCGGCAAGGGCGCGAACGTCGATCTCGTGCGCAACGCCACCGCCGCCGCCAAGGAGATGGCGCCGGAGTTCAACATCGACGGCGAAATGCAGTTCGACGCGGCGGTCTCCCCCGTCGTCGGTCAGCTCAAGTTCCCCGGCAGCCCCGTCGCCGGCTATGCCAACACCTTCATCTTCCCCGAGATCCAGTCCGGCAACATCGGCTACAAGATCGCCCAGCGTCTGGGCGGCTTCGCGGCCTACGGCCCCATCCTGCAGGGTTTGAACGCGCCGATCAACGACCTCAGCCGCGGCTGCGACGCCGAGGAAGTCTATCAGATGTCCATCATCACCGCGGCTCTCGCATAAAAAAACACACGAACATGAGGGCAAAGATAAACTCTTTGCCCTCAAGCTGTCGACATAGTGTCGACAGCTTGAAAAGCAAAAACGGAATCTTTCAAGAAGTTCCCGTTTTTGCATAGATTGTACGCAGAAAGGGGGCTCCCGCCCCCTCTCTGCGCTCTCCCCTTGCAGTTCTTTCCCTTGCCGCACGACTTTATCTACAGTCAGAGGGCAAAGCGAACGCGCTTTGCCCTCATTTTATCAACCATGAAAAAACGACTTTTGATTTTTACCATTTGCATCCTGCTGCTCCTGCTCGCAGGCTGCGCGCAGGACGCGCAGCTGCCGCCGGCAAGCGAAGCGCCCGCCGCGAAGACCGCCGAGCCCTCGGTGCTGCGCCTGCAGCCCTTTTCCGATGCGGACACGGCGGCCATGAGCCGCTTCATGTGCCGCAACCGCTGGCTCATCGACGGCAAAAGCATGTACGGGCTGGACTATGACGAGGGACATCGCCCGGTTCTGGCCTCCTATACGCTGAAAAACGGCCGCCCGTCGAAGTTTCAGATCCTTTCCGACAACTGTGTGCCGGAGTATCTCGCCATCGAGGGCGAGCGGCTGTATTTTCTCCACGAGGGTCAGCCGCAGGTCTACGACCTGAAATCCCGCGCCCGCCAGGCGCTTGCCGAGGGGCCGTGGTACAGCCTGCAAATTTACGAGGGCGCGCTCTACTACACCGACGCGGAGCATCGCTATTGCCGCGCCGCGCTCGACGGCAGCTGCGAGGAGCTGCTGATCGACGCGCCCTGCGACTATGCATGGTCGATGCCGGAGGGAATCGTCTACCAGAGCGAGGGCGAGGCCTTTTGCCTGTGCTGGCAGCTCTGGGACGGCGCGCAGCGGCAGCTCACCGCCGCCGCGTCCTATGCGCCGCTGCGCCTGGGCGCGACGCTCTGGTATTCCCAGCACGACCGCGAGGGACAGGTGCTCGCCACGGTCGATCTCAACGACGGCACGGTGCGCCGCTATGACGCGCCCGCCATCTCCGGCGAGGCGGAGCTGATCGTACAGAGCGGCCAGTGGCTGCTGCGCTACTTTCCCGCCGAGCGAAGCTGGGCACAGCGCCTGCTCGTCCCCGGCGAGAGCGAGGGCGTCGACTGCGGTTACAGCGGCTACCGGCTCTGCGACTATCTGGACGAGGCGCAGCGGATCGACGCAGCCTATGAAGCCGACGGGCGGCTGCGCTGCTTCGTGCTGGTGAACGCCGCGGGCGAGGAGCTTCGCTTCATTGGCGGACAAATTCTGGGTTGAGGAGCAGCCTATGGAACACGAACGCTATATGGACGAGGCGCTTGCGCTCGCGCGCGAGGCGGCGAGCGCCGGGGACGTGCCGGTCGGCTGCGTCATCGTGGACGAAGCCGGTCAGATCATCGGCCGCGGCCGCAACCGCCGCGAGGAAAACGGCGACGCCACCGCCCACGCCGAGATCGAGGCGATCCGCGAGGCCTGCCGCGCGCGCGGCGACTGGCGGCTGGACGGCTGCCGCATCTACGTGACGCTCGAGCCCTGCCCGATGTGCGCCGGGGCGATCATCAACGCCCGCGTCGGCGCGCTGATCTTCGGCGCGCGCGAGGCGCAGACCGGCGCCTGCGGCAGCGTGATCGATCTGTTTTTCGAGCGCTTTGGACACCAGCCCCGCGTCACGGAGGGCATCCGGCGTGCCGAAAGCGCCGCGCTGCTGCAAGGCTTTTTTCAAGAGAGACGATAACAAACGGAACCGGACGCATACTGCGCCGGTTCCGTTCTTCTTTTACCCTTATTCGCTTTCCCGGAAGCTCAATACCACCTTGAAGAGATCTCCGTCCACGCTCACTTCCATCTGGATCCCCTGCAGCTTGGCAAGGCTCGCGGCGATGGCAAGGCCGAGACCGCTGCCCTCGGTGCTGCGCGAGGCGTCGCCGCGCACGAAGCGCTCGGTCAGCTCCTCCGGGCGCAGGTTCAGCGGCGCGGCGGAGATGTTGCGCAGGCGCAGCACCGCGCGCTTGCCGTAGCGCTCCAGATCCAGATAGACCCGTGTGCCGGGCTGGGCATATTTGAGGACATTGCCCATGAGATTGTCCAGCATGCGCCAGAGATGGCGGGGATCGGCCTGCACATAGACGGGCGTATCCGGCCTCGTCACGCGCAGCTCCAGCCCCTTGTCCGTCAGCTTTTCCCCGTATTCTCCGGCGAGCTGATCGGCCAGCACGCCCAGCTCCAGCCGCTCTGGATATGTGGGGAGATTCCCCGTCGAGGCCTTGGAGGCCTCCACGAGATCGTCCGTCAGCTTCTTCAGCCGCTCAGACTGCCGCTGCAGCACCTCGACATAGCCCTGCGCCTTTTCGCCGGGCAGCTCCTCCTTGGCCAGAAGATCGACATAGTTGATGATCGAGGTCAGCGGCGTTTTGATGTCGTGGGAGACGTTGGTAATGAGCTCCGTGCGAAGCCGCTCGGATCTCATACGCTCGTCCACCGCGCGCCCCAGTCCGTCGCGGATATGCGTCAGATCCTCTGCGTGTTCCCGGATGTCGCCGATCATGTACTTTTCGTCGATGACCACGTTTTCCTCCCCTGCGGCGATGGCTTTTGCGCCCTTGCGAAGCCGCTGGAAGCAGAGCGCGAGATACAGGAGCGCCGCCGCGAGCAGCGCCCACTGCAGCAGCTTGATGAAGGCCAGCACATCGCCATCCCTGCGGAAGGAAAAGGTCAGCAAAAAGTCCACGAACATGAGCGCCGCAAACACCGGGATCCATTTCCAGACCAGCGGGATCGCCCCGAGCAGCCTCCACAGCATGCGCCAAAGCGCGCGAAGCCCTCTGCCGACCCAGCGCAGCACACGCCAGCAGATGCAATCGTCCAGAAAGCGCCCCAGCTTGAGGCGCACGACCGCGCTCATCAGAAACAGCAGCGTCAGCAGCCCCGCGCAGACGAGGCAAAGCCCCGTGCCCAGCAGACTGACCGTGTGCGCTTCAAAGCTCGCCGCCGTTCCGGCCGCGCCCAAAAGCAGACCGGCGCCGGTGCCGCAGAGAAGAAACAGCAGATCGACCGGGATCTTTTCCACAAAGCAGGGCGTCACGACGCCGCTGCCGTCGCGGTGGCCGGCGGCGGCCAGCAGAAATACCAGCAGCAGCGCCGCCAGCGCGAATGCGCCGATGGCGACGGCAATCAGCGCATAGCGCCAGGGAAACAGGCTCTCGTACCAGCGCAGCGACGCGGCAAGCCGGCCGCTGTCGTTCTTGTCCGTCCAGTCCATGCGAATCTGATAGACGCGCGTGCCGCTTGCCGCCGGCGCCGTATTTTCCCCGGCCGCGCCCTGCGGCAGCGGAGCCGGTGTCGGTGCGGGCGACCAGTCCCGGCTGCGCGAGAGCGCCGTCAGCGGCTCGGCGTCGCTGTAATAATAGAGCCCGTCGTACATATCGTACACATCGAAAATCACGCTGTGCAGCACGGTTTCGTTCGGGCGCGGATTTTCGGAGAGGATGTTTCCGTCCCTGTCTATCAGCGCAAAGCGCAGCTCCCGGGCATGAGCGTCGCCGACGCTCCGCCGCGAGCAGATATCCTCGATCAGCCTGAACATCTGCTGGTCGAGCGCCTCGTCGATCAGCCGCTCACGCGCGTTCTCCGCGCTCCCGCTCCGATAGGCGTCGTGCTCCTCCAAAAAGGCCACGCCGAGTCCGGCGCCCAACAGCGCCAGACAGCTCGCCGCCAGCAAAACGATCGCGACGATCTTCGCCGCGAGACTTCCCTTGAGCTTATTCATTCTTTTTCTCTCCTTCCAATCCCGAACTCCGAATTCCGAAATCCGCATTCTCTATCTTGTAGCCCTGCCCCCAGACCGCCTTGATGTAGCGGGGCTGTGCGGGCGTGATCTCCAGCTTCTCGCGCAGGTGCCGGATATGCACGGCGACGGTGCTCTCCGCGCCGTATGGCTCCTCGTTCCAGACGCGGCGGTAGATCTCGCCGGGCGAAAAGACCTCACCGGGGTGCTGCAGCAAAAATTTCAGGATATCGAACTCCCGCGGCGTCAGGCCGACCGGTTCCCCGTCGCGCGTGACGCTTTTCGTCCGGTCGTCCAGCTCGATGCCGCCCAGGCAAAGCGCATCCGGCCGGCTTTTCCCGCCGCCGAGCTGCAGATAGCGCCGCAGCTGCGAACGCACACGCGCCAGCAGCTCCACGGGATTGAAGGGCTTCGTGATATAGTCGTCCGCGCCAAGATTCAGCCCCAGCACCTTGTCGCTGTCCTCGCTTTTCGCCGTCAGCAAAATGACCGGGACATTGCTCTCCCTGCGGATCTGCGCCAGGGCGGAGATCCCGTCCATCGCGGGCATCATCACGTCCAGCAGCACGAGCTGGATCTCCTGTCCGCGCAGGGCGGATAAGGCCTCGCGCCCGTCGCAGGCCGGGACAACCTCATAGCCCTCCGCCTGCAGATAGATCGTCAGCGCCGCGACGATATCTCTCTCGTCGTCGCAAACCAGAATGTTTGGCATCTGTCTCACCTCGCCCGTATCGTATCAAAAAAAGCTTTAAGATAAAAGCCCCCAATGGATTAAGAATTGATTAAGATGTGCGCAAAGCGCGAACGGCCGCCGCTCGCGTGTTTTCGCTTGCGTTTCCCTGCGGCTCGTGATATAATAAAAAAACAAAGCATGAAAGGAGCCTTTGCGAGAGAATGAGCAAGATCTGATCGGATTTCGGCAGCTATTGGAAAAGCCTTCTGCAGGAGGGCTTTGTCTGTGTGCGCCGGATCGGGTCAGCGTCCTCTCGATCGCTGTTGTCCGCCCGTTTTTTTGGGCGTCCGGCAAGGCTGTTTTTTGATCAGAGAAACGGGATCCGTCTGCGCCAGGGCAGACGGATCTTATTTTTTTCGGAGGATCTATGTTACACATCAGAAATTTGACTTTTACCCATCGGCTCGATCTGCGCGTGCTGCTGCAGGATTTTTCCCTGACGCTCAACGCCGGGGACAAGGCCGTCATCATCGGCGAGGAGGGCAACGGAAAATCCAGTCTTCTGCGCTGGATCTACGACCCGGCGCTGGTGGCGGACTATCTCGAGGCCGAGGGCTCGCGCGTGTGCGACGGCAGACCGGGCTATCTGCCGCAGGAGCTTGCGCACGAGGATCGCGAGCTGAGCGTTTGCGATTATTTCAACGCGGACGGGGATTTCTGGGACACGCCGCCGGGCGAGCTGCGCCGCATCGCCCGGGCGCTCGGTTTTCCCGCCGCGCTCTACACCAGCGAGCAGCGCATGGGCAGCCTCTCCGGCGGCGAGCGTGTGAAGGTGCAGCTTGCGCGGCTGCTGCTGCATGAGCCGGACGTTCTGCTGCTCGACGAGCCGAGCAACGACGTCGATATCGAGACGCTCGAGTGGCTGGAGCGCTGCATCCGGGACTTCCCCGGCATCGTGCTTTTCATCTCCCACGACGAGACGCTCATCGAAAACACCGCCAACAAGATCATTTTGCTCGAGCAGCTGCACCGCAAGTCCGTCAGCCGCTGGAGCGTTGCCGACATGGGCTACGCGCAGTTCGTCGCCGAGCGGCGGCGCAGCTTTGACAAACAGCGGCAGATGGCCTATAGCGAGCGGCGCGAGGAGCGAAAGGCGATGGAGAAGTTCCGGCGCATCCAGCAGAGCGTGGAGTACGCGCAGAACACGATCACGCGCCAGGATCCCTCCACGGCCCGCCTGCTGAAAAAGAAGATGGCCGCCGTCAAGGCCATGGAGCGGCGCTATGAGCGCGAGCACGCGGAGATGACGGAGATTCCGGTCAGCGAGGACGCGATCAACATTCGTCTCAATTACCAGCGCCCCTTGCCCGCCGGACGCAGCGTGCTGGACTTGGAGCTGCCGGAGCTTTGGACGCCGGACGGCGGGCGGCTGCTCGCGCGCGAGGTGGCGCTGCGCGTGCAGGGGCCGGAGAAAATCGGCATCATCGGGCGAAACGGCGCCGGCAAAAGCACCCTGCTCCGGCACATCGCACAGGAGCTCGCGGCGCGGGAGAACCTCCATGTGTGCGTCATGCCGCAAAACTATGACGAGCTGCTGCCGCCGGAGGCGACGCCCGTCGCATTTCTCGCGCCCTCCGGCAAAAAAGAGGATATCACCGAGGCGCGTACCTATCTCGGCGCGATGCACGTCACGACCCAGGAGATGGAGCGGCCGATCCGCGCGCTCTCCGGCGGGCAGAAGGCCAAGCTCCTCCTGCTGCGCCTCGGCCTGACGGAGACGGACGTGCTGCTGCTCGATGAGCCGACACGCAACTTCTCCCCGCTCTCCGGCCCGGAGATCCGCGCCATGCTGCGCGCCTTTCCCGGCGCGATCATCAGCGTCTCGCACGACCGGAAATACATCGACGAGGTCTGCGACACGGTCTATCGGCTGACGGAAAACGGGCTGGAGAAGCTTCGCTGAGGATCCGGCCGCGCCGGATGCAGAAAAGCTGTGGCAAAATGCGCCTGCGTGTGTTACACTGATAAAAAAGCTTGCGAGGCGAGTCATGAAAAAGAAAAAACTGCTGATTTCTCTCGTTTTGTTCGCGGCACTGATTGTGGCAGGCTTTTTTCTCAGCCGGCGCTATACGCTGCTGGGCGGGCAGCTCGTTTCCTGTCGCGCCAGACAGCTTGTCTGGCGCGGCGCCGCGCCGCCGCAGGCGCAGGACTTGGCGCGGCTGCCCACGCTGGAAGCGCTGGATCTGCGCGCCGCCGCGCTGTCGCCGGAGGACTTTGAGCGGCTGTCCGCTGCGCTGCCGAACTGCCAGATCCGCTGGCTCGTTCCCCTGCAGGGCGAGCGGCTGGACAGCGAATCCACGGCGCTGACGCTGGATCGGCTCTCGCCGGAGGCGATCGAGCGGTTGCGCGATTTCCCGGCGCTGCAGACCGTCGACGCGCGCGACTGCCCGGACGCGGACGCGGTGCGCGAGCTGCGCCGTCTCCGCCCGGATCTGGACGTGCAGTATTGCGTCACGCTCGGCGGCGAACTGCTGCCGGGCGACGCTGCGTCTGTCCGCGTGGACGACGAGAGCCTCCCGCAGCTGCTCACGCTGCTGGACGATCTGCCCGCTCTGCAGACCGTGGACGCCACAGCCTGCCGCGACTACGCTTCGATCCTTGCGCTGCAGCAGGCGCGACCGTCGCTGGCGGTCGACTATTGCGTGATGATCGGCAGCGAGCGTGTTCCCGGCGATGCCGAGCAACTGACCCTGCCGATCGCGGACGCGCCGGAGGCGCTGGACGCACTCGCCTGTCTGCCGCAGCTCCGGGCGCTTTCCTTTTCGGGTCTTGCCGCGGATAACACACCGCTGCTGGCGCTGAAAGCGCGCTATCCGGCCGTCATCGTCGACTGGCGTTTTTCCCTGTGCGGCGTGGAGACCTCCAGCACTGCAACAGAGTTGATCCTCAACGATATCCCGATGGACTCCACGCAGGCCGTAGAAGATGCGCTGGCCTGTTTTTACGGATTGGAGCGCGTGGAAATGTGCTGCTGCGGCATTGCCAGCGAGGATATGGACGCGCTGTGGCAGCGCCATCCGGAAACCCGTTTTATCTGGGCGATCCCCATGGGCGCGGGCTTTGTGCGCACCGACGTTAAGGCCTTTATCCCCTATAAATACGGCTACGACATGAATAAGCCCTTTTATGACACACAGGCCAAAGAGCTGAAATATCTGGTAGATCTGGAGTGCCTCGATCTCGGACACATGCGCATGACCGACGTCTCCTTCCTGCGCTGCATGCCCAAGCTGCGCATTCTCGTGCTGGCAGACGTAATCGTCCGGGACTATTCGCCGCTGGTGGATCTGCACGAGCTTGAATACCTTGAGCTGTTTCTCAGCAAATTTGACGATGTGTCGCTTTTGCTGCACATGGACAAGCTGCAGGATCTGAATGTTGTTTTGTGCAAGCTGAAAAACCCGGAGCTGTTAATGCAAATGACCTGGCTCAAGCGCCTCTGGGCCTCAAAAATCGGCGCATGGAGCCCCGAGCAATATCAGGCGCTGCACGAGGCGCTGTCCAACACCGAGGTCAACACCAGCGTCGCACACGCCACGGATGACGGCTGGCGCCAGTCGGATCTGTATTACGAAATGCGCGATATGCTCGATATGCATTACATGGAATAAGCGCGATTCTTTCCCGCCTCTTATTCTGCATAACAAAAAAATCTCCTGCAAATACTATCTCTGTCAACAGATAGAAACGCAGGAGGTTTTTACTATATGAAAGCAACCGGAATCGTACGGCGCATCGACGACCTCGGCCGCGTCGTTATCCCCAAAGAAATCCGACGCACCATGCACATCCGCGAGGGCGACCCGTCACAGACGACATTGGAACCCTGGCAACAATTCAGCTTTTCTATGTTGGATTTGGCTAAACGGATGGGGTGGGAGTAGTACATATTGACGGAAAACGAACACTTTACCATGCATATCCAAGAAGGGGCATGGCGTACACGGAAAAGAAGAAAATCCAACAACACATTTCCGCAAACAGAAAAATGTCAAATTCTTTTTGATATTTTTCCGTTTGCGTTTGACATTCTTCCGTTTGTGGATATAATAAAGACAGACATTCATTTACAGGAGGCAATCGTATGCCAGAAGGAATTCTTGTGAAAGAAGCTGCAGAACGCTGGGGCTTAACGGAGCGCAGCGTAACCGGTATGTGCCGCAGCGGCAAGATCCCAGGCGCCTTCAAAGCGGGTGGAACATGGTATATCCCAGCCGATGCGGAAAAGCCGGTTGATGGGCGTGTGCGCACCGGCGCCTACAAGAAAGCACCGAGTAAATCCAAGCTGCCTCTCCCGGTTGGTATTTCCGACTACCGGGTCGCGTCAACGGAGTACTACTATGTGGACAAGACCCTGATGATCAAGGAGTTCCTGGATGAGCGGCCGCAGGTGGCACTGTTTACCCGTCCGCGGCGCTTTGGCAAGACCCTGAATATGGACATGCTGCGAACCTTCTTTGAGAAGACTGACGAAGATACCTCTGTCTATTTCCGGGGCAAGGCGATCTGGAAGCAGGGAGAGAAATATCAGGCTTATCAAGGGAAATACCCCGTGATTTTCCTCAGCTTCAAGGATGTCAAATGCGAGACATGGCAGGAGACGCTTCAGAAGCTGGCCGAGATCATCGGCAGCGAGTTTGCGCGCCATGAGGAACTGCTGACTACAGAAGCCTGCAACGAAGTGGACAAGGCGTATTTCCGCCGCATCATGGAGCGCACAGCGAGCGATCTGGATCTATCCGGAGCTCTGCTGACCTTGACACGGATGCTCCATGAGCATCACAAGATCGCGCCGATCATCATTATCGATGAATATGACACCCCGATCCAGCAGGGTCATACCCGTGATTTTTACGATCAGGTCATCCTGTTTATGCGAAACCTCTTCTCCGGCGGGCTGAAGGACAACAGCCATCTGACCTTCGGTTTCCTCACCGGGATTCTTCGTGTGGCCAAGGAGAGCATTTTCAGTGGGCTGAACAATCTTTCGGTGTATTCCATTATGGATAACAACTTCAGCGAATATTTCGGCTTTACCCACGACGAGGTAAAGCAGATGGCCGCCTACTATGATGCGGGCGGTAACTACAGCGAGCTCTGCGAGTGGTATGACGGCTATCGTTTTGGAGAGAGCGACATCTTCAATCCCTGGTCGGTGATCAACTACTTTCAGCGAAAGTGTAAGCTGCAAGCTTACTGGGTATCCACCAGCTCCAACGATGTGATTGGAGAGGTCTTGGCCGCAGCTTCAACAGACCTGTATGAGGAGCTGTATGCCCTCTTGCGTGGAGAACCGATCACCGCCTATATTAACACCGGCGTCATTTATCCGCAGATCGGCAGCGATCCTTCTTCCGTCTATAGCTTCCTGCTGGTTACCGGCTATCTGAAGCTGGTCAGCATTGTCCCGCCGCTGGGAGAGGGCGCTCTGTGCGAGGTTGCCCTGCCCAATCAGGAAATTGCTTTCGTTTATAAGAAAGAGATCTTGGATAAGCTCAGCGTGTTTATTCCGCAGTCTATGTCCATTGCCATCCAGAAGGCGATCTATTCCGGCAATGTCGATTTGCTGCAAAAACAGATGCGTCAGCTTCTGCTGCAATCGGTCAGTTCTTTCGATACCTCTCACGAGGATTTTTATCATGGACTGCTGCTCGGCCTTTGCGCCATGATGGATAACCGCTACTATATCACTTCGAACCGGGAATCCGGCGAGGGACGCTTTGATATTCAGCTTATGCCGAAGACAAACAATCTGCCCGGTATCTTGATTGAGGTAAAATGGACAGAAGGCGCAGATGGGCAGGCCTTGGAGAAGCTGGCGCAGAGCGCGATCCGGCAAATCAATGAAAAGCACTACGAGACCGAGCTGCGTACTCACGGTGTGAAGCAAATCCTCAAATACGGAGCTGCCTTCAGCGGCAAAAACGTTGAGATTTGCATAGAGTAAAACGGGAGGATCAGAAAATGACAGAGCTGGAAATCATGCAGCACGCCAAGGACTATCTGGACAAGCTGGCAAAGGGCATCGACCCGCTGACGGGTCGGGAGGTGCCGGAGGGGGAGATCATCAACAATGTCCGCATTTCCCGCTGCCTGTTTTACGTGGCAGACGTGCTGCGGCAGGTGATCGAAAACGGCGGTGTGATCGGCGCTCCCCCGAAGAAGGGAGAGCTTGCGGCCTACGCGCTGCCCTACGAGGCGCGCAGCCGCTACGCCTTTGACGAGTGGCCGCTCAGCGCCAGCCAAATTGCGCAGCGGCTCAATGAGCTGGTGGATCTGAGCACCATGCAGAAGCTGAAAACCACCAGTATTACCAAGTTTCTGCTGCAATCCGGGTTGCTGTTCGAGGAAGAAGCCCCAAGCGGCAACAAGAACAAGCGACCGACAGAAGCCGGCTGGAAGCTGGGCATTTCTACGCAGCAGCGCAGCGGGCAAAACGGAGATTATACCGCCGTGGTCTATGATCAGCAGGCCCAGCAGTTCATTTTGGACAATCTGGACGCAATCATCGC
>JAFWVV010000029.1 GCA_017518225.1 Oscillospiraceae bacterium | reverse complement strand
GTCTACATCGAGACCGGCGCCTGGTCCAAGAAGGCCATCGCCGAGGCCAAGAAGTACGGTGAGGTCATCGTCGCCGCCAGCTCCAAGGACAAGAACTTCAGCTACGTGCCCGATTGCTCCAACCTCGACATTCCCGAGGACGCCGACTACGTCTACATCTGCGAGAACGAGACCATCCACGGCCTGACCTTCCCCACTCTGCCCAACACCAAGGGTCACATCCTCGTCTCCGACCAGAGCTCCATGTTCCTCTCCAAGCCCTGCAAGGTCTCCGACTACGGCATGATCTACGCGGGCGTGCAGAAGAACGTCGGCCCCGCCGGCATGTCCGTCGTCATCATCCGCGAGGACCTCATCCGCGAGGATCTCGACGAGAAGATGCCCACCTACCTGCGCTACGACATCCACAACGCCAACGGCTCCATGTACAACACCCCCAACTGCTGGGCCATCTACTGCTGCGGCAAGGTCTTCAAGTATCTGCTGTCCATCGGCGGTCTGGAAGAGGTCGAGCGCCGTAACATCGACAAGGCCAAGGTGCTTTATGACTTCCTGGATTCCTCCAAGATGTTCCGCGGCACCGTCGAGCCCAACAGCCGCAGCCTGATGAACGTCCCCTTCGTGACCGAGAGCGCCGAGCTCGACGCCGAGGTCGTCGCCGCGACCAAGGCCGCCGGCTATGACAACCTCAAGGGTCACAAGAGCGTGGGCGGCCTGCGTGCGAGCATCTACAACGCCATGCCCAAGGAGGGCGTTGAGGCGCTGGTCGACTTCCTGAAGAAGTTCGAAGCCGAGCACAAGTAATTTGAATTATTAACGAACGAAGGAGAATTTGATCATGAAAATTCTGGTTACCGACGGCATGGATAAGAAGGCCCTGGCGCAGCTGCGCGAAATGGGTCACGAAGTCATCGAGCAGTTCTACGAGAGCGAAGATCTGGGCGCCGCCCTGCACGAGGTGGACGCGGTTGTCGTCCGCTCCAAGACCAAGGTTCGCGCGCAGCACATTGACGCCGCCGTCGGCGGTCGTCTGAAGCTCATCATCCGCGGCGGCGTCGGCGTCGACAACATCGACGTGGCCTACGCCGAGGAGAAGGGCATGACCGTAAAGAACACCCCGCGCGCTTCCTCCCAGTCCGTGGCGGAGCTGGCGCTGGCTCATATGTTCTCCTGCGCGCGCTTCATCTCCCACGCCGGCTACACCATGCGCAATGACGCCTGGGACAAGAAGAGCTATGCCAAGGGCATCGAGATCTCCGGCAAGACCATCGGCATCATCGGCTACGGCCGCATCGGCAGCTGCCTGGGCACCATGTGCAAGGCCCTGGGTATGACCGTTCTCGCCTACGGCGCCCACCACGAGCCCGGCACCCAGACCCGCGACGGCGTGCCCTACGTCTCTCTGGACGAGCTGCTCGCGCGCTGCGACTTTATCTCTGTCCACGCCCCCGCCTCCGAAGGCGCCATCATCAACCGCGACACCATCGCCAAGATGAAGGACGGCGTTGTCATCATCAACACCTCCCGCGGCGCCAACCTCGATGAGGCCGCCCTGCTTGAGGCGCTCGACAGCGGCAAGGTTCTCGCCGCCGGTCTCGACGTCTTCGCCGAGGAGCCCACGGCCAACGCCGCGCTCTACAAGCACGCCCGCGTCTCCAGCACCCCGCACATCGGCGCCCAGACCGTCGAAGCACAGCAGCGCATTGGCGCCGAGATCGTCGATATCATCGCCAACTTCCAGGCCTGATTGCGGAGAAACAGCATGAAGAATATTTTTCAGAGCGCAGACATCCTGCTGCCGAAAAACGCGGATATGACGAAGTGGGCGGTCATCGCCTGCGACCAGTTCACCTCTGACCAGGCCTACTGGGATCGCGTGCGCGTCACCGCCGGCGACGCTCCTTCCACCATCAACCTCATCCTGCCCGAGGCGGAGCTTGGCTCCCCCCGGGAGGCCGAGGAGGTCGCTGAGATCAACCGCACCATGGATCGCTATCTGCGCGAGGGCGTTTTCGCCGTCTATCCGGACAGCTACGTCTACGTGGAGCGCACCTTGGAAAACGGCACGATCCGCAAGGGGCTGGTCGGTATGGTCGATCTCGACGCCTATGACTACAACGTCGGCTCCACCTCCGCCGTCCGCGCCACGGAGAAGACCGTGCCCGAGCGCATCCCGCCGCGCCAGCGCGTGCGCCGCGACGCGCCGATCGAACTGCCGCACGTGCTGCTGCTGTGCGACGACCACGAGAAGAAGCTGATCGAGTCCGTAGCTGCAAAGAAGGATTCCCTCCCCTGCCTGTACGACTTTGATCTGATGGAAGACGGCGGACACATCCGCGGCTGGCTCGTCGCCGGCGCGGACGCCGAGGCCTTTGACGCCACACTCGCCGCCTACGCGAAGACCGTCGACAGCAAGTACGAGGGTCTCAAGGGTGTGCCGATGGTCTTTGCCGTCGGCGACGGCAACCACTCCCTCGCTACTGCCAAGAGCTGCTACGAGGAGCTGAAGGCCAATCACCCCGGCGAGGATATGAGCCGGCATCCCGCCCGCTACGCGCTCGTCGAGCTGGAGAACATCCACGACGAGGCGCAGGTCTTTGAGCCGATCCACCGCATCATCACGCACACCGACGCCAAGGCGCTGCTGCGCGCGCTCGAAGAGAGCTGCTGCGCGCCCGGCGGCTATGTCGTGCGCTGGTACTGCGGCGGCGAGCACGGCGAAGTAAGCCTCGACCGCGCCAAGAGCGAGCTGGCCGTCGGCGTGCTGCAGAGCTTCCTCGACGACTATCTCAAGACCCACGAGGGCGAGATCGACTACATCCACGACGACGACGCGCTGATCGCGCTCGCCGAGCCCAAGGACGCCCTCGGCTTCCTGCTCCCGGCGATGGAAAAGAGCCAGCTTTTCCGCGGCGTCATCAGCGACGGCGCCCTGCCGCGCAAGACCTTCTCCATGGGTCACAGCCGCGAGAAGCGCTACTACCTCGAGGGCCGCAAAATCAAATAAAGCCCCTCCCATACACAAAAAGCCCACAGGCACGAGGCGTGTCTGTGGGCTTTTTTCGTTTTGATTGACAATGATATGGCGTTGCAGTATAATTTGTATAACAAGCCATACTTTTAAAATGAAAGCAACAGAAGGTCAATATGCCTGGATGGCTACCGTTGGTAAAAAGGATCAGATCGTAATATCCAAGCAGGCACGCGAGCTATTCGGAATAAAGCCCGGCGACACCTTATTACTTTTCGGGGCAGAGAAAAGGGGAATTACAATTCCTCCGAAAGAGGCGTTTTCGGAGCTGTTTGGCAAGGTGTTTCGTGAAGAGGACGGTGACAATAAATGAAAAAGATAGCTTTCTTTTGTATTCCCGCTCACGGCCATACCAACCCTATGCTTCCCGTTGCGTCTGAATTAGTCAAACGCGGCAATACGGTCAGGTTTTATTCGTTCGATGCGTTTGAGAGCAAAATAAGGGCGACGGGCGCAGACTTCGTTTCCTGCGAGGCGTTCCTTGGTGAATTAACGGAAAAGGAAGAAGCCGGGCTTAAAAATGTTTCCACTACGGAAATGACAATCCAGGATATCCGTATTACTCTTAGTATGGACGCTTTTCTTGATGAGGAATTCAAAGCCTTTCAGCCCGACGTCGTGTATGCCGATTCCGTCTGTTTCTGGGGCAAGCTGAACGCATGGAAACACGATGTTCCCTTGGTTGTTTCGACAAGCACATTCGCATTCAATCAGATGGCTTCGCAGTATCTGAAACACTCGTCCAAGGAACTTGCGGATATGATTTTCGGACTGCCGAAAATATCAAAGGAGCTGAAAAAGCTTAAACCTTACGGATATAAGGTGAAGAATGCATTGTCTCTTGTTCAGAGCGATAACAAAACCGACTCGGTCGTTTATACATCGGAAAAATTTCAACCGTATTCCGAAAGCTTTTCTTGCCACTATGTCTTTGTTGGTCCATCTGTATTTTCTAAGACTGAGCCGTTCAAAGAAAAAGAAAGGCCGCTCGTATATATCTCAATGGGAACGGTTATAAACGACAGACCTGATTTTTATGCCAAATGCATGGATGCTCTCAAAGACGAAAATGTTGACGTCATAATCTCCTGCGGAAATGCGCTTGACATTTCCGTTCTTCGAGAATTGCCCAAAAATACGAAAGTATATCCTTATGTTGATCAGCTTGATGTTTTGTCGAGAGCGGACGTATTTATCACGCACTGCGGTATGAACAGTGTTTCCGAAAGTCTGTATATGGCGACGCCGATGATTCTGTATCCGCAGACAAGCGAACAGCAGGCGGTTGCAAGACGGGCAAAGGAAATCGGGGCGGGAGTTATGCTCACGAACGATTCGGTTCAGGGCATCCGTTCTGCGGTTCTTGAAATACTGAACAAAAAATCTTACACCGCAGGAGCTGAGGAATGCAGCGAAGATTTTCGCTCGTGTTCAGGGCCTGCCGGAGCGGCAGCTTTTATTGAAACCGCTCCGCACGAATCCGAGGGTTTTGATATTATAGAGGAACTAAATAAGACGAGTGGCAAAACTCAGATTCTGTATTGGCTGCTTGCTGCTGCACTGATCGTTCTTTTCGGACTACTTACAAACTGGAAATACATCTGGATAATCGGCATTGCCGCAGGCGTATTGTCAACGCCGATAACCAAGGCGATACAGAATGCAAAATATAATTCTCTTATTGAAAAATGTGAAAACAAAAGAAAAAAATGATTATCCTGATATTTTAGGCTTGCTGAATGTTTTGCACGCCCGCATCAATGCATGATATTCTCCTTTTCGTCCATAAGCAATTCCTGCAGTCGGAAGTATGGGCTCTTTGTCAAATTTTGGGGTAAAGAGGATGTAGAGCAAAACAAAAAAACAGACCTGTGAACACACGTTCGCAGGTCTGTTTTCGTTGCTTTGTTCTTTAGCCGATCTTCAGGGTCTCCCAGAGGGATGTGATGTAGCTCAGGGTCTCGGCGTCGAGATTGCGGAAGGCAAACTCGTTGAGGCGCTCACCAAAAACGTCCGTGAAGCGGTAGAGAATCTCCACGGTCTCCTCGCCCAGCTCGTCCAGATACTCCTCGTTCTCATAGACGAGGGAGTTGGGGGACGCATAGTAGATGAAAGCGGCGTTGGCAACCGCGGGCTCCTCAGAGAGCATGTAGTTGATGAATATCTCCGCCAGCTCCTGATCCTGGCAGCAGCTCGGGATGCACATAGCGTCTACAAAGTAGTTGGTGCGCTCCGGATAATAAAACTGCAGATCCACGTCGTCAGACTGCGCGTCGACCATCGTGAAGTAGTCGCCCGCATAGTAGGCGCCGATGGCGGCTTCGCCGGACTCCATCATGTTGTAAATCTCGTCCATGACGTAGCTCTTGACCAGGGGCTTCTGCGCCTTCAGCTCCTCCAGCGCGCGATCCCAGTCGGCATGATCGGTGCTGTTGACGTCGATACCGAGCTTATACTGGGCGGTGGAAAAGGCGTCGCGGGGGTTGTTGAACTGCACGATCTGGCCGGCGTATTTCTCATTCCACATCAGTTCCCAGCCGCCGACGTCTGCCTCGTCCACGACGTTCGCGTCGTAGATGATGCCGGTCACACCGTAGGTATAGGGCACGGTGTAGAGGTTCTGCGGGTCGTAGTACAATCCGCGGAAGCTGTCGTCGATGTACTGATAGTTCGGGATATTGTCAAAGTTGAGCGGCAGGAGCATGCCCTCGGAAGCCATACGGGCGATCATATAGTCGCTCGGGATCACAAGATCGTAGCTCACAGCGCCGCTGGAGAGCTTGGCGTACATGTCCTCATTGCTGGCAAAGGTGGTGTAGTTGACGCGTACCTTTTCGCCGTAGGTCTCCTGATACCATTTCTCAAAGGCCTTGATGGTGTTCAGCGAACCCTCGGAGCCGTCGGAGATATACTCGCCCCAGTTATACACGTTCAAGGTGCGGGTTTTGCCGCCGCAGCCGGCAAGGGCGACGGAGATGCTGAGCACCAGCGCGAGGCAGAGCAGCAGGCTAATCGTTTTCTTCAATGTTTTGTCCTCCTCAATTTGTATTATGCTTTATGCTTTATGCTTTTGCTTTTTTTCGTTCTTTTTTCTTCGTTCGCGCGTCCTTGACATCCTGCGAGGTCTCGCTGTCCATAAGGTTCGAGACCAGCAGCAGCGCAAGGATCACGAAGAAGATGATGGTTGCCAGCGCGTACATCTTCGGCGTAACGGTCTTCTTCGTCATGTCGTAGATGCGGATCGGCAGGGTTTCAAAGCCGTTGCCGGCGGTGAAATAGCTGATGACGAAGTCGTCAAGCGAGAGCGTAAAGGCCATGATCATGCCGGTCAAAATACCGGGCAGGATCTCCGGCACCTCCACCTTGAAGAAGGCGCGCAGCGGTGTGCAGCCGAGATCCATCGCCGCCTCCGGCAGCGCCTTGTCCATTTGCTGGAGCTTGGGCAGCACCTGCAAAATGACATAGGGCAGGCAGAAGGTGACGTGCGCGATGAGCATGGTAACGAAGTTCAGGCTGGTCGCCGCGCCGAAGAGCCGCCCCACGTACACGAACATCAGCATCAGCGAGATGCCGGTGATGATGTCGGGGTTGATCATCGGGATATTCGTCGCGGTGTCGAGCGCCACGCGCAGATACCGGTTTCTCAGCCGGTAGATACCGACGGCGGCGGCCGTGCCCATCGCCGTGGAGATGAGCGCCGCGCTCACGGCGAGGATCAGCGTGTTTCGCACCGCGCCGAGCGTCTGGTGGTCGCGAAACAACTCCTCATACCAGTGCAGCGAAAAGCCGCTGAAGACCGACAAGCTCTTGCTGGCGTTGAAAGAAAAGACGAGCAGGATGATAATCGGCGCAAAGAGGAAAATCAGAATCAGCGCCGTATAGACCTTGGAAACAGGCTTCATATCGATCCCCTCCTCTCAGGCGAAGGCGCGCCGGTTGGCGGCGCGCTGCATCAGCGCCATGCACACGAGCAGCACCACCATCAAAATAAAGGCGATCGCCGCGGCAAAATGAAGGTCATTGGCGACGTACTGCTGTTCGATCGCGTCGCCGATCAGATAGAACATGCCGTTGCCCAGCTTCTGGGAGATGTAGAAGGTGCTGATGGACGGCACAAGCACCATATTGATGCCGGAGATCACGCCCGGCAGGCTCAGGGGCCAGATCACACGGCGCAGCACGCCCGCGCCGCTGCAGCCCAGATCGTGCGCCGCCTCGATGAGCTTGAGATCCATCTTCGCCATGACCGAGTAAATCGGCAGGATCATATAGGGGAAGTAATCGTAGACCATGCCGATGACGACGGCGGTCTCCGTGCCGATGATGTGGAAGTTATCGACGCGCAGGCCAAGCGTGCGCAGGAAGTTCAAAATCACGCCCTTGTCCTGCAAAATGGTCATCCAGGCATAGGTGCGGATCAAAAAGTTCATCCACATCGGGATCATGATGATCGTGATCAAAATGCTCTGCGTGCGCGCCGGGGCGCGGGCGAGCATATAGGCAAAGGGATAGCCCGCCACCAGACAGATGACGGTGGAAATCACGGCCAGCTTCAGCGAGCGGCCGAAGATCAGCAGATAGCGGCGTACTTCCCGCGTCTCGCCGTTTTTCACCACGGACGAGGTCTCGTTGAAAAAGCGCAGGATGTTGCGCATGGTAAACTGATCGTTGTTGTCGGTAAAGGCGTAGTAAGCGACGAAGGTCAGCGGCACAATGATAAACAGCAGCGCCCAGACCGAATAGGGCGCCAGCACCAGCCGCTGGATCAGCCCCTTTTGGGCGTGCAGCGTGTTTTTCCTGCTCATGCTTCGCTCTCGCTTTCCGCCGCCGGCGCTTCCGTTAGTTCGCTCAGCTCTTCGATTTGCTCCAGCTCGCCAATTTCGTCCAGCTCCATCGAGTAGGAGGAGTAGTCGCCGAACATGCCGGAGTACTCGCTCTTTTTCATCACGTGGATGGCCTCCGGCTCGATATACAGGCCGACGTGCTCGTCCACGTCCACAAAATCCGTCGTTTGAATCATCCACTTGAAGCCGTTGATGTCCACGATGATCTCATAATGTACGCCGAGGAAAGTCACCGAGGTAACGACGCCCTTGAGCATGCCCTTATCCTCAGGCACGATGTCCACGTCCTCCGGACGGACGACGACGTCCACCGCCTCCTTGACACCAAAGCCCTCGTCCACACAGTCGAACACGTGGCCGGAGAAGCTGACCTTGCGGTCGCGCAGCATGACGCCGTCGACGATATTGCTCTCACCGATGAAGTCCGCCACGAAGGCGTTGGTCGGCTCGTTATAGATGTCGATGGGCGTACCGATCTGCTGGATGCGGCCGTTGGACATGACGACGACCGTGTCGGACATGCTCAGGGCCTCTTCCTGGTCGTGCGTCACGAAGATGAAGGTGATGCCGGTGGCCTTCTGGATACTTTTGAGTTCCTGCTGCATATCCTTGCGCAGCTTGAGATCCAGCGCGGCGAGCGGCTCGTCCAGCAGCAGCACCTTCGGACGGTTGACCAGCGCGCGGGCAATGGCGAC
>JAFWVV010000028.1 GCA_017518225.1 Oscillospiraceae bacterium | reverse complement strand
ACGGCCACGCCGGAGCCGACGGCCACGCCGGAGCCGACCGCGACGCCGGAGCCGACCGCGACGCCGGAACCGACCGCAACGCCGGAGCCGACGGCCACGCCGGAACCGACCGCGACGCCGGAACCGACCGCGACGCCGGAACCGACCGCGACGCCGGAACCGACGGCAACGCCGGCGCCGACGAGCATTCCCGTGCCAACGCCAGTGCCGACGGCGGCGCCAACGCCGATCCCGACGCCGGTCCCGGTGCCGACGGCAAAACCCGTCACGCCTAAAACCGGCGATGCGGGAAGCGGCGTTTGGGCTGCACTGCTGCTTTTGTCCGGGATAAGCCTTGTCGTGCTTGCGCCCTATGCCAAAAAGCGCGGGCTGCAGGAATAAACGTCCTTTGATTTCATAATATTTCAGCCAAGCCGGGGGTGCTATGCTTCGGCTTGGCTGTTTCTTTGTGTGCGGTGAGTAAAATGCCGGCGAAAGAAGACAAAGTTTTCTGTTTTGTAGCGGGTACGCCTTGTTCTTTCGCCCGCCTTGTGATACAATAAACCGTCAAAAAACGAAAAGGAGGGCTCCGTCATGTTCCGTGCGCCAAGCGCGATCCTCTGGGCGCTGCTGCGTCCGCTGCTCCGGCTGATTTTGCGTATCCGGCTGCGTGTGACGGCGCCGATTCTGCACACACAGCGCCCTTTTGTGCTGCTGTGCAATCACACGAATTTCTATGATCCGCTGCTGGCGGCGGTGAGCGTTAGACGCCCGCTCTGCTTTGTCGGCGCGGACAGACCGCCCCGGCGCGGCTTTTTGCTGCGTCTGGCGCGTTCGCTCTGCCTGCCGGAGGAGCTTTCGCTGGACGAGGCGCTGCGGCAGGCGGCGGCGCAGGGAAAATGCCTGGGGATCTTCCCGGAGGGAGAGCGCTGTGCCGGCGGAAAGACCGGCGCGATCCCGGCCGATCTGGCGCGAAAGCTGCAGGCGAGCAGGCTCGATCTGGTGATTTTGCGTGTGTCCGGCGGTTATTGGACAGCCCCGCGCTGGGCGGAACTGATCCCCCGCCCCGGGCGGATCCGCGTGCGCGTGGCGCACACGCTTTCCGCCGGGATGCTGCGGGACATGACGGCGGACGAGCTGCAGGCGCTCATCGAAAAGGATCTGCGGGAGGACGCCTGTCAGAGCGTAAAAAAACATCCCGCGCCCTATCGCGGAGAGCATCGTGCGGAGCGTTTGGAACGTCTTTTGTATCTGTGCCCGAAATGCGGCGCGCGCTCGCGGCTGGAGAGCCGGGACGATGAAATCGTCTGTCGCGCCTGCGGTTTTGCGACGCGCTATACGCTAACGGGCGGCTTTCGCGGCGGCAGTACGCCCTTTGAAGATCTGCGTCAGTGGCTGAACTGGCAGGACGAGCGCCTGCGTCAGCTCTGCGAGAACGCCGGAGCCGAGCCGCTTTTTTCGGACGGAAGCTGCGAGCTTTACGACCTGAACGGCGAGACGGACGAGCGCGTATGCAGCGGGGAGCTGACGCTCTACCGTGATCGGCTGGAGCTTCCCAACGGCGTGGCGATTTCGGTGGAAGAGCTTGGCTGTATGCGGCGGATCGATGATCGGGGGCTGGCGCTGGAAAGCCGGCGCGGCAGCCGCTTTGCGCTCTATCGTGTGCGCCCGCTCTGCGCGGGAAAGTACATCGACGCGCTAAAACAGTTGAAAGATATACAAAATGAGGATCGGGGGCAGAAGACATGAACAGGATCGGGTTTGACAACGGGCGCTATCTCAAGCTGCAGAGCGAAAACATCCGCAAGCGCATCAGCCAGTTTGGCGGCAAGCTGTATCTGGAATTCGGCGGCAAGCTCTTCGACGACTATCACGCCTCGCGCGTGCTGCCGGGCTTTCAGCCGGACAGCAAGGTCAACATGCTGCTGGAGATGAAGGAGGACGCGGAAATCGTCATCGTGATCTCTGCCGACGACATTGAGCGCAACAAGCGCCGGGGAGATTTGGGCATTACGTATGATGAGGACACCCTGCGCCTGATCGACGCCTTTCGCGGTATCGGCCTCTATATCGGCAGCGTTGTCATTACGCACTATCGCGAGCAGGCGGTTGCCGACAAATTCATCCATCGGCTGGAGGCGCTGGGGCTGCGGGTCTACCGCCACTATATCATCCCCGATTATCCGGCCAACATCCCGCTGATCGTCTCGGACGAGGGCTTTGGGCGCAACGACTTTATTGAAACGAAGCGCAGTCTCGTCGTTGTAACGGCGCCGGGGCCGGGCAGCGGAAAAATGGCCACCTGCCTCAGCCAGCTTTATCATGAATACAAGCGCGGCGTGCGCGCCGGTTATGCCAAGTTTGAGACCTTCCCCGTCTGGGATCTGCCGCTCAAGCACCCGGTGAACCTCGCCTACGAGGCGGCCACCGCCGATCTGGACGACGTGAACATGATCGACCCCTTCCATCTCGAGGCCTATGGGGTCAGCACCGTCAACTACAACCGCGACGTGGAAATCTTCCCGGTGCTCGAGGCGATGTTCCGCCGCATCTACGGAGAGAGCCCGTATAAAAGCCCGACGGATATGGGCGTGAACGTCATCGCTCAGTGCATCTGCGACGACGAGGCCTGCCGGGAGGCTTCCCGACAGGAGATCCTGCGCCGCTGGTATGCCGCGTCGGTCTCTGTGCGGCAGGGCTTGTCCGAGCCTGCGGAGACGCGCAAGATCGAGCTGATTATGAACTCGCTCGAGCTTACCACGGACGAGCGTCCGGTCGTTGCCGCCGCGCTGCAGCGCGCGGAGGAGACCGGAGGCCCCGCGATGGCGCTGGAGCTGCCGGACGGCTCGATCGTTACCGGGAAAACCAGCTCGCTGTTGGGCGCGGCCTCGGCCTGTCTGCTCAACGGGTTGAAGAAGCTGGCAGGCATTGACAAAAAAATGATGCTGATTGCGCCGGGGATCATCCAGCCCATCCAGCATCTGAAGATGGAGCACCTGGGCAACCGCAATCCCCGTCTGCACACCGACGAGCTGCTGATCGCGCTGTCGATCTGCGCAGTCACGAACCCCATGGCGGAGGTCACCATCGACCAGCTCAACCTGCTGCGCGGCTGCGAGGCGCACTCCACGGTGATCCTCTCGCGCGTGGACGAGGACTTGTTCAAAAAGCTCGGCGTCAATTTGAGCTGCGAGCCGAAATATCAGGCGAAAAAGCTGTACCACAAATAAAAAACGAGGCGTCTAAAGCCGGAGAAAGGAAAGACTTTCTCCGGCTTTTGCACTTCTTTTGCGATGCGCTTGACGGGAAACGGGCAATAGTTTAGCCTGTCCTTCGGAGGTGCTTGTCCGATGAAAAAATGCTTTGCTCTGTTACTGGCGCTGCTGTTCGCGGCAGCAGCCAACCTGCATCTGTGCGTTCGTCTGAGCGCGCCGGATGGCGCGCTCAGCGAGTGGTATTCCCCGGCCTGTCTGGGGCGCGGGCAGCTGGCCTGGCGCGCGGCGGCTGAGGAGCTGCTGCCCGACACGGCACAGTGGCCGAAGACAAGCCCCCGTCTGGCGCTCTCCTTGCGTCCGCCCGGACGAGATCCGCCTGCTGCGAGCGACTGGCTGCTGCTGCAAACCGAGGGGATAGCGCGCATGGACGGCCTGTATGCCAACGGCGTTTTTCTTGGCTGTACCGAAGATCGGCAGGCGCTGAAAAACGCGCTGCAGCAGCAATTATCTCTCGCGCGCCCGCCGGGCGCGGTCAGCGGGCGGTATACCGAACAGCTGGCGCTGCGCACGGTTTACAGCCGCCCGGACTGCATCGTCTCGACAGAGGATCTGTGTCTGCTGGTCGGCGGACTGGTTCCCGTGATCTACTGTGATCGCGCCGGGCGCGTGTTGGCGTGATCTTTCGCGAAAAAAACGATCGGGGCTGACGCGCAGCCCCGACCGGGTGTCGCTTTATTCCTGTTATTCGCCGAGAGGCGCTTCACCGCCGTCTTCATCGAGCGAGAAAATATCGCGTGCGATCGCCTCAAGCGCGCCATCCAGCGACGGCGCAAGCGCCGGGCCTGCCGGGATGTCGTCCGGCGTCTCGACACTCTCAAATTCCGCATCATCCGCCTGCGGCTCGTCACAGGCGGAAGCAGGCGCAGCAAGCGGCGTCTTGTTGTCGCCCAAGAGGGAGTGCAAATGCAGGCCGGCCTCATTCAGGCTGTTGCGAATGCGCTGGTGCAGTTGCTCCTCTACGGCTGCCAGACGCCGAGGCATCTCGCGCTCCATGCGTTCGTTTTCCTCGATCAGCTCGCGGCGGCGCTGATGGGCCGCCTCGGTAATCTGGTTAAGAATCCGGTCACTGCTCTCATCAATGGCACGGCGACGCTCCCCGGCCTCCGCAAGAATCTGATCGGCCTCGCACTGCGCATCGTGAATGAGCTGCCGGGCGATGGTCTTGGCCGAAAGCAGGGCATCGCCGATTTCCTCTTTTTGCTTTCCGACAGCAGATAGCTGGCTTTTTAATTGCTCGTTTTCTTCTGCCAGCGCAAGTGCTTGCCGGCGAATGTCCAACAACAGGGCATCCACCGCGGAGGCGTTATAATACTTCTTTTTGACGACGTCGATGCGGATGGTATCAAAATATGTCTGATCCAGCGGCATATGCGCACCTCCCGGCTCGAAAATACAATTTGTTATTAAATTATATCAGAATTTCCGGGATAAATCAACTGGCGGGCACAAATATTTGACAAGGCAGTCTGTGGCTTGATATACTCTCTCTGATCTGAGCCGAGAGGAGCTTGAGCAAAATGTCTGTCGAGCCAAAATTGATCGCCTTTGACCTGGACGGCACACTGCTGGCAGACGACAAAAGCCTGCCGGAGGAAAACCGCCGCGCGCTGCTGGCGGCGGCGCGGGCGGGTACGCTGCTCGTCCCCGCCACGGGGCGCGTACCGGCCGGCTTGCCTGCGGCGCTCACAGAGCCGGGCTTCCAAATTCGTTGGGGCATTTTCTGCAACGGCGCAGAGGTCTATGACCTGCAGGCGCAGTGCTTCGTGCTGCGCGAGGAGATCGCGCTTGACGAGGCGCTGGCGCTGCTGGATTTCGCCGAAACGCTGGGACTGCCCTGCGACTGTTATCAGGACAACTGGGGCTATATGGGGCGCGCGCACTATGAGCGCGCGGCGGAATTCATGCCGATCCCCGGGATTCTGGATTTGATTTTGCGTCTGCGAACGCCGGTGCCGGAGCTGCGCGCCTATTTGTGCGGGCACGGCGAGAGTGTGCAGAAGCTGCAGCTCTACGTGACGGATCAAGGGCTTCGCGCCCGGCTGCTGAAAGAGCTGCCGGAGCGATTTCCCTCGCTGGCGGTAACGAGCTCGCTGCCGGTGAATATCGAGATTAACGCCGCGCGCGCCAACAAGGGCGAGGCGCTGCGGCGACTGTGTGATTCGCTTTCGCTGAACCTGTCCGAAACCCTCGCCTTTGGCGACGGCAGCAACGACGCCACGCTGCTGCAGGCTGCGGGGCTGGGTGTGGCCATGAACAATGCGGACGATGCGCTGAAAGCTGCCGCCGACCGGGTTACGGGAACGAACAATGAGGCAGGCTTCGCGCAGATCCTGCGGGAATTCTACACGTTTTAAGGCAAAAAAAGACAAGCTTGCAGCATTTGCAAAGCTTGTCTTTTGCCGTTGTTTTACTTGGACTTAATATAGGGCTTGCCGTTGGCGGCGGGCACGCGGGACTTGCCCACGAAGAGGATCAGCACGATGACCGTGATCGCATAGGGGATCATGGAAATCAGCTGCATATCAATGCCCGAGGAGCCGCCCAGCACGACCTTCAGACCGGAGCAGAAGCCAAAGAGCAGACAGCCCAGCAGCGCGCCCTGCGGGCGGAACTTGCCGAAGATGACCGCCGCGATGGCGATAAAGCCCTGACCGACGATGGAGATCGGACGAAACTGTGTGGAGATCGCCATCGTGACGCAGGCGCCGCCGAGACCGGACAGGAAGCCGGACATGCACACGCACAGAAAGCGTGTGCGAAGCACGTTGATGCCAAGGGTCTCACAGGCCTGGGGGTGCTCGCCGCAGGCGCGCAGGCGCAGACCGAAGCGCGTTTTGTAAAACACGAACCAGACCACGGCGACCGCGAGAAAGACCAGGTAGGTCGAGGCGTAGTTGGCAAAGACGTTGTCCATAAAGCGGCCGAAGACGGTGCTCGTATCAAACACGCCGCGAAACAGACGCGGGATCTTCATGCTCGCCTCCAGCGGGATCGTGTCCGTGGAGTTGAACATGACCTTGGCGATCATGATGACGATGCCGGGGCCGAGCATGTTGATGGCCGTGCCGGCGATGGTCTGGTCGGCGCCGAGGCGAACGGTGGCAATCGCGTGCAGCATGCCGAAGAATGCGCCGGCGAGACCGCCGCAGAGAAAACCGATCCAGGGGTTCCCGGTGAAATAAGCGACGACGGTGCCGGTAAAGGCGCCGGCAGTCATCATGCCCTCAATGCCGATGTTGACGACGCCGGAGACCTCGGAAAAGCAGGAGCCAAGCGCCGCGTAGAGCAGAGGCGTCGTATAAATCAGCGTTGCGTAGAGGATGATGCCCAGATTGTTGATCAGATTGGTCATGCCTTATCCGCCTCCTTTTCCTTTTTTGCGGCGACCGGCTGCTTTGGCGCCTTTTTCAAATACTTCAGATACCGGAAAATGGTAGAGATGGCGATGAAGAACACGACGGTGCCGACGATGACGTTGATGAGCTGGGTCGGTGCGCCGACCAGATTCAGCTTGCTGCCGCCGAAGACCAGCGCGCCGTAGAACACGCCTGCCAGCAGCACGCCGAAGGGATTGGAGCAACCCATCAGGGCAACAACGATGCCCGCAAAGCCGAAGCCCTCCTGGCTGGAGAATACGCTGATGCGGCTGCCCATGCCCATGAGCTGCAATGCGCCGGCCAGTCCCGCCAGCGCGCCGGAGATGGCCAGCGCGGTCAGGATGGAGCGGTTGACGTTGATGCCGCCGTATTCCGCCGCGAACTTGTTGGAGCCGACGGCCTTCAGCTCATAGCCGAGCGTCGTCTTTTCGATGATGAACCAGACGAGGATCGTTGCGGCGATGGCTACGAGGAAGCCCCAGTTAAAGGTCGGTGCGAGGCCGAGGCTGTTGATGAACTCCTTGGAAAAAAGGGTGCTCGCGTTTTCGGAGATGTTCTTGGTCGCCTCCGCGGTGCCGTCGCTGTGGATGGCGGGGATGCCGGCGATGAAGTTCGAAAGATAGAAGGCGATCCAGTTGAACATGATCATGCTCAAAACCTCGTTGATGCCCCACCTGGTTTTCAAAAAGCCGACGATCACGCCCCAGATCGCGCCGGCGATCATCGCCGTGAGAAAGCACAGCGGGATCAGCACGAGCTTCGGCAGGCCGCCGGCGAGGATGCCGACCACAGCCGCCGCCATCGCGCCAACGACGAACTGACCCTCGGCGCCGATGTTAAAGACGCCGGTTTTGAAGGAAAAGGCCACGGACAGGCCGGCCACGACGTAGGGGATGGAATAAACGATCACGTAGGAAAAGCCCTTCAGGCTGGTCACGCTGGAAATCAGCCGTCCGTAGGCCTCGCCCACGGACAGACCCATCACGGCGAGGAAGACCGCGCCGACGAGAAAACCCAGGACGATGGATAAAATCGTGTGGATAAAGCGGTTTTCCGCCACCGCATCCAGAAAGCTCTTTTTTCTGATCATGCGTTCTTCCCTCCTGCCATCATCAAGCCCAGTTCGTTTTCTGTGGCCTCGCCGCCGGGGATGGCGCTGACGATCTGCCCGTCGAAGATGACGTCGATGATATCCGACAGGCTCATGATCTCGTCCAGCTCAAAGCTGACGAGCAGCACCGCTTTGCCCCGGTTACGCTGCTCTACGATGTATTTGTGCACGTATTCGATGGCGCCGACGTCCAGGCCGCGGGTGGGGTTGACGGCAATCAGCAGATCCTTGTCGTTTTGCACTTCGCGGGCAATGATAACCTTTTGCTGGTTGCCGCCGGAGAGCGTGCCGGCCGGACGCTTTTCGCTCTTGCCCGGGCGGATGTCGTATTTTTCAATGGACTGGGTGGCATGCGCGAAAATGGGCTCGCGCTGCAAAATGCCCTTTTTGGCGAAAGGCTCCTTCTCAAAGTTCTGCAGGATCAGATTGTCCTCGATGGAGAAGTCCAGCACCAGGCCATGCTTCTGCCGGTCGGCGGGGATGGAGGACACGCCGTGCGCGAAGCCAAAGGCGGGCGGCTTGTTGAATACGTCCACGCCGTTGATCAGCACCTGGCCCGCCGTGCCCTTGCGCAGCCCGGTGATAACCTCGACCAGCTCGGTCTGCCCGTTGCCGTCGATGCCGGCGATGCCGACGATCTCGCCCCGGCGCACCTGCAGATTCAGACCCTTGACGATTTCAACGCCGCGGTAGTCCTTGCAGTGCAGGTCTTTGACGTCCAACACGACCTCGCCGGGCTTCTGGACGGGCTTGTCCACCTTGAAGGAGACCTTGCGCCCGACCATCATGCTGGCCAGATCGTTTTCGTCCACCTGCTCGACGTCTACGGTGTCGATGTATTTGCCCATGCGGATGATGGTGCAAAAATCCGCCGATTCTTTGATCTCTTTGAGCTTGTGTGTGATGAGGATGATGCTCTTGCCGTCTTTGACCAGGTTGTGCATGATCTCAATCAGCTCGACGATCTCCTGCGGCGTCAGCGAGGAGGTCGGCTCGTCAAGGATCAGGATTTCCGCGCCGCGGTAGAGCGCCTTGAGAATCTCTACGCGCTGCTGCATGCCGACGGAGATGTCCTCGATCTTTGCGTCCGGGTCAATGGACAGGCCGTAGCGCTCGGAGATCTCCACCACGTTTTTGCGCGCGGTTTCCATGTCCAGCGCCGGACCCTTGCGCGGCTCGGTGCCCAGCACGATGTTTTCCGTGACCGTGAAGGGCTGGATCAGCATGAAGTGCTGATGTACCATGCCGATACCGGCGTCAATCGCGTCGCGGGGATTGTTCATGTCGATCTTTTTCCCGTGCACCAGAATGTCGCCGGACGTGGGCTTGAGCAGGCCGTAAAGCTGATTCATCAGCGTGGATTTACCGGCGCCGTTCTCGCCCAAGATTGCGTGGATCTCGCCCTTGTGGACTGTGAGGTTGATGCCGTCATTGGCGGTAAAATCGCCGAATTTTTTGACGATGTTGCGCATTTCAATGACAGGCGTGTTCATGTCCACGTATTGTTTTGACAATTCGTTCGCCCCCCTTTTGTTTCCGTATTTTGCTTGCTTTTTTTATTCTATCATAAGTGCGCACGTTTTTCTACTGGATATTTCATGTTACGGAGAAAAAAAGCGCCTCCGCATGCGGAGGCGCGCAGACCGTAGACAAACCCGCTTTAGGCTGAGGCCGAAAGCGGGTTTGTTGCGTAGATGTTGAAAAAATCGGTGAGGAAGTCCAAAACAAGCTGAAAAAGCGAGGGAATAGGGCGGTTTTTCCACCGCTTTTTTGCTAACTT
>JAFWVV010000027.1 GCA_017518225.1 Oscillospiraceae bacterium | reverse complement strand
TGTTGCAAAATATAAATTTTAAAAAAGTATTTGCGAGAAAAGTTACTGGGAACCGCCAAAATCGGCGGTTCCCAGTAACTATATTGAGATATTCTTTTGTGACTTTAGCCCCAAAAGCGCATTTTGCAACACGCCCTTTTTATCATACCATAGCAGCCGCCCGACAGACGGGCGTATTCTTGCCGAAGAAACAGAAGGTCACACGCGGACTTCACCAGTCTCGGATTGAAGAAAAAACAGATTGAAAAAAGCGGGAAAATGTAATATAATTGTATAATGTAAAACTATGGGAGAGCAGCCGCTATGCAGGAGACCATTTTCACATTCAAGCGTTATGAAAGAAAATATCTGCTCAGCGCATCGCAGCACGAGCGTCTCTGGACGCAGTTGAAGGGGCATTTGGTGCCGGACCGTTTTTTCCAAAGCACCGTTTGCAGCCTCTATTACGACAGCGCAGACTTCAAGCTCATCCGCCACTCGCTGGACAAGCCCATCTACAAGGAGAAGCTGCGGCTGCGCAGCTATGGCGTTCCCGGCCCGGAGGACGCAGTCTTCGTGGAACTGAAAAAGAAGTTCAAGGGCATCGTCTACAAGCGCCGCGCTGAGATGCCGGCAAGTCTCGCCGAGCAGTATCTCGCCGGCGAGGCGCATCCGCCCGAGGACGGACAGATTCTGCGCGAGATCGACTACGTGCTTGCGACAAACCGGCTCTTTCCGCAGGTCTATATCGCCTGCGAGCGAGAAGCCTGGGTCGACCGTGAGGAGCCGGAGCTGCGCATCACCTTTGACCGAAACCTGCGTTGGCGCGACACCGACTTGAGTCTGATCGCCGGCAGTCAGGGTCAACCGCTGCTTGAAAACGGCGAGACTCTGATGGAGATCAAGGTGCCGGAGGCCGCTCCGCTGTGGCTGGCGCACATGCTGAACGATCTGGAAATCTATTCCCGAAGCTTTTCCAAATACGGCACTTGCTATACCCGAGATTTGCTTGAAAAAACCTTTAACGGAGTGATTGTTTGTGTTTAATAGTGTAATTTCCACCGCCCTGACCCTCTCGTCTTTTCTAATCTGCCTGTTCGGCGCGCTGGTGCTCGGCGTGCTGACGGCGCTGGTCTTCTCCTTCCGCAGCCGCAGCAGCAGCTCTCTCACCGTCGCGCTGGCGCTGCTGCCGCCGATCGTCACGCTGGTGATCATGATGGTCAACGGCAGCATCGGCGCGGGGCTTGCCGTTGCGGGCACCTTTTCGCTGGTGCGCTTTCGCAGCGCCCCCGGCACCGCCAAGGAGATCTGCGGCGTGTTCATGGCGACGGCGATCGGTCTCGCCTGCGGCATGGGCTACGTGGGCGTGGCAGCACTGTTTTTCCTTGTGATGGGACTGTTTGTCGTTGCCATGAATCTGCTGCGTCTGGGCGAGGCAAGCAATTCCTATCGGCATCTGAAGATCGCCATTCCCGAAACGCTCAACTACGAGGATCTCTTTGAGGATCTTTTTGACCAGTACACCAGCCGTCACGAGCTGACACGCGTGAAAACCACTAACATGGGCACGCTCTACGAGCTGAACTACGATATTTTTCTGAAGGACAAAGAGGTCAAAAAGGACTTTATCGACGCTATCCGCTGCCGCAACGGCAACCTGAACATCGTCTGCAGCCGACGCAACGAGAGCGAACAACTGTAAAGGAACAATATCTATGAAAAAAACTTGGATCTATCTGCTTTTGAGCGGACTTC
This sequence comes from Oscillospiraceae bacterium, assembly GCA_017518225.1. Lineage (GTDB taxonomy): Bacteria > Bacillota > Clostridia > Oscillospirales > Oscillospiraceae > Limivicinus. Next base: position 7,167 of record JAFWVV010000027.1, on the reverse strand, counting down.
TTCTGATTCTCTGCGCCTGCACGGACCCCGTTGTCGGCGCGCCTGCAGGCAGCACCGCCGCCGATCCCGCCGCCCCGCGCATCATTGAGCTGAAAGGCGACAGCGCCAGCTACCCCGGCAGCGGCGTCACCGTCAAGGGCGGCGTCGTCACCATCGGCGCCCCGGGCGAATATACCCTGCGCGGCAAGCTCAACGACGGGCGCATCGTCGTTGACCTCAAGGAAAACCCCGGGCGCGTCACACTGATTCTCGACAGCGCGGATATCACCTGTCTCACCGACAGCGCGATCCATCTCGTGCAGGCCAAGGAGCTGGAACTCGCGCTTGCCGCCGGCAGCGTCAACCGGATCGTCTCCGGCACAGAGGCGGACGCCGCCGTCTGGACGGAAACCGTCACGGGCGCCGCCATCTACGCCGAAGACAATCTCACAATCTCCGGCGAGGGCAGATTGACGGTCATTGGCTATCGCAACAGCGCCGTCACCTGCAAGGACGATCTGAAGCTTCTGGGCGGCACGCTTGAGCTACATGCCACAAACAACGGTCTGCGCGGCAGCGAATCCGTCACCGTCAGCGGCGGCGCGATCACAATCGACGCCGGCAAGGACGGCCTCAAGTCAAGCTCCGCGACCAAGGCGGGCAAGGGCTATGTGCTGATCGAAAACGGCACGCTGACCATTCGCGCCGGCGGCGACGGAATCTCCGCCGAGACGGCGCTGACCATCAGCGGCGGCGAAATCTCGGTGGAGACCTCCGGCGATCCGGTGCTTGACAGCTGCAAGGGACTCAAGGCCAAATCCGGCCTCACGATCAGCGGCGGCGTCATCACAATCAACGCACAGGATCACGCCATCCGCAGCCAGGCCGCGCTGACCGTCAGCGGCGGTGAAATCGTCGCCGCCTCCAAGCTGGGCAAGGGACTGAACGCCGAGACCGAGCTTTTGATCGACGGTGGCACGCTGCAGGTGATTGCCGGTGACGACGGCATATCCTCCGCCACCGCCGTCACGATCCGTTCAGGCTCGTTGGATATCCGCTCCGGCGCTGACGGCATCCAGGGCGGCAAAAAAGGCACCGGCTTTGGCGAAACCGTCGGCAGCGTAAGCATCGAGGGAGGACAAACCATGGTGAGCGCCTTCAACAAGCCCATCGACGCCAAGGCGAGCTTTACCCTCTGCGGCGGCACGATCTTCGCCTGCGGCGGCGGCACGCTTTCCCCGCGCGCCGAGATTGCCTATCTGCTTGGCAGCAGCAGCGGAAACGCCGGCACGAGCCTGTCTCTGGCGAACAGCGAGCTGCGTCTGCAGGCCGCCTATCCTTTCAGCACCGTGCTCTATGCCGACGAAGCGCTGAACGAGGGGCAGCGCTACAGCCTGCAGCTTGGAGAGCAAAAGCTCGATCTGACGGCGAAAAAATAAAAATGAACTTGCCCCGGCGGTTAACCCGCCGGGGCAGATTGCAAAAGGAAGGACTGCCATGAAAGCTACGAAACCCCTTATGTCTCTTCTGCTTGCGTTGCTGCTGATTCTTCCGATGGGAACGGCAGCACTGGCAGCGGAAGCGGAAAACAGCACCCCGATCTATACGGTGGAAGAACTGCTTGCCATCGCGAACGCGCCGGACGGCAGCTATACGCTTGAGGCGGATCTCGACCTTTTCGGGATTGACTGGAGCCCCTTCGCCTTTTCCGGCACGCTCGACGGGCAGGGGCACACGCTCTACAACCTGCAGGTTTCGCGCGTCGGCGAGGACGTGCGGCAGACACGCGACGGCAACCTCAAGGTCTACGACACCGTCTTTGCCGGGCTCTTCTCGGTGCTGGAGGAGGCGACGATCCGCGACCTGACGCTGCTGGGCGCCGCGCTCGAGGTCGACGGCGAGACCCATTGCTTTGCCGGCCTGCTCGCCGGCTATATGGATCACAGCAGCGTGCTCAACTGTACGGTACAGGGCACGGCGCGCCTGAACAACTACGCCGTACAAAGCGGCGTTGCCGGTCTTGTCGGCTACGGCTGCGGCGAGATCAAGGACTGCCGCGCCGCCGTCACGCTGATCTTCGAGGATCGCAATTTTGACTCGCGCTGCGAGCAGTTTATGGGAGGCGTGCTCTCCTGCGGCATCGCCAACATCGAAAACTGTGAGGTTGAGATCGACGGCTACGACTCCTGCCACGGCTACGCCCACAGCGGCGGTCTCGTCGGCATGTATTACTACTGCGGCATGAACTTCCGCGGTCTGAGCGTCACGGGAAACTCCGTCAAGGGACAGATCCATTTCTTTGAGGACAACCGCGACCGCCGCGCCTACTGCGCGCCCTACCTCGGCGAGCCGCTGTCCATGCCGGGCAACTACAATAATAACACCGAGGAATTCACTCGCGACGAGACGCGCGAATACGGTGCCGTACTGCTGCCAGAGCGCTGTGAAACGCCGGAGATTCAGGACACGGTCACGCCGAGCGGCTGCGAAAGCTGGGGCTATACCGACCACGCCTGCGCCAAGTGTGAGCACCGCTGGCGCGACAGCTACACCCCGCCTCGGCACACACCGGGCGACTGGGAGACCGCGCGCGAGGCGACGGAGGATGCGGAGGGGCTGCAGCAACTGCACTGCCGCGACTGCGGCGAGCTGCTGGAGACGCAGGAAATTCCCCGCCTTGCGGCGCAAGCAAGCCCCGCGCCGTCTGATACCGGCAGCCCCGGCGCTGCGCCGCAGAGTATTGAGAGCAGCGAAACGCTTGCCATCCGCTTTCGCGGCCACGCACAGGCCTCCTATAGCAGCGCCGCCACGCCGCCGCTCTACTGGGAGAGCGCCAATCCGGAGATTGCTTCGGTCAACGAGACCGGACTGATCTTCGGCCTGCAGACGGGCGAAACGCAAATTTACTACCGCTCTGCCGACGGTCTCTGCTGCGGCATGTGTGAGGTCACGGTCTATTACAGCCTTTGGCAGTGGTTTTTGATCCTCTTCTGCTTCGGCTGGCTGTGGTATATTTGATTGCTCTGCCGCGTAGGCGCACAGCGCATATAGGAAAACCCGCCCGTACCGACTCTGGTACGGGCGGGTTTGTGTTTTGTTAATCGAGCACGTAGGGCAGGAGCGCGATCTGGCGGGAACGCTTGATCGCCTCGGTCAGCTCGCGCTGGTGCATGGCGCACACACCGGTGGTGCGGCGGGGCAGGATCTTGCCACGCTCGGACAGGAAGCGGCGAAGCTTCGCGGTGTCCTTGTAGTCGATGGACGTGGCCTTATCCACGCAGAACTGGCAAACCTTACGGCGTTTGCGGGTCTTGGGATTGTTCTTATCGAAAGCCAAAGCGGTATCCTCCTATTCGTAATAATCAGAACGGCAGCTCGCCGTCGCTCTCGTCGCCGTCGATCTCCGAGAAAGGAGAGGCGGCAGGCGCGACGCTGCGGGGCGCCTCGTAAGAGCTGTTGCCGCGGCCCGGCTCATAGGAGCCGCCGCTGCGGGGCTCGTATCCGCCCTCCGCGTTATCGCGGCGGCGGCTTTCGCCGAAGTACATGTTGTCAACAACGACCTCCGCGCTGCGGCGCTTGTTGCCGTCGCGGTCGGTCCAGTCGCGCAGCTGCAGACGCCCGGAGGCGACGGCCATGCTGCCCTTCTGGAAATACTTGCTGACAAACTCGGCGGTGGAGCGCCAGGCCACGCAGTCGATGAAGTCGGTCTGCTTCTCGCCGCCGTCGCGACCGCCGAAATCGCGGTCAACGGCCAGGGTGAAGGAAGCCACCGGCGTCTGGGACTGGGTGTAACGGAGCTCCGGATCGCGGGTCAGACGACCCATGATAACGATGTGATTGAGCATAGTTGACGCTCCTTACTCTGCGCGCAGGGTGATCAGGCGACGCAGAATGCCGTCCGTGATACCGAGGATACGGTCCAGCTCAGCGGGAAACTCGGGGCCGCTCGTGAACTTCATCAGCACGTAGGTACCTTCGGTCAGGTAGTTGATCTCGTAAGCGAGCTTGCGCTTACCCATCTCCTCCAGCTCCTCCAGCGTACCATTTGCTTCCACAAGTGCCTTGAACTTTTCAACAACGGCGGCGGTCTCTTCCTCGCTGAAGTTGGGGTGGATGATGTACATCACTTCGTACTTTTCGCTTGCTTTTGCCATGGTTGCACCTCCTTTTGGTCTTGTGGCCCCCGCGCACAGGCGGGAGCAAGGATATTTTTCTTGTTCGGACAAGCCGACAAGCTATATCATTATATCGGTTTTTTCCGGAAAGTCAAGGATTTTTTGCCCGCCCTGCGCACCGCGTGGAGGCCTGTCAAAAGGCGTCCGGCAGTCTCCGTCTCACAGAGCGCCCTTCGCTATGGAGCTTAGCATATTATATCATTTTTCATCGACAATAACAAGCGGCGCCCACGAGCCAAAAGCCCGTGGGCGCCGAAAAAAGTGATGCTCTCAGTGGTTTTCCAAAATCTCCCGAATCTGCGCGAGCTCCGGCATGGAGCGGATCGCGCCCTTTTGGGTGGTGACGAGATAGGCCGCCGCGTTGGCAAAGCGCAGCATCTGCGTCAGATCCTCTTTCTGCAGCCGCTCGATCCCGTGCTCCAAAAGGAAGTTCAGCACGCAGGCACAGAAGGTATCCCCCGCGCCGGTGGTCTCTATGGTGCCGCCCAGCCGGAAGGCTGGAACGAAGATTCGCTGCCGTTCATAATAGCAATAGCTGCCGTCCGCGCCCGCCGTGACGTTGAGCAGCTTAATGTTGGGATAGCGCGCCCGCAGCTTGGCCGCGCCACGGTCAAAATCCCTTTCTCCGGTCATAAACTCGAGCTCGTTATCCGCGATCTTCAAGACGTCGCAGCGGCTCAGTCCCCAGGCGATCTGCTCGCGCGCCTCCTCCATGCCACACCATAGCGGCGGGCGCAGGTTGGGGTCAAAGGAGATCAGCGCGCCGGCGCTTTGAGCCGTCGCCACCGCCTTTTTCGTCGCCATGCGCACCTCGTCGTGCGTCATGGATAGCGTGCCGAAATGGAAAACGCGCGTGTTTTTCAGCGCGTCCAGCGGCAGCTCCTCGCTGCGCAGCATCATGTCCGCGCCCGGATTGCGATAGAAGGAAAAATCACGATCTCCGTTGGGAAAGGTTTTGACGAAGGCCAAAGTCGTGCGGACAAGCTCGTCCTCGAGCAGGTAATCCATGCAGATCCCGGCCGTCTCCGTCACCTGGCGAAGCTGTGCGCCGAACATATCCTTGCCGACCTTGCCGACGAAAGCCGTGCGCTTGCCCAGCTTTTGCAGCATCGCCAGCACGTTGCAGGGCGCGCCGCCGGGGTTGGCCTCCAAAAGAGGATTTCCCTGCTCGCTCGTCCCGTTTTCCGTAAAGTCGACCAAAAGCTCGCCGAGCGCGATGACGTCAAAGCGTTTTTCCATGCGTCTCACTCCATCATAAGCCCAGGTTTCTCCGCGTCCACCGATACGCAGCCATCGGAAACTCGGCCGACGGACTTCGGAGGGCTCTGACAAAAGCTTATCACAAATCGCAAGCTTTCTCAAGACGGAGGCGCGTATCATTTTTCGAAGAACACAAACGGATGAGCCTTTTATTTCCGCGATCACTTGTCGCCCGGCAAGGGGCAGCTCAAGCTGCGCTGAATAGAAGGACCTCAGCTTGTCAAAAAAGTCCTTTGGGACTTTTTTGACTCCGAGCATTTTGATAGGATCAAAATGCTATTACCTAAAAAGCCTGATGATACTGGAGGAAGTCTTCCCTTTCGGGCGCAGTCACAACCAGGAATATTCTAAAAAAGAGCCATCCGAACAAGAGTAAGCCTGCAGCAGCAAGCGCCAGAATACCAACGATCCGCAGAATGCAGCGAAAGATACTTTCATACTTTTGCATAGCGGCTTTGATTTCGTCCTTGGATCGCCTCTGCCTCTGCTTGCAGCTCCTCGATCTGTGCCATCAGTTCAAAATAGCTTGCGGCTCTCGCGTCCATTTCGTTGATGCTCATGGTGTTACCTCCTGTTTTTTATTTGGACGGTGCGGGCGTGACCTCACTTCCGGCGTCCCTGTCCGTACTGGGAGATGCGTTTCCGCTCCGTCCTTGTGATACTAATACAGCATATCTGTGCAGATATGTCAATTGACAGAACAGCCAAATATATCTGCGCAAATATGTGTGTTCTGTCTATTTACACAGATAGGCAATTATGCTATAATATAATTACAATGGGAGGATAGGGCAGCAATCGAAAAATCGCCCGCTCCGAATAGGAGAAAATGCTATGGCAGTATCAAAGGCACAGCAGAAAGCTGTAAACAAGTACATGAAAGAAAACTATGATAGGGTAAACTTGACCTTTGCAAAAGGCAAGAAGGAACGAATCAAAGCCCATGCGGAAAGCAAGGGCGAGAGCGTCAACGGATTTATTAACCGTGCGATTGATGAAGCTATGGAGCGGGAGGCTGCGGAATGAAAACCTATACCATCGTCGGCGGCGTCAATGGCACGGGTAAAAGCAGCCTTACCGGCGTTTTGAAAGCGCAGTTGAACGATCTGGGGCGCATTATCGACGTGGACAAGATCACCGCCCAAAACGGCGGCAGTGCCATACAGGGCGGCAAGATCGCGCTGGATCGCATTCGGGAGTGTCTGGACAAGGGCTTGAGTTTCACGCAGGAAACAACGCTCTCCGGGCGCAAAACAGAGCTTACTGCGCAGGAGGCGCGGGAGCGGGGGTATATCGTTCGGCTCTTTTATGTGGGCTTGGACAGCGCGGAGGAGTGTCTGCAGCGCATTGAAAACCGGGTGGCGCACGGCGGGCATGATATCCGTGAGGAGGATGTGCTGCGCCGCTTTGCCGGGCGCTGGGAAGCTGTCGCAAAGATCTTGCCCTATTGTGACGAGGCGCATTTCTTCGACAATTACAACGGCTTTGTCGAGGTGGCAGAGTATGTCAACGGAGAATTGACCGTCAAGGGCAGTAATCCACCCGTGTGGGTGGAGGAGCTGCGCCTTTATCTGCAATAAAACGGCAGCAAAGCCGGGGGAACGACCCCCGGCTTCAGACTGTAGACAAAGTACCCATAGGGAGTGCGAAAGCACTTTCTATGGGTACTTTGTTATGGTAGAATAGAGATGAAGGGGGCGAGGCGCATGATGACACGAGATGGAGGCAAGAACCGGGGCCAGATCGAGTTCAC
>JAFWVV010000026.1 GCA_017518225.1 Oscillospiraceae bacterium | reverse complement strand
GTGAACTCGATCTGGCCCCGGTTCTTGCCTCCATCTCGTGTCATCATGCGCCTCGCCCCCTTCATCTCTATTCTACCATAACAAAGTACCCATAGAAAGTGCTTTCGCACTCCCTATGGGTACTTTGTCTACAGTCTGAAGGCCGTTCTTTACCGAACGGCCTTTGTTGTTAGTCGCTTTTTGGAACGAACAGAGGCTGTGCCTCTAAATCCGCATTCAGGGCGATCATGGATTCCGGGCTGGAGTGATAATACTTTGCCAGCTCCCAAACACTCTCGGTCTTCCCCCAAACTGCTGTCAGCGAGGGATAGAAGGCGCTGTCATAGGCTTTTTCTTCGTCCAGTGTGATCGTCACAACCTGCCGCGTTTGTTGGCTTTGCTCCTCTACCGCATCACCTTCCACCACAGCGCCGATTTCCAGATATCCGTCGATGATCTGCGTATCCACAGCATTGATTTGAAAACTGCTGGTAAACAAGTTTTCGTCAGTATCTGCGCCGATGAGCTTCAAGCTGCGGCGTATAGCAAACAAATTTCCGTCCCTGGATCGACAAAGCAAATCAAGATTGATGCTGCCCTGATCCGCTGTGCACGCGCCAAGCCCGGCATAGACCGTCAGCAGCTCTTCAAAGGCATCGGGAAGCTCCACACGTTCTTCCCCGCGCAGGAAAACGCGCCGGATCTGCCGCTGCTCCAAAACATTTCGATCCACACATTGGAGCGTACAGGGAAATTTGTTGCTGTAAGCGTCGCTTACCAGCGTCAAGGACTGGGTTTTCATCGCGCGTACCTGCGCCAACGCATGTAAATCCAAATCCAGCATCTGCGGCCCATCTACGCCGTCAAGCAGCACAAGATAATCTGAGGTTGGCACAATCTGAACCTCACAGACTTCCGCGTCCTCCGTTCCCAGATCCACAAGCTGCGACACCGGGATTGAAAATTCATGATAACAGGGCCAGGCCCCTTCCTCCGGCAGATACAGCAGTTTCGTCCGCAGCTGTCCTTTCATCAGCAGACGGCTGCCGACGTTTTGTTTGTCATCGAGCTGGAAACGGTATTCCTTCGTCAGAATTTCCCGCACGGGCGGCAGCTCTTCGGGAAACAAAAGCTGTTCGTTGACGAAAAAGCTTTTCTCGCAGATACTCGTTACTTGCACTGATTTTAACTCCGTGCTGCGCATATGCACCGGCGCACAGCAATCCGGCGGAAGCTGCTGTGAAACGCAGTACTCTCCGGCCGTGCTGACAAGAAGCTCCCCGTTGATTTCCATATCCGCCGAGAGCTTCCGTGGATTGATTGCTCTGGCCTGTACGCTGCCGGGGAACAGACGAATCTGCAATTGCAATTCCCCGTCCGACGAAGGCAGCTCATAGTCCAGCGTAAATATCTGCGTCATACGGACATAGGATACCGCCGTTTCGTTCTCATTGATGTAAAGCACCGTCGCTACGGCTTCGCCGCTCACGGTGGCGCCGCGCTCTCTCCAATCCTTACTTTTTAGATAGAGCTCTGGGCGAACGGAGAGGATGCGCCCGATATCGTCTTTGGTATCCGGCACAACGCTCTCCATGGCAACCTGCGCTTTTTTTGTCAAACGGCTCAGGTTGAAATAGCCATTGGCTTTTTGTTCTTCAAATTGAATTTCCATGGATCACGCTCCTTGCTGCACACTTGCTATATGATATGGTGCAGGCGCATCACTTATGACTGATCCATGCGTCGTTGCAGTATTCTGGACAAAAATCTCGGCAAGCGAAAGACATAGATCCGCATAAGAACCTCCAAAATCAACTTGAACCGGAATAAAACTGCCACGAACAGTATGCCTATAGCCAATTTCAGATATACTTCCTCCTGATGAAGTAAAGCGGAGATAGCTGGGACATAATCAATCATTTATTTCGTTTATGGGAACGCGTGGTATTTGTATGGTCACACTTGCACCACCTTTTTCCGAAACATTTTCCAACAGGATTTGCCCGCCGTGTTTTTGAACAATAGAAGCGGTCATATATAATCCGATGCCATAATGAGATTTGGAGCTGCGGCTCGAGTTGTCCATATAGAACTGATCTGTCGCATGTTTTAACGCGTGATCCGTAAAGCCGTGCCCTTCATCTGTAATGACAAACGATATAAGATGATCTGATCCTACGGTATCTATGAAAACACTGCCGCCTTTTGGAGAATGCTCAATAGCATTGGAAATCACGTTGACAAGCGCACGGGAAAGCAAGCTGCGATCTGCACAAATTGTTATATCCTCAGCCTTTCCCCAATGCAGGGCAATTTGATGGATAACAGCTATCCCCTTGATTTGCTCAGTGACTTCTTCGAATAAAGAAGAAAGCGGAAAAGGCTGCTTAGACAGCGGTTGATTTTCCCATGATTTTGTAACGTCAATGAGCGTCTGCATATAACTTTGCATTTGTTTACAGCTATTTGAAATGTACGCCACATAGCTTTTTTGCTGTTCGTTCAATTCCGTTTCTTCTAAAAGATCAGCGTTTCCGCATACCACCGTTAAGGGTGTTTTTATGTCATGGGTCAAGGCTGAAATCTGCTCCTTTTGCGCCTGTGCGGATCGCCACTCATGATCCAGCGACGCCTTCAAGCTTTCCTTCATATCGGAGAAAGCCGCAAGCACATCCTCTATTTCTTTGATATTTGAATGACCCGTATCAAAATCAAGATTCTTCTCCGATATGTTTGCAGTAGCTTCTGCAAGCGGAGAAATTTGCATACGCATGGCTTTGGCAAAATGCGAAGTCAGAAACACGATTACCAGCAGTGCGTTGATTCCAACGAGAATAAGTGTGATGACATCAGGGGATGGAAAACCATCCGGCAACCACGACACCGTAAAACGCGAGCCAATGTAATACCGTAAAACGCATATTTCATTTTCCCGCGGAACTACAACGAACTGCCTCGTGTTGCCCAAACGGACAAGTTCGCCCTTCGCATATCGGATAGCTGCCTCTTTTTCTTCACCACTCATATTTCCGTATAGTTCTTGAAACTTGCGATCCATAATCAAATAGCCGCATCCCGCCGGGAATGTCACCTTTGTCAGATCGGAAGCCACAGTCAGCGTCGGGATCATTTCCTTCACTTGCAGTTCGCTGTGATTGGCTGTGTTGGCGATGCCAGTGTTTGTGGCTATAGAAAGCAACAGATATGGCACGGCAACGGAGACCACCAGCAAAAAGACCAGGGCCACGGTGAACCGCCGGAAAAGCCCCTTTAATGTTGTTGTTCTATTCATTCCCATTTATAACCAATCCCCCATACCGTACTGATTGGACATATACCGAAGGTCTCAAACTTGGATCGGATATTCATGATATGGGTTGCGATAGTAGAATTGTCGCTTGTCCCGTCAAGTCCAAACACCGCTTCATATATTTGTTCCTTTGTAAAAACCTGCCCGCTATGCCGCGCAAGATATTCGCAAATCGCATATTCTCCCTTTGTAAGGGGAATCGGCTGATTGGATATATATAACCTCATAGCGGAGAGATCAAGCCAAACCTCGTTACCGCAGTGCAGCGCACTGTGCTTTTCCCTCTTTTCTCTGCGCAGATGCGCGGTAACACGGGCTCTAAGCTCCTTCACCGAAAACGGTTTTGTTATATAATCGTCCGCACCGATATTCAGCCCGAACAGAATATCGTTCTCCATCGCTTTTGCCGTCAAAAACAAGATGGGACAATCCACCATACCGCGAATCTGTTTACAGAACGAAAGCCCGTCTACGTCAGGCATCATAATATCCAAAAGGATCAGTTCATAGCGGTGAATGGTTTTCATATCCACATCCGTCGGACTTTGACATGCAGTCATCGAATGCCCATCTTTCGACAGGCTTTCTTTAATCAGTTCCAAAATGCCAGGATCGTCATCTATGATAAGAATGTGTGCCACAAGACCACCTCCCTGTATGACGTATAATAACATAAATGATCAGATTGATCGACTTGAATTTTGGCTGAAGCGACGTGAATTATGGCTCTGTGTGAGAAAGCCGAAACAAATAATCTCATATATCGACGAAAAATCTTGGCAGACGCGCGCATATACATATCTGTCGATTAAGAATACATGAATTCTAATCTTTTGAATCTGCTTTTTGCTGTTGTTTGACTGCTATATAGAATTTTCCATTTATACCGACAGCCAGATCATCCGTGTTTTTTACCCAATAAACATTATCATAATTCAGCAATCTGCGATTTTGCTGAAGGCTTCCATCCCAATCGATAGCAAGAGCCTCTTCTTTCGATATTATTCTGCCTGTTTCGGCATCACAAGTAAGGCTGCGAGCTATACTACAAACAAAGCTACCCAAATCACTTCTCTCAATGCGACTTTCAGTCACTGCGTAAGTATCCCCATTGAAAATCAGTCGCAATGCATTATTGGCATCAAGGCTTACTGTTTGTATGCCTGCTTGATATGACGAATATGCATGCAATTCATACGGGCACATCCCCTCAACAAGTTTATCCACAGCAATTGCGCGAAAAAAAGCATCATTGATTGAAATATCTATCATATCGGCATTTTTCTTGTCGGTATAGACAGAAGAAAACATAACGCCCGACAGGTTTTTGTTGATAACACCCACCCATGTGCCTATTTCTGCTGCATCCACCCTTTCGTTGATGATAAAAAAGTCCTGTTCGTTATATGACACGGTAATCCAGTCATCTATTGATATTTCGCATTGTTTTTTTTGCATAAAATCCCTTTCAATAGAGCATCCACACATCAATAGCATTGCAATAATAAGTGACGAAGCTAAAAAGCAAACCTTCTTATTCATTGTTTTTCCTCTCTATATTTAGTTGAATATAAGTTAGTCCGCGCTTTTTGCACCGTCCCAGCGTCGGAACCACAGCAGGCAGGCGGTCAGCAAACAGACGGACGAACAGGCACAAACTACCATGCCGATTACAAACTCACCATGTGCCAGCAAATAGAGTTGCGGATCATACCAGGACAGCACGGCGACGTCCATTGTCCTGATGCCCCAAGCCCAGGGAACGACCTTCCAGATACCATCTCCAAGACCTGTACGCATAAGTGCGGCTAAAAGGCTTCCCGCAATTCCCAACCCCATCGTTGCACCCTTTCCGAATCTCAGTCCAACAAAAAGGTGCATAACATATAGCGGAAAAGCAGTAAATGATAACAAGCTCAAAGGTTTTGCAAATAACCTAAGAGGAAGGACTGGGTATAATACCGCGAATATCCACAACGCAAAAGCAGTTGCGCAAAAGAAGCAGGAAAGCATAAAGATAAGCTTTCCGAGAAAAGATGCGTTTCTTGAGGAGATCGTTCCAAGCATGAGCTGATAGCTCCCGGCCGTATGTTCAATCTGTAGCGCCTGTCCGGTGATGATACCAATCAAAAACGGAATAGATGCGGCCAGCACCTCCAGATAAGCGCTTATCTTTGTTGAAATATCCCAGCCAGAAACACGATAATATCCGGCAAAAACGACTGCACACAGAACAGGCAAAATGATGTGGATATAATATACCGCGCTGCGTCTGTGTTTTATAAATTCTGCCCTAAAGCAGCGAATAAACGCGCGCATCATTTTGCCTCCTGTATTGCAAACTGTTTTCCTGTTATCAAGGACAGGAATATAAACGCGAGAAGCGATAGAGCCAACGCTAAACAAATTAATACAGGCGGCGTGTCCAAAACCTGCTCCTGTGCAAGCGTACCGTTGGGCATGATGTTAAGGATCGGAACCATCAAACGTGGCGCCCAGCCATATGGACAATAAATCCAGTAGGTGGTTTGTGCTGCAAGAACGCCCAAAACGCTCCCGACCCCTGCATTTAGGATCAAAGCGACAAATAGCCCTGTTTTCTTTGCCAGCCACAGGCAAAAGGGAATCTCCCACAGGCTTGCCAAAACAATGCAGACAGTTCCAAGTATTGCTGAGGAAATGCCAATCGTCATGGGGAACCCCGAAAGGCGAGATATGATAAAGCCTCCCAGCACATTCAGCACAAGAAAAATAAGATTTCCGATCAGGACGTAAAGCCCTGTCGTTTCGATTTTTGCACGCCATATTGTTGAAAGCGATACCGGAAGTGGAAAGACCGTCTGATATTTTTTCTTTCCGCTATCCCTATGCTCTATAAGAACACATAGAAGGGTAAGAAAACCGGGGTAGAGAAATACATACCACCAATTAAAGGCATTCACCTGAAACCACATGGGAGCAAGGAATGTCATCAGCACTGTAACTAAAGGCGCTAAAAGAATTAACGTGCGCGTAAAACTGCGCTTATGTTTCAGGTTTTCAGATTTCAGATAGCGCATGACTCACACCTCCTTGCCGTATTTGCGGATCACATCCATAAACAGCGCTTCCAGATTGTCTTCCGATTGGATGCTGCCCTCAAAGCCCAACGTTCCGTTTACGATAATTCCCACATGATCGGCAATCTGCTGGACTTCCGACAGAATATGGCTGGAAAGGATCACAGTAATACCTTTTTGTGGAAAAGAGCGGATCAGTTCCCGCAGTTCACCGATACCCAAGGGATCAAGCCCGTTGGTAGGCTCATCGAGGATGAGAAGCTGCGGCGTATTCACAAGAGCTATCGCAATGCCAAGCCGCTGCTTCATACCAAGTGAGAACTGCCCGGCCTTTTTCCTTCCTGTATTTGTAAGATTGACTGTTTCAAGTACTTCGTGGATGTGTGAATCAGGCAGCCCCAGCAAGGTGGTTCTGACTTTCAGGTTTTCATAGGCCGTCAGATTTTCGTAGAGCGGCGGCATTTCAATCAACGCACCGATATTCCTTAAATCGTTTCGCTGCCACGGATGACCGTCAAATGTGATGCTGCCGCTGCTGGGGTGAAGAATACCCGTCAGCATTTTTAAGAGTGTCGATTTTCCTGCTCCATTAGGACCTAAAAGCCCATAGACGGAGTTGCGTTGTACCCCGATAGATACATGATTAACCGCCATCTGTCCCTTGAAGTTTTTGCACAAGTCTGTTGTACTCAGCATGAAATCCATATCAATTCTCCTTTACCTTTGCTTTTGCAAGGAAAGCGTAACAAACAGTTTTCAAGAAATCATAAAGAAATAGAAGCCGACGATATTGAAATGGTGGGTTTGCAAGTAGTCAAGTAGTTATTTGTAATAATCTCCAAATTGTTTTTCAAAAGCTTTGGCAGCTTTTGAACTTCATCGTCATATAGGCTGAAGGGTGGTTCATGAGCTTATCAAAGCAATTTACATCGATGTAGCCGACAGATCATAAGCAAAAAAACTCATAGAATTCATATCTAATATGACCTTATGGGATTCATCCCGATTGATGAATTGCTGAAAGCAAAAATGGCGTAGCCTCTACGACCACGCCATAAAAAATGATAAAGTTATTTAACGGAGTATTAATCCATATCTGCTTAACAGCAGCGCAGTAACCAGACACCGAGGCCAATCAGCACACCGGACAGCAAAAGCCACCAAAACACGCCCGGCAGCAATACGGAAAATAAGATCACAAGGCCGAGAGAAAGAACTGTGATCGCCATATAGCAACGTCGTCCTCTCCGCATAAACAGACCGCCCCCCGCAAAGGATGATGCTTCATTCTATGCGACAGGCGGCGAAAAATGACAATATTATTTTCAGCTTGTCAAAAAAGTCCTCTGGGACTTTTTTGACAAGCTTCAGCCGCCGAGCATTTTGACGGTGTCAAAATGCTATTACCTAAAAAAGCCTGATGATATCAGCCTTTTTTAGACGACGGTTTATTGTAACGCGAGGCGGGTCTGCCCCCTCGCGCTCCCCCGCGGCTCTGTCAACTGTCCATCTGCATCGTTTTTTGACAGTCTCATTTTTTTTTATTCTCCCAAAATTTATGTTGGGCACACAGCTCATATAAACGCACATAGGATCGATAGCGGCTGGCTTGAATTTCACCGTTCCGGAGAGCCTCGCTGATTGCGCAGCCCGGCTCGCGCAAATGCGCGCAGTCATGAAAGCGGCATTGTCCAAGATAAGGCTGGAAATCCAAAAAGTGCCCGGCAAGCTCTTCTTTGGGGATCGCCGTCATCATTTCGATTTCAAAGGAGGCGTAACCCGGCGTATCTGCAATAAACGTGCAGTCATCCAGCGCATACAGCTCCACATGGCGGGTCGTATGCTTGCCTCGGCCAAGTTTTTCACTGACCGCCGCTGTTTCCGCGGCGGCTGATGGCAAGAGTCGATTGAGCAGACTGGATTTTCCGACGCCGGAATTGCCGGTGAAGGAAGAGGTTTTTCCGCGCAGGCGTTCGAACAGCTCCTCGATCCCTTCGCCTGTTTCGGCACTTGTTCGGATCACGGAAAAGCCTGCAGCGGAAAAAACATCGAACAGCTCATTGGCTGCGCTCAGATCCGATTTGTTCACACAAATCAGAAGCTCACACTGCGCCTGCGCCGCAATGACCGATACCCGGTCAATCAAAAACGGATCCGTCACAGGATTAACGCCGGCAGCAATAAAAACCAGCTGATCGATATTGGCAACAGCCGGACGGATAAACCAGTTGCGTCGCGGTAAAATCTCCTCAACCCGTCCAACGCCTTCCGCGTCGCTGCTGCACAGAACCTGGTCGCCCACCAGCGGCGAGGTTCCGTCCAGGCGAAATTTCCCTCTCGCTTTGCAAGAGAGCAGCGTGTGTTCCGTCTGAACGTAGTAAAAGCCGCTGAGCGCCTTGACAATTCTACCCTCAATCATCATGAGGCTGGACCGGTGGAGATTTGAAGCGTAACTTTAGCATGCTCTTCAATCTGGGTAAAAGCATCCGGAACCTGACCGATTACGGTCCCCGCTTCAAATTCGCTGGGCACACGCTCCGCCCCCCCATAGCTGAGTCTGGCGGCCTCCAGCTTGGCGCGCGCAGCATCTTCACTAATGCCCACCAGGTTGGGAACCTCCACGATAAGGATCTCCGGGCCGCTGCTGACGGTTACATAGACGACGGAGCCCGTGCTGACCGTCTCTCCGCTGCCGGGACTGGTTGAAATCACGTAATCGCGCGGCACAGACGAAGACGTAGCATTTTCAATTTCGCCAACTAATCCGCTGCTTTGCAGAATGAGAATCGCATCCGTATAATAGCGCCCGGCAAGATCCGGGATTTCCAGCTGGCTGGCATTTGTACTAACCGTTAAGCTGACGACAACGCCGGAGGGGCCGGTCATGACGCTGCGTCCCGCCTGTGGGTCCTGCGAAAGCACACGCCCCGGTTTTTCCTCGCTGTTGACCACATAGGTCACCTCGAAACGATATTGACCCATCAGCTCCGAATCATTCTCCACGCTCGCATAGTCCATGCCAACAAAACTCGGAAGCGTAGTACGCTCTGCGGGCGAAAAAATTTCTTCAATCCAATAACCCCAGAGGAAGTGGAAAATCCCGAGCGCCAGCAACAGCAGGAGAAAGGTTCCCAGCAGATAGCTAACACGGCTCGCTCTGCGACGACGTCGCGCATAATTGCTTTTGGACAGCTCGCTGGCAGAGCGAATGGGCGTTACGTCCGGAACACTGACAATCTCCGTTGTTTCTGCCTGTGTCTGTTCCGCCGCGCCTTCGCGGGACATCTGTTCAAGATCATCTGCAATTTCCGCCGCTGCCTGATAACGGTCTTCCAGCTTCGGGGCCATTGCCTTTTCAATGATCCTCTCCAAGGTTTCCGGAAGCTCCGGGTTTAGCTCGTGGATTGGCGTCGGCGGTACGTTCATCTGCTTGACAGCGATCTCACCGAGGGAATCACCGCTGTACGGAACGGCGCCGGTGACCATTTCATACATCACAACGCCGAGAGAATACACGTCGCTGCGTGCGTCCGGCAGTTCCCCGCGCGCCTGCTCCGGCGCGATGTAATGGATGGAGCCAATCGCCTGACCGTCATTTTCCTGCAATTCACTTTCCAGCGCGGCAATACCAAAGTCAGCAACCTTGATCGAACCGTCACGCAAAAGCATAACGTTCTGCGGTTTAATATCTCTATGGATAATGCCGCGCTCATGCGCATGACCAAGCGCACGGGCAATTTGTTTGGAAAAATGCACCGCTTCTTTCCAACTGAGAATACCACGGCGATCCATATACTGGGTCAAGGTAATACCGTCGATCAGTTCCATCACAATAAATTCAATCTGATCGCTGTGGCTGACGTCGTAAACTGCTACAATGTTCGGGTGAGAAAGCATCGCAACCGCCTGCGATTCCGCGCAAAAGCGACGGCGGAAGTCTTCATCGGCGGCCATTTCGTCGCGCATGATTTTCACAGCGACTTTACGGTTCAGTCTCTTATCCAAGGCGCGATACACACGCGCCATACCGCCCTCTCCGATCAGCTCGGAAATCTCATAGCGATCTTCCAGTATTTGACCGATATATTTGTCCTGTTCGTTCATAGGATCTCCTTATTTTGCAACCGCAATAACCGTCACATTATCATTTGCTCCGCGTGCAAGAGCATCCGCCATCAGTTCCCGGCAGAGCATCTCCGGCTCCGGATACTGCTCGGAAAGCTCAAGTATCTCCTCGTCCGTCAGCATATTGGAAAGCCCGTCCGAGCACAGCAGCAGGATCTCACCGCTTTTGAGAGAAAACTGGAAATAATCCGCTTCTACCTTCTCGTCAGAGCCAACCACGCGCGTTATGATGTTTTTTTGTGGGTGGACACGCGCCTGATCTTTGGTGATCGCACCGACCTCAACCAGTTCTTCCACCAATGAATGATCTCTCGTGATCTGTGTAATTCTTTTGCGACGCGGGGAGACGATATAGGCCCTGCTGTCGCCGACATTGATGATATATCCCCTGCCGTCGTATTTTATGACGCCGCCGACAAGCGTTGTCCCCATACCGCTGAAAGCCTCGTCAAACTGGGAGTACTCAAAAGATACTCCGTTTGCCTCGTTGCATGCATCTGTCAGCATTTTTTGGTAATCAACGCGTTTTTTCACTCGAGCCGTCAGTTTCCCGTAAATATGCGAAACAAAAGCCTTGTTCGAGAGCTGGCTGGCCACGCCGCCCGCTTTTGCTCCGCCCATGCCGTCGCAAAGCGCCAGCACGAGGCAGTCCTGTATCTCGCAGCGCTCGATGATAAAGCAATCCTGATTGTCCTTACGGATCATGCCTTTGTCCGTCAAACCAAAGCTCTTCAATGCTTCTCACCTTCTGTACATACAATCTGATTCTGGTTTTTCCTTCGCAGTTGTCCGCAGGAGGCGTCTACATCGCTGCCAAGGCGACGGCGAACCGTGACGTTGACGCCTTTGTCCTCTAAAATATGGATAAATGCTTTCATATGTCCGGTGGTGGAAGGACGAAATTGACGCTCTTCCACATGGTTAAGCGGAATTAAATTGACGTGAGCATTTACAGCCTTTGCCCTCTCCGCAAGAAGCCTTGCGTGTCTCTCGCTGTCATTGACGCCATCAATCATGGCATACTCAAACGATATCCTGCGCCCGGTCTTTTTATAATAGGCCTTGCAGCTTTCCATCAACTGATCGACGCCGCGACCGCGGTTGGCCGGCATCAGGCGGGAGCGGGTCTCATCATCCGGCGCGTGCAGTGACACAGAGAGCGTCAACTGCAAATCTCGTGCAGCCAGCTCATCAAAACGCTCTGTCAATCCACAGGTCGACAAAGAAATGTGCCGCATGCCGATATTCATCCCCTGCGGATGGTTGACAAGAGATAAAAAACGCATGACGTGCTCAAAGTTATCCAAAGGTTCGCCAATCCCCATCAGCACGATATTGGAGATCGTTTTTCCTGAATCCAACTGTGAAAAAAGCACCTCATCCAACATCTCCGACGGCTCCAGATTGCGAACAAGCCCGCCAATCGTTGAAGCACAAAAGGCGCATCCCTGTCGACAGCCAACCTGGGAGGATATGCAAACGGTATTGCCGTGCTGGTAACTCATCACAACGGTCTCTACCGCCTGTCCATCCGCAAGTTCCCAGAGATATTTTATCGTCCCGTCTATTGCAGATACCTGTTTTTTCAGCACACGAGGTCTGTAAATCCGATAGTTCTCGTGCAGCTTATCGCGAAACGGCTTGGGCAGATCGCTCATTTCGTTAAAATCACGAACGCCGCGTCCAAGCCAGCGAAATACCTGCATCACGCGGTATTTCGGCGCATTCAATTGTACAAAATCCGCCTCCAGCTCCTCCGGAAGCATGGAAACAATATCTCTTTTCATCATTTGATTCGTTTCAGCTTTGCGGCAAAAAAGCCGTCCGTTCCATCAACGTGTGGCCAAAAAGTATAGCAGCCGTTTTCAGAACAGCGATCTCCCACACGAAAATCCACCGCCGTATATGCAGGATGCTCCGACAGAAACTGCTCGATCTGCGCTTCATTTTCCTCCCGTAGCACCGTACAGGTCGCCACAAGGAGCGTTCCGCCAACGCAAACATAGCGGGACAGGTTATCCAGAATTTTTTTCTGAATAAGCGGAAGCGATCTGCACGCTTCCTCGTTTTTTTGCCGAATCTCCGGCTTCTTTCTCATGACACCGAAGCCCGAGCAAGGCATATCGGCGATCACAAGATCAAAAGCGTCCTGCCAGGCCGGTTCAAATGCCGATGCATCTGCATGGCGTGTCTCAACACACGAGATTCCCAGTCGTGACGCGCCGCTCGCGATCCTTCGCAGCTTTTTTTCGTGGACATCACAGGCGATGATACGCCCCTCGCACTGCATACGTATTGCTGCGGCAAAGCTCTTTCCGCCCGGGGCGGCGCAGGCGTCCAGCACACGCATCCCGCGCTTTACTTCGGAAAGCTCCACCGCCATCGCAGCGGCACGATCCTGTACGTAGAATTCGCCTTCTGCATAGCCGGGAAGATCGTCAATGCGCCCGCCTCGGATCGTCACACAGCCCGCAGGATAGGACGCCACCTCATAGGCAATGCCTTGCGCGTCCAGGCGTCTGTAAAAATGCTCGCAAGTCGTTTTCAGCGTATTGATCTGAAGATCGGTCGCCGCAGGTAACTGCGAGGCGGCAAAAAAAGCTTCGGCAAAATTATAGCCTCGCTGGGATACCAGGCGCTCTGCCAGCCAATCCTGTTGACTGAATCTAACAGCCAGATAGGCCGACGTCCCGCGCCCCGGGATTTCCGGGAGCGCATGACGATTTTCCTCGATCCGCCGTAAAACGGCATTGACAAGACCCGATGCGTGCGAAAGCCCGTTCTTTTTGCACAACTCCACCGTCTCGTGGATTGCCGCCCTGCCGGGAATCTTTTCCATCAGCAGGATCTGGCAGGCGCCAAGACGAAGTACATCACGCACACGCGGCTCGAGTTTTCTCGAATTGCAATAGTAGTCGATATAAAAATCCAAATAACGGCTATTTTGCAGCGTTTCCATGCTAAGACGCACAGCAAGTGCGGCATCGCGCGCATCCAGCTGACAGCTTTCAAGCATTTTATCCAAAACAAGGCTGGACCATGCGCCATCCTTTCGGCAGCGCTGTATGACCGCAAAGGCCGCGCTTCTTGGATCCATCATTTATTTCACTCCGTCGATCGGATGACCACGCAGATAGTCTGCTGCGGACATTCGTTTTTTACCCGGCGCTTGCAGCTGCGTCACGCGGATAACTTCTCCGTTGCCGCAGGCAATTTCAATCCCGCTTGTGTCGGCAGCGAGTACCGTACCGGGCGTGCGGTTCGTGTGTTTTTCGCATAAATCTGCGTCAAAAACCCGAAGCGTCGTTCCGCCCAGCGTCATCGTTGCGACCGGCCAAGGCTGAAGCCCGAAAATCTGCTTGAGAACCAGCTTAGCCGGTTTTGTCCAGTCGATGGGCGCCATGGATTTGTCCAGCATAGACACATAGCTTGCCTTCGCCCCGTCCTGCGGATATCGCTGCGCTGTGCCCGCTTCAATTTCACGCAGACTGTCAACCAGGGCCTGCGCGCCCATGTGCTTCAGTCGTTCAAAAAGCTCGCCTGAGGTCTCCTTTTCACCGATCTCCGTCTCGCTGGTCTTAATCACGTCACCGCTGTCCATCTCATGCGCCAGATACATGATGCTAACGCCGGTCACCGGATCGCCGTTCAAAACCGCCCACTGGATCGGCGCTGCGCCGCGGTATTTCGGCAAAAGCGAAGCATGGACGTTGATTGCGCCAAAGCGCGGCAGCGATAAAAGCTCATCCGGCAAAATCCTCCCGTAAGCGACAACAACGAGAATATCGGGATTCCACTCCTTGAGCTTTTCCAAGGCTTTACCGTCTCTCAAGGTTTCCGGCTGATAGACAGGAATCTGATGGGCCAGCGCCAGCGTTTTCACGGGTGAAAAGCTCATGGACATCCCCCGTCCACGCGGCTTGTCCGGCTGTGTAAATACGCCGATCACGGAAAAACGCTCGTCAATCAGTTTTTGTAAAGACGCTTCGGCGAAATCCGGCGTTCCCATAAACACAATACGCATCGCAGCTCCCATCAAAACGCCCCGTTGGCGAGTTCTTCCTCCGTCAGCATTCGTTCACACAGCTCGGTAAACACGCGCCCCTCCAGATGATCCAGTTCATGGCAAAAGCAGCGCGCCGTTAAGCCGGTTCCCTCGTATTCAAACCATTGACCGTTGCGATCCTGGGCGCGTACCTTGACGGTCTCCGGTCTGCACACAATGCCGTACTCCCCCGGGACGCTCAGGCAGCCCTCCGCGCCCTTTTGTTCACCGGAGCTTTCTAGAATCATCGGATTGATCAGCTCCAGGAGAATCTCATCCTCGTCTTCCGCCACATTCGTCTCCAATACCAACACAGCGCGACGAAGCACACCGACCTGCGGTGCAGCCAAGCCCACGCCGTTTGACTGCGCCAGAGTTTCCGCCATATCGTCAAGCAGTTGATGCAAGCGAGCGTCAAAGGACGTTACCGGACGGCATTTTTTATAAAGAGCCGGGTCTTCTTTGGTAAGGATATGTCTGGTTGCCATTTTTTCTCCAATCTGCCGACAACTGACGGCGTCATATCATTCTGTGGGGTCATTGTCGGCAAAGACCGACACGCCGCGAAATCGTTTATCTACGCTGCAGGCAATGACGATCTGCGCAATCATCCGCCGCATCGGCACTGCATCCAGACAGGCGATATTGACGCGGTAACGATAACGGTTGTTGACCTTGACGACCGATAAAGGCGCCGGGCCCATAATGCTGACGCCGCGCAGACTCTCGATCGCATTGTGCAGCCAATCGGCAATGTAGCGAGCGGTCTGCCGTACCAGTTCCTCCGAAAGGCCGGAGCAGCTGATGGAAAACAACTGTGAAAAGGGCGGCGCGTTTTGCAGACGCCGCAGCTCCAGCTCTCCTGCATAAAAGGCCTCGTAATCCTGCGCGGCAGCCTGACAAATGATTTGGTTATCGGGCGTAAAAGTCTGTATGATCGCGCGTCCCGGTTTCTGACCACGGCCGCTTCGTCCGATGACCTGTGTCATCAGAGAAAAGCTGCGCTCTCCTGCACGGTAATCACCGGCATAGAGGCTTTGATCGGCATTGAGAACGCCAACAAGTGTGACGTTTTCAAAATTCAAGCCTTTTGTCACCATCTGCGTACCGACCATCAAAGGGATCTTATCCTCTCGAAACCGGTCGAAAAGCTGCTTATGCGAGCCTACCGGTGCGACCGTATCTGCATCTACCCGCAGCACCTCCACCCCCGGAAAAAGCTCCTGAAGCTGTTCTACGACATGTTGTGTTCCGCTTCCGAGACGTCTCAGCTCGCCGCCGCAATCGGGGCACTTGGGATCCACCCACTGAGAATAGCCGCAATAATGGCAAATCAAGCGACGATTGCTGCTGTGATAGGTCAAAGAAACACTGCAGCGCGGACATTTATAGGTGTATCCGCAGCTGCCGCAGCTAATCAGCTTGTGTGCGCCGCGGCGATTCAAAAACAGGATGCTCTGCTCGCCTTTTTCAATATTGCAGGCGATCTCCTCCTGCAAAGGTACGCTGATATCGCCGGTATTTCCACGCCGAAGCTCTCGCTTCATATCAACGATCCTCACGTCGGGCAGCATCATGTCGTTATAGCGTTCGGGGAGGACGAAATAGGAATAGCGTCCGATCTGCGCATAATAGCGACTGACGACATCCGGCGTTGCAGAGCCAAGCAGAAGCAGGCAGTCAGCCTGCACGCAGAGATATTTTGCCACATCCCTGGTGTGATATCTCGGCGAATTTTCGGATTTATAGCTGTCGTCCTGCTCCTCGTCGATGATAACAAGGCCTAAATCCCGCACAGGAGCAAAAACAGCGCTGCGTGTGCCGATAACGACGCGCGCATTCCCGCTGCGAATCCGTTTCCACTCGTCATAACGCTCTCCGATCGAGAGGCTTGAGTGCAGCACGGCTATCTCGTCCCCAAAATACGAGGAAAAAGTCTGCAGCATTTGCGGGGTCAAGGCAATTTCCGGCACAAGCAGGATGGAGGAGCGTCCTTTCTCCAGTTGTGTGCGGATCAAATGGACATATACGCTGGTTTTACCGCTGCCGGTCACGCCAAAAAGCAGCGCAGCCGAAGCTTTGTTTTGATCCGAAAGGGCGCGTATGCCTTCATACACCCTTTGCTGAGCCGCATTGAGAACCGGCAGCGGCTGAATATCACCGGAAAACAGCTCCGGACGGCGAAAAACCTCTCGCTCGTATCGCTCAACAAGGCCCTGTTTTTCCAGAGCTTGTACGACCGTGCGCCCTGCGCCCGTATGCCGAAGCACGTCCGGCAGCGGCAAGGCCTCAAAACTGCAAAGCAGTTCCAAGATCTGCGCCTGCTGCGGCGCACGACGACTCTTCGCATGAAGCGCATCCGTCGCCTCCTCCTGCGAAACAGCCAGCCGAAGCATGGACAGGCTCTTGTCTTTGGCGCGGCGTTTTCCCTGCTGGTCAAACCACAAGCCTGCCGGGAGAATCGCCTTGACAGCCTCATAAAGCGTGCAGAAAAAACGATCCCGCAAAAACAGCGCCAGCTTGATCTGATCTTCCGTCAGCAATGCTGCGTCGTCCAGAAGCCTTTCCACCGCTTTCAACTTTTGCAGTTGCGCGCCGTTGTCCTCAACCACTGACAGAATAATCCCTTCACACAGGCGATTCCCCCTTGCAAAGGGAACCATGACCCGCATCCCCGGGCGGGCCGCATCCTGCAGCCGCTCGGGGATCAGATAATCATAGGGCTTGTCGATCCAATATGGCGCGGCGGAAACCGCGATTTTTGCAATCATCGTTGTCACCGCCTGAGCCGGGCTTAGCGGATGGACAGCTTGCCGGTATAGACCTCGTCAATGGCGGAGGAAACAGGCTTACGCTCCAGCGGCATCGCCTTTTCTTCCGACTCCGCAGAGATTGCACGCGCGCGGCGGGCAACAAGGTTTACCAGCTGATAGCGGCTGCCAACTTTGCCGACGAGGTCGGCGACGGGGGGATAAAGCATCATAATCGTTCGTCTCCATTCTGCCGTAAAGATACGGCATATTTTTATAAAAAATATTATAAACCACTCAAAGTGCTCTCAGGTAATCGGCGCGATCTGCCGCACGGCAGTGCTGCGCCAGAATAATGGCCGACAGCTCCGCAGCTGCTTGCTCGAGCGAATCATTTACAATGATGTAATCGTAAAAGTCTGCCTCTTGATATTCTTGTCTTGCGCGCTCCAGACGAGCCGCGATCGCTTCCGCCGTGTCCGTTCCCCGGTTGACCAGTCGGCGCTCCAGTTCCCTCAGCGAAGGCGGAATTACGAAGATTTTTGTCGCGTCCGGGCACTTTTCAGCCACCTGACGCGCTCCCTGCACTTCTATATCAAGCAGTACGTTGACGCCTTGCGCCAACTGCTCCTCTACATACTTTCTCGGCGTACCGTAATAGTTGTTCACATAGACCGCGTGCTCCAAAAGCTCATCTCCGGCAATCATTTCAACAAAGCGCTCGCGGTCAACAAAGAAATACTCCCGTCCGTCCTGTTCGCCGGGACGGGGCTTTCTCGTCGTAGCAGAGGTCGAAAAGCAGAGGTCTTCCCTGCCCTCCATCGCTTTGAATACCACGGTGCTCTTTCCGGCGCCGGATGGCCCGGAGATAACAAACAGTTTTCCCTGTTCACGCATGCTCTTCGCTCTCCTCTTCCGTTTTTTCGGAAATGCGCTGCGCCAGAAGCTCCGGGGAAAGGGATGACAGGACGACATTGCCGCTGTCCATCACAATAACCGATCGCGTACTGCGGCCAAAGCTTGCATCAATCAGCATTCCGCGCTCCTTGACATCCTGAATCATCCGCTTGATCGGCGCAGACTCCGGGCTGACGACCGCAATCATTCGCTCTGCAGAGATCAGGTTTCCAAAACCGATATTAATGAGTTTCATACGCGCCGCCTATTCAATATTCTGGATTTGCTCGCGGATTTTTTCAATTTCCGCCTTGATCTCAACCACGCAGTAGGCAATTTCTTTGTTTTGGCACTTGGAGCCGATGGTGTTGGCCTCCCGGTTGAATTCCTGCACGAGAAAATCAATTTTGCGCCCAATGGGAGAGCCGCCGTCGATCATCGCGCGAAGCTGAGAGATATGACTGCGCAGGCGAACGGTTTCTTCGTCCACAGCGATACGGTCGGCAAAAATCGCGGCTTCCGTCAGAATTCTGCTCTCCTCAATCCCGCTGGCTCCCAGCACCTCATGCAGCTTGTCCTCCAGGCGCTTGCGATATTCCATGAGCGTATTCGGCGCTTGCCTCTCGACCTCACTCACCAGCGATTCAATCTTCTCAAGACGCATCAGCACGTCTTCACTGAGCTTTTGTCCCTCGCGCAGCCGCATGCTGTCAAAATCCTGCAGCGCGCGCTCGGCCAGCTCACGGATTGCCTCCGCCATCGGCTCCTGCTGCAATTCTTTCTTCTCTACGGAAAGCACGTCAGGATAGCGGCTGAGACTGATGGCGCTCAACTCCTGCGGAAGCTGATACTCTTCGGCGATATGTCGGACAGCCTCCACATAGGAGCGCAGCAGCAGCTCGTTGACCTTGACAATCACGCCCTCGTCCTGCGACGTGCCGACATTGACGAAGACGTCCACCTTTCCGCGGCTGATATGCTCCTGTACCACTGCCTTTACCCGATCCTCTGCAAAAAGCAGGCTGCGTGGCATCCGCACAGAGCAGTCCAAAAAACGATTGTTAACGCTTTTCAGCTCTATGCTGATTTCCATTCCGTCAATCACAGACTTGGCGCTGCCATAGCCTGTCATACTCTTGATCATAGCGACCTCCGCTCGTTAAAGAAATGAGATAATTTCAAAGTTGATTTCGTTTTTTTGCTTTTTCCTTCGTTGGGAAAAAACAAGGTATGCTCCAGCCGCAAGTAAAAAGATAAAACTGACCGCAATACAGCCGGTCTCGCCAAGGCCGACAAGCGCTGCAAACAGGTATCCCGCCAGAAAGAACAGCATTGGCAGCACGTAAACGCGCAGAGCGGCGCCAAAAATGATCGCGCTTTTGCTTTTGAGCAGCACCTTTTGCCCCGGTTGAGCGTCAATGCTGTTTTTCGCCGCTATTTTCAGTTCTCTTTCAAACACACAGCTCTCGCAGCTGCCGCAGTTGCCTCCGCAGGCTGTCGTTCTGCGAACGGCCACCTCGGCCATGCCGTCCGGCAGCAGCTTTGTCACAACAGCCTCCTGTGTCACGGCGTAGTCTCCTCTTCCTTTTGCAGTTCAACCGTCACCGCGGGGATCTCCAGAATCACATCCACATCGGGAAATCCGTCAACATATATTTTTGGCGTTGCTGTATAAGTGCCGGTAGAATTGACAGAATCCTGCAGGTCGATCACAGCACTGATATTTTCAGCTTTGACCGCCTTCATTTGTTCTTCCGGCCCACGCAAAGTAACCGTAATGGAATCGGTGATGATTTTATCTTCATAGCCTTCCGTCACGTTGATCGTTGAAATATTACGAACGATGAATTTATCGCTGACAAGATTCAAAAGCTCAACGGTGACTTTCGCCTCCGTGACACCGGACAAATTGTCAATACCATCTTCATAGCGGATCGTATAGGTGTCTGTAAAAGAAGTGGAAAAATCGGTCGTATCAATGGTGGCAAGAACAATTCGGTTCATTCGATCCAGAACCGCCGAATCGCCGGACAGCAAAATGGAACTCGGCTCGATTACGATCTTTGTGTTTTCCTCTGTCGCGCCTGCTCCGTACACGATATTCACATCCAGCGGCACTTCTTTCACGCGCATAATCGGAATGCTTGCCAGGATGGTATTATCGGAGAACGTCAGTTCCTTTGTCGAACACTCTTCCTCATTTTCGTCCATGAGTGTAAAGACAACTTCCGCCGAAAAGCTCTGATCGATCTCCGTATTTTCGCCAAAGGTCACCCATGCATACTTGACGTTTTTCAAATAGACCTCCGGCCCGTATACCGTAATTGTCGCCGGATCATAGACAGGCTGTTCCGCCTTGAAGCCCTGCATGACCTTTCCGTCAAAACTGCCGCGCACCGGGATTTGTTTTTTTGACATAGCCGAGACCATAAAGCTGAGCGTGGACGGCATACGGTTTGAGGTTTTCAGGGAACTGGCGTCCATACCGTCCGGAAAAATCACAGTATAGGTCTGTGAGGTGTAGGCCGGCTGCGTCAGCTTGCTGACGTCTACGCGCGCAACCAAATCCGCAGACGAGAGCGACGACACAAGACGCCGCGGGCCGCTCACCTCAATCGTGACGGAATTGGTATCGAGATCTGTAATGACCATATTGCGGGAATCTCTCAGGATCTCCGTACCGACAAGCTCTACGCGAACGCCGGGGAAGGTCTGCTTAAACTCCTCCACATCCTGTGAGGCCACATAAACCCACATTACAAGTGCTGTCAGCAGAGAGAACAGCACCAGCAGCAATCGGCTGTTTTTCAAAACTTTTAGAACGTGATTATTCTTGTTCATTCTTCTTCCTCACAAAGAAACGGCGGAGCCGCGAAAGCAGACTCTTGTTTTTCGATTCACTTTCCTCGGAAATCAGCTCGCTGCGAAGGATTTTATC
Organism: Oscillospiraceae bacterium; assembly: GCA_017518225.1. Taxonomy (GTDB): domain Bacteria; phylum Bacillota; class Clostridia; order Oscillospirales; family Oscillospiraceae; genus Limivicinus. The sequence goes on along the minus strand of JAFWVV010000026.1, from coordinate 43,523 downwards.
CAGCGTAGTCGCGGAGAGATGACGTTTAAGCATCCCTTCGAACGCAACCGAGATCGAACCGGATTCCTCCGAAACGATCACGACGACGGCGTCTGACACTTCGCTCAAGCCAATACCCGCCCGGTGGCGCATGCCCAACTCCTTGCTCAGATTATTGCTTTTGGTCAAGGGTAACACACAGCCGGCCGCCGCAATTCTTCCGTCTCGCAAAACCAGCGCACCGTCATGAAGCGGCGCCTTGTTGAAAAAAATATTCTTGATCAGCTCTGCCGTGGCGTCGGCGTTTATAATCGTTCCCGTACTCATGATTTCGCTAAGCTGAATCTTTCTCTCAAAAATGATCAAAGCGCCGGTTTTGCTTTTAGACATCTCCGTGCATGCCAAAACCGTCTGCGCGACCGCAGACTCGATCGCGCTGCCATAGATCTCTTTGCCGGAGCTAAAACTGCTGCCAACTCGCTCAAACAGACGGCGCAGCTCCGGCTGGAACAAGATGACGAGAGCAATCAGGCCGAGCTCAAAGGCTCGCCGAAGCAAATATCGCATCATTTGCAGCCCAAGCAATTCGGACAAAACAAATACCGCCAGTAAAATAAAAAGACCTCTGGCCAGATTGTTTGAGTTCGTCCGGCGGATTACGGACAAGACCTTATAGATCAGGAACGCAACAATCAGAATATCAATGGCGTCCGTGAGCTTCATGGTCATCAAAATATTCAAACCCTGGTTTAAAAACGTGCGAACAACTTCCATGCTTTTTTCTCCGTTTCGCTTTTGTTTATAAAAGCGTTTTGCTCCGACATGATATCACTTTATTATAAAGCAAAAAGAAAAAAAAGGCAAATAGATTTCGTAAATTTTTTATTTTTTATATTATCTTCCGCAGTGCTTCTATCGCGCGTTCAATCTGCTCCTCTTCCAGAAACGGAGACAGGCTCAGACGAAGCGTTCCCATCGTCTTCGTCCCGGCGCTCTCGTGCGCAAGCGGCGCGCAGTGCAGTCCGGCGCGTGCGGCAATATGATGTTGGTCTAATCGCATGGCCAGCGTTTCCGAATCCATGCGATCAGACACCAGAGATAAAATCCCGCACTGGCCTCCCCCTCGATTTTCAAACAGTTTGTACGCGGAGAGCGGACGCAAACCGCGAAGCAGCTCACCCAGCAGCGTTTCCTCCCGTGCAAGAAGCGTCGCCGGATCGCGCTGACGAACGTATCGGAGGCCTTCCAGCAGCCCGGCAATTCCCGGCACGTTCAACGTACCGGCCTCAAGATGTTCCGGTAAGTCCTCCGGCATTGTCGGGCTTGCGCTGTCCAGACCTGCGCCGCCCTGTATCAGTGGCGTTCCCGTACGCGCGCATAGAAGCAGCCCTGTCCCCTGCGGCCCCATCAGCCCCTTATGACCCGGCATCGCAATAAAATCCGCGCCAAGCCCCGGCATATCAATGTCCAGCAGCCCCGCCGACTGAGAAGCATCAATGATAAAAGGAACGCCTCGTTCCAAGCAAAGCGCGGCAATTTCCCGGATGGGAAGGACAAAACCAAACACGTTGGAGACGTGCGTGCATACGACCAATTCCGCGCCGTCGATCTTTGTACGAAAATCCTTTATCAAATCCTCTTCATCGAACATTTTTCGTCCTGCTACACGAATCTGCGCGCCGGATGCAAGAAGCGGACGAGTCACGGCGTTGTGTTCAAAGCCGGAAATCAGCACCCGTCTGCCGGGCGCGGCCAGAGAGTGTATGGCAATGTTGAGCGCATGCGTCGCATTGGAGCAAAACACCACCCGCGAGGGGTCATCCATGTGGAACAGTTCGGCCGCCACCTCACGGCAGCGATACACGATCTCCGCCGCCTTCATGGCCGAGCGATAGCCGCCGCGTCCAGGGCTTGAGGCTTGCAGCATGGCGCGGCCGACAGCGCCGTAAACTGCCGGCGGCTTGAGGAAGCTGGTCGCCGCGCTGTCAAGATAGATCATATTCTTCCCTCCATTGGGTTCCGTCCCATTGGTACACCTTTCCGGTCAAAAGATTTCGCTCCCGCAAAACGCGCAGCGCATCTTTGATATGCCGTCGCAACACGAGGCTATAGCCGCAGCCCTTTTGCGTCAGACCGGCAGGCGCTTTGATGACAGAAGATATGATTCCGCTCTGCTCCAGCAGACGCTGACAGCGCTGCGCGTGTGTCAAAGAACGACACATGATCAGGTATTTTTCCATACAATAGCTCTCCCCCATAATAGAAAAACGCAGAGCGCTATTCACGCTCTGCGTTTGATACGCAGCGTTATGATCGCATGCTCACTCCATTGTATGCCGGCAGCGGCGATCTGCAACTATCAGCGATCTTCCAGCAGCACCACAGCATGCGCTGCCATGCCAAGCCCTTCTCCCGTAAAACCAAGCCCTTCCTCCGTCGTTGCCTTGACGCTGACTTTCTCCGGCTCGAGTTGAAGCGCCGCTGCGATCTTTTGGCGCATTTCCGGAATATAGGCCGACAGGCGCGGCGCTTGGGCCAGAATGGTACAATCCACGTTTCCAATGCGAAAGCCTCTCTCGTTCAGCAGGGAAAAAACCTGCTGAAGCAGCTGCAGGCTGTCCGCTCCGGCATAGGCGGGATCCTTGTCCGGAAAATGTGCGCCGATATCGCCGAGCGCAGCCGCCCCCAGCAGCGCATCCATCAGCGCATGCAGCAACACGTCCGCATCAGAATGTCCCAGAAGTCCTTTTTCAAAAGGGATCTCCACGCCGCCGAGAATCAGTTTGCGTCCAACAACAAGCCGATGTACGTCGTAACCGTGACCGATTCTCATAGACTTTCTCCCCGGTCTCGCAAAATCTGCGCTGCAAAGGTCAAATCGCGTTCTGTGGTAATTTTCAAATTATCCTCTTCGCCTTCCACAGTCATCGCACGCACCCCCAGCAGCTCAAGCGCCGAACAGTCATCCGTGATTGGCAGTTGCTTTTCCACAGCTCTTGTCAATGCCGCCTTGATCAGTTCCGCCTGAAAAACCTGCGGTGTCTGTACGCGGAAACTGCTGTCTCTGTCAATTGTGCCGATCATTTTCCCTTCACTATCCACGGCTTTTAAGGTATCCGTATTCGGCAAAGCAGGCGCCGCGGCAAGGTGTTCAGCCGCGGTGCAAACGCAGCGCTGCAGCAATTGCTGACTGAGCAGCGGACGCGCGCCGTCATGGATGGCAATCAGGCGGGCTTTTGGGGACACTTCAGATACGCCGGCAAGCGCTGATTCCGCCCTGGTTTTTCCGCCGCACAACACCCGGCTGACTTTACTGATCCCGTACTGCCTGCATAGCGCCGCCGTTTCTTCCAGCTTGTCCTCGCGTGTCACCACAAGGATTTCATCCACCAGCGGTGAAGCTTCGAAAACCTGCAGTGTTCTGACCAGAACAGGTCTGTCGCCCAGCATCATTTTCAGTTTGTCGCTTCCCATACGCCGAGAGCTGCCAGCAGCGACGATGACAGCCGAGCAGTGCGGCTGCTTTTGCCCCTTGTCCTTTCTGCTGAATAAGCGGAGAATATTCACAAGATTCACGCTCCAGTGTCCATTATTTCAACTGTCTTTTTCTGGCGTAGTTCATCATACCATCCTGCATGTCATCCAAGCGGCTGAGCAGGCGTCCTGCGCCAAAGGCTGCGCAGGCGATAGGATCTTCGACCACGTTTGTGCGGATTCCCGTGCTGCGCTCGATCAGCCGATCAATGCCGTAGATCAGGCTGCCGCCGCCGGACATTACGATGCCGTTGGTTTCCAAATCTCCAACCAACTGCGGGGGCGTGCGCTCAAGCACAGTATGGATGGCGTCCAGGATCTGATTCATCGGCTCAACGAAAGCCTCGATCATCTCGTTGGACGTGATTGACACGGTCTGAGGCAAACCGGTGGTCAGACTGCGCCCCTTGAGTTCTTCCGCGCCGACATCCGGACGCTGAATGACACAGCCGATGCTGCGCTTCACCTCTTCCGCTGCGCCGAGACCGACCAAAACCTTGTGCTTATGCCGCACATAACGCACAATTGCCTCGTCAAAGCTCGAGCCCGCAACCTTAATCGATTCGCACGCAACGACGCCGCCTGCCGAAATGATCGCAACCTCCGTGGTTCCGCCGCCGATATCAATGATCATATGTCCGTTGGCTTTGGAAATATCAATGCCGGCGCCCATCGCCGTCGCCACAGCGGTTTCGATCAAATAAACCTTCCGCGCGCCCGCCTCAATGGCGGCGTCGATCATCGCGCGCTCCTCAACGCCGGAAATGCTGCTCGGTACACAAGCCAAAACGCAGGGCTTGAACAGGCTGACTGACGTAATCCGGCCGATCAATTCCCGGATCATCTGCGCCGTCATATCGTAATCAGAGATTACGCCGTATTCCACAGGATGAAGCGCAACAATATTGGCAGGGGTACGACCAAGCATTTTTTGCGCTTCCTGTCCGACCTTAAGAATTCTGCCGTTATATTTGTCAACCGCAACGACTGTAGGCTCACGCAAAACAACGCCGCTTCCCTGTGCAAAAACGACCGTCGATGTCGTACCCATATCGATAGCGATGTCTTTCTCAAAAATGCTAAATTTCATATTCTGCACCTCTTATTTATCTCTTATCGGACAATAATAGCATTGCTATTTTCCATCTTTCGCGCACGCCACAGCAATCGCCGTCACGGACAGTGCTCCGTTTTGCCGAAGTATTCTGGCGCACTCGCTCAAGGTTGCCCCGGATGTTACGATGTCATCCACGAGCAGGATATGCTTTCCTTGCACAATTTCCGGCGACGGGCAGTCATACACGCCCTTGACGTTCGCCCGGCGTTCTGCTGCATTGGCAAGCAAGGACTGCTGACGGTTTTCCCGGTTTTTGACCAGCATTTTCCGGCAAGGCAGTCCCATCCGAACGGCAAGTTCCTGTGCAAGCAGCTGCGCCTGGTCATATCCGCGTGAACGAAGCTTCTTTCTGCTGACCGGAACCCAAGCTATACTATCGCAGGAAATTCCGTTTTCGTCAATACATTTTAGCATAAAACCTGCGTATACGCCAGCATATCCTGTCAGACCATCAAATTTAAACCGAAGCAAAGATTCCCTGACGTCTTTTTCATAAAACAGGGGCGCGTAGCACGCATCCAGATGTGCAATCTTTTCCCGGCGAGCAAGCGGTCCCGTATACGGCAAGGCCAGCAGACACTTTTCGCATACCGGCGCATGACCGTTGCGCAGCATCCGATGGCAAAAAGTGCAGCGAGGCGGATACAGCAAATCTAAAAGCGCATCCAACAGCTTCATACGTCTACTCCACACAGATTCCTCAATCGAACGCGAAATGCCGCGTATCGCTTGGATTGACGGGAATTGTCTATCATTTGATAGGCCGTCTGCTCATCGCCGACCAAAATCATCAGTTCCTTCGCGCGTGTTACGGCCGTATACAGAACGTCTCTCGTCATAAGCATCTGACTGCTGGGGCTTAAGGCCAAAATACACGCCCGATACTCGTTTCCCTGCGCCTTGTGGACGGTGATTGCCCAAGCGTGCTCCAACTCCATCAGCGCGTCAAAGCCATAGGAGATAATCCTGCCGTCAAAATCCACCGTCATCTGCTCCATTGCGTGATCGATCTGCAAAATGCGTCCGATGTCTCCGTTAAACACACCGACGCCGTTGATTTTACGGTCGGCACTCTGCCAAAGCGCGTCATAATTGTTCCGTATCTGCATCACGCGGTCACCTTCGCGGAACACCAGCTCTCCATAATTCTTTTCTCTCTTATCCGGCGCAGCGGGATTAATCGCTTTTTGCAGCTGAACATTCAGGTTGATTGTTCCCAGCTCTCCCTTTCTTGTGGGCGAGAGCACCTGAATCTCCTCGCATGGGATCTGCATCTTCTCCGGCAGGCGTTTGGCAAGCAGTTCACAGATCGTATCAACGCTGCCGGCTGCCTGCATCCGCTTGAGACAGAAGAAATCTCCGGTATTCTCCGACAGTCTCGGATGCTCGCCCCGGTTGATCATGTGGGCGTTTTGAACAATCCGGCTGCTCCCCTTTTGACGAAAAATCTCCTCCAGCCGTACCATCGGTACGACGCCGCTGCGGATAATTGCGGAAAACACGTTCCCCGGCCCGACAGACGGAAGCTGATCGGCGTCTCCGACCATCACAAGCCTTGCGCTTAGCGGCAGCGCATCAATCAAAGCACGCATCAGCAAAATGTCTACCATGCTGCATTCATCCAGAATCAATGCGTCGCATTCAAGCAAATCGTTTTCATTTTTTGAAAAAATGACATGTTCTCCGTCCTCGGAAAACTTGGCGCCGAGCAGACGGTGGATCGTGATCGCCTCGTGCCCGGTAAGCTCGGACATACGCTTGGCCGCGCGTCCTGTCGGTGCGGCGAGCAGCGTTTTCAAACCAAGACGCTCATACATCGCGAGGATCGCCCGCACGGAGGTTGTTTTCCCCGTTCCGGGTCCGCCGGTTAACACGACAAGGCGGTGATCCAGCGCCAACTCCAGCACGCGGCGCTGAAGCGGCGCATAGCGAATCTTCTGCTCTTTTTCCAAGGTTTCCAGTACGGCGTCAAGGCGAAGCGTTTCCCGGCATCGGGACTGCGCGAGCGCAGCTAAACGCTCCGCTGCGCGAGTCTCCGCCTCATACAGCTCCGGCAGATAACAGGCTTCGACGCCGGCAATTCGCTCCTGTACAAGCTGGCCGGACTCGTTCAGCTGCTCAATGCTTTGCTGGGCCAGCTCAGGCTCCACGCCAATCAACTGTGCGGTAACAGCCGCAAGTTTTTCCCTGGGAATGAAACAATGCCCATTCCCCAGATTATGTTTCAGCTCAAAAAGCACGGCCGCATGGATCCTCTGCGGGCTGGCCGCATCCATTCCGATCTCCTGTGCCATCAAATCCGCCTCGGCAAAGCTTCCTCCGATGTGAGAGCTTGCCAGCAGATAGGGGTTTTCGCGCAGCAGCTCCAGTCCTTGATCGCCATAATAACGGTAGACACGCATGGCAAGAACCGGGCGCAGCCCAAAAGAGCATATAAACTCCATCAAACGGCGCATCGCCGCCTGACGGCGAAATTCCTGGGAAATCTGCTTTGCTTTGCCAAGGCTGATTCCTCGAAGTTCAGCCAGCTTATCCGGATGATTTTCCAAAACGTCCATCGTTTTCGTGCCGAAGGCGTGCACGATCAGCGATGCCATCGCCGGCCCGATCCCTTTAATCGCGCCATTGGCAAGAAAAGAATAGATCGCATGCTCGGTATCCGGCATGATGCGCTGGGAAAACTCCGCCTTAAACTGTCTGCCGTGCACAGAGTGCGTCGTCCAGACGCCGCTGATGATCATACTTTCACCAACGGCCGCAAAGGGAATGCAGCCGACAACCGTGACCTCATCGTCCTCAGAGGCAGACAGACGCAGCACCGTATATCCGTTATCTTCATTTTTGAAAATGACCGCGCTGACACTTCCTGTCAATTCGATCAGCTCGTTGTCCTGATCCATGCTTTCTCCCATCATTTCAGGATTCGTTTCAAATACTGTCCTGTATAGCTCTGTTCGCAAAGGGCACAATCCTCCGGCGTTCCGCAGAATACCAGTTCGCCCCCCTCGTCGCCGCCCTCCGGCCCGAGATCGATAATATGATCCGCCGCCTTGATCACGTCGAGATTATGCTCAATCACGATCACGGTGTTTCCCTCTTCCACGAGGCGATCCAGAATCGTAATCAGCCTGTGCACATCCGCGACGTGCAGGCCCGTTGTCGGCTCGTCCAGCACGTAGACCGTTGATCCGGTACTGCGGCGCGACAGCTCGGTCGCAAGCTTGACGCGCTGCGCCTCGCCGCCGGAGAGCGTCGTGCTCGACTGTCCAAGCTTGACGTAGCCTAAACCGACGTCCATCAGCGTCTCAATCTTATGGCGGATCTTCGGCTGGTTTTCAAAAAAGGCGCAGGCCTCTTCCACCGTCATATCCAGCACGTCCGCGATATTTTTGCCCTTGTATTTGACCTCCAGAGTCTCACGGTTGTAGCGCTTGCCCTTGCACACGTCGCAAGGCACGTACACATCCGGCAGAAAATGCATCTCAATTTTCAGCAGACCGTCGCCGGAGCAGGCCTCACAGCGCCCGCCCTTGACGTTGAAAGAGAATCTTCCCTGTCCGTAACCGCGCAGTCTCGCATCCTGGGTAGAAGCGAACAGATCGCGAATATCGTTGAATACGCCGGTATAGGTGGCCGGGTTGGAGCGAGGCGTACGCCCGATCGGACTTTGATCCAGCGCGATCACCTTATCAACAAACTCCAGTCCGTCCACAGCCTCGCATTTGCCGGCGCGCAGCTTTGCATGATTCTTTTCAGCAGCCAGCGTCTTGTACAGCACCTCATTGACCAGCGAAGACTTGCCGCTGCCCGACACACCCGTCACACAGATCATCGTTCCCAGCGGAAAATCGACGTCGATCTCTTTCAAATTGTTTTCCGACGCCTTTTTTACACGCAGGAACTTGCCGCTCCCCTTTCTGCGCACAGATGGAACAGGAATCAGGCGCTTGCCGCTCATATATTGCCCGGTCATGGACGCTTCACAGCGGCAGATATCCTCTACGCTGCCCGCACAGACAACCCGGCCGCCGTTTGCCCCGGCGCCCGGACCAATATCGATGATATAATCCGCCTCGCGCATCGTCTCTTCATCGTGCTCGACAACGATCAAGGTATTTCCAAGATCGCGCAGGCTCTTGAGCGTATCAAGCAGCTTGCCGTTATCTCGCTGGTGCAAGCCGATACTCGGCTCGTCCAAAATATACAGTACGCCCATCAGGCTCGAGCCAATTTGCGTCGCCAGACGAATGCGCTGACTCTCTCCGCCCGACAGCGTTGCCGCTGCGCGTGACAGGTTCAGGTAGCCGAGTCCAACGCTCGTCAAAAAGCCGAGACGACTTTTGATTTCTTTCAAAATCTGAGCCGCGATCATCTGTTCCTTCTCTGTCAGCGACAGCTCATCCACAAAGCGCAGCGCGTCGTTGACCGAAAGAGCGGTAAAATCCGCAATGCTCAAGCCGCCGACCGTGACCGCCAGAGCCGCTTTCTTCAAACGGCGCCCACCGCATTCCGGACAGGGCGTTTCCGACATGCACTCCTCGATATCCGCGCGCATTCCCGGGCTCTGCGTCTCGCGGTACCGGCGCTCCAAATTGGGGATGATCCCCTCAAAGGGGCGCTTGATCACCCCAAAACCCTCGTTTTTCTCGTAACGAAGCTGCAAAGGCTCGCCCTTGGTTCCATACAAAATGGCGTCCATCGCCTCAGCCGAAAAGTTACAGATGGGCTCGTTAAGCTTAAAATGATAGCGCTTGGCCAAAGCGTCAAAATACATGCGTGAGATAGAATCGCCCTTGATATTCCCCCAACCGCTGGCAGCAATCGCGCCATCCATCAAACTCAAATGCCGGTTGGGGACGATCAATGCGGGATCAACCTGCATCTGAATCCCGAGACCCGTACACTTTGGGCAGGCGCCATAGGGATTGTTGAATGAAAACATGCGCGGTGCCAGTTCTTCTATGGAGACGCCGCAGTCGTCGCAGGCATAGTTTTGTGAAAAGCTGAGCGTCCGATCTTCGTCCGGCAAGTCCACAGATAATATGCCATCTGCCAGAGCAAGCGCGGTTTCCGCAGAATCAGTCAGACGTCGATTGATCTCCGGTTTGACGACAAGGCGGTCAACCAAAATCTCAATATTATGCTTTTTATTTTTTTCCAGACGGATATCCTCTGTCAGTTCGTAGAGAATCCCGTCAACGCGCACACGGACGTATCCAGACTTTCTGGCATCCTCAAACACCTTGCTATGTTCGCCCTTGCGACCACGCACCACGGGCGCCAGAATCTGGATTTTCGTCCCCGACGGCAGCGACAGGATCTGATCGACAATCTGGTCGATGCTCTGACGGCGAATCTCCTTGCCGCAGTTCGGACAGTGCGGCACACCGATGCGCGCCCAGAGCAGACGCAGGTAGTCGTATATCTCCGTAACCGTGCCAACCGTAGAGCGCGGGTTTTTGGAGGTGGTTTTCTGATCAATGGAGATTGCCGGAGACAAGCCCTCAATATAGTCCACGTCCGGCTTATCCATCTGCCCCAAAAACATCCGCGCATAGGCGCTCAGACTTTCAACGTAGCGCCGTTGACCTTCGGCATAAATCGTGTCAAAAGCAAGGCTGGACTTTCCGCTTCCAGACAAGCCGGTAATCACCACAAGCTTGTCCCGCGGAATTTCCACGTCGATATTCTTCAAATTGTTTTCTCTCGCGCCTTTTATAAAAATGCTCTCGTGCATAACGAACCTCATATTTCCGTCCTCGCCGCTGCTTTCCCCATATCCTGCGGCGGCGCAGCCCAATAAACACTAACACTTTATTTTACCCTAAAGCCATCATTCTTTCAATAGATTTCAGCTTTTTTCATAAAAAAAGAGCGCGCATCTCTCCTCCGCCCCGACGGCCAGGCATCAATGGGCAAAACAAACGCAAAAGAGACCGTGAAAAACAGATTTTTCACAGTCTCCCAGCTTGTCAAAAAAGTCCTTTAGGACTTTTTTGTCTGCGCTTCAGCCGCCGAGCATTTTGACGGTGTCAAAATGCTATTACCTAAAAAAGCCTGATGATATCAGACTTTTTTAGACGGCGGTTTATTGTAACGCGAGGCGGGCTCCGCCCCTCGCGCTCCCCCTCGCCTATGCTTTTTCGTTTTCCGTGTAGTTTTTTGACAGTCTCCTTGTTTACAACTCTTTCTTCTGCTTTACGGCTCCATAACGAAACGATCCATCAGATTTTCTACGCTTCCATCCAACACGCGCAGCAGCCGGTCTTTGGAAAACTCTTTCAGCAGCGGCATCCCTGCATCCAGCCACTGAGAAATCAGACCGACGATCAGGTTGGCATAGAGCTCCACGACGAATTCAAAATCTCCCTGATCGATATTCCTGTTTTCACAGACGATCATGGCAAAGCTGCGGATGCACTCCTGCAGGCGTTTTTTATAGAAGCGCAGCATATATACCCTTGAATGGGAATTGTAAATGTTCAGCGCAAAGCTGCTGTTGTCCTTCAAATACGAAAAGAACAGAGTAACATCCTCACGCCAGCGATCGTAGACAATCTCCCGTGGCAAAACGTGCTTGGCGTCCTCTTCAAACACCCACTCCAGCAGATCATATACATCGTCAAAATGATAATAAAAGGTCTGACGATTGACGCCGCAAATCTCCACGATATCCTTGACGGTTATTTTTTCGATAGGCTTAATCGCCATCATCTGCTTGAGCGCATCGCCGAGCGCCTGTTTCCTTGTGTTCGTCATTCTTCTCGCATGCCTCCTGTTGATTTTTTCGGCCAATCAAACAGTTTGTCTTTTTTTACAAGAAAAGCGCGCTCTGCCGCCATTGCCAGCGGCGCGTCAGACAAGGAATCAGAATAGAATTCATCAATTTTATCGTCGGGAAATTGTTCGTTAAAGCGTCTCAGTTTCGCAGCATCGTGGCAGTTTTCACCTAAAATTTTTCCACTTTGGCAGTCAATGACCGTGGCAATCAAGCGTATGCCCAAAGCGTTCGCAACCGGACGGAGTAAGAATTCCGGCGAAGCTGAGATAATCAGATCGTCCTCCCTCTTTTGCTGCAAATACCAGCTTTGAAGTCCCGACATCCGCTTGTGCCAGAATTCCTCTACGACGGCGTCCAGATTTTCAATTCTCGGCAGAAACGAAAAGAACTGTTCTTTTAAGGCCGGGAACTCGACCTTGCCCAGGCGATACGCGATCGCCAGGCAGACGCCACGCGGCAACACCGGCAAAACACGCCCCGGAAATCGCTTCAAGCAATAGAGGAAAAACTGCTCGGAGCTGTCCGGATAAAAAATGGTCTTGTCAAAATCGTAAACATTCATGCAATTACTTGAAATAGATGGCATGCACAAGCGTACCGACTCGAATCAGCAGGCACAGTAGCGCAACAAGCCAGATACTGATAACGCCGGTAAGACCAAGGACAAGCAGCACAGCACTGCTTCCCAGCGTGATCGCCATATCCAAAAGAGCGGCAAAAGAAATTCTCTTTGCCAAAAGCAGCGCCTTGGAAAGAGAGCGCAGATTTCCGCTCATCACTTGGATGGACGCATCGTCCATCGCCTGCTCGTCCGTCAGGGCAGCGAAAGCGATCCCGACCTCCGCCTCTTGCAGCAGAGGCTGATCCTCCCGCTTGCTGCTCACGTAGGAAATCGGCGCGCTGTTGCCCTTGCTTTGTCTCAGGTAACGCAGCGAATCAATTTTTGCCTCGTTGGACAATTCACACTTGACTATATCGAAATTGAGGGAAGACGCCAGCGGTCGCGCCATAGACTGCACGTCGCCGGTCAGCATCACCGCAGCGCGTAAGCCGAGCACGCGTAACTCCTCAATAGCGTCAAAAGCATTGTCACGCATGCGATCGTTCAGCACAATACAGCCGGCATATCTGTTGTCAATAGCAACGTGCACCACGGTTCCTTTGTGCGAGGGAACGTCAAACGCGATGCTGTGATCAATCAAAAGAGAAGAATTGCCGACGTAGACGTTTCTGCCGCCAAAGAGCGTGTGAATACCACGTCCGGGCGTCTCCTCCAGCATGGTGATATCACTGCGGTGATGCATTTCGATCCCGCAGGCCTCACGCAGCGCCCTTGCGATCGGATGCGTCGACTGACATTCCGCGAGCGCAGCAATGGTCAGCAGATCTCTTTCCTCGTAATCCACAGGGTAGATTGCCGCAACGGTATAACGCCCCTCCGTGATGGTTCCTGTTTTGGAAAAAGCCATCATATCCGTGCCGGCAAAACAATCCACGGCATCGGCATCACGGAAAAGGATCCCCTCCTGCGCCGCATTGAAAAAGCCGGTAAAATACGCCATCCGATTAGAAAGCAGCATATCACCCATGGCCGCGAGCACAAACAAAATCAGGCCTCGATATAGCCAGAGACGATACCGTCTCGTCGCAATGCTCACAACAAAGATCAGTATCAAGCCCGCTACAAATAACGCAAGCGGCAAATAATTCAACACTTTCTCCACGCGCGCCGAACGTCCGGACACGCTTGCCGACGCAGTCTTTACACGCCGAACCATGCGGCTTACCGCCGAATCCTCATAGGCCGCAGTAACACGAATCTTGAGCGGCTTGTTCAAATTCTTGCATCCGGCATAAACATGGCTGTTTTCAGCAACGTCAAGCGTCGTTGGCGTTCCGGTCAGGGCAGAAGCATCCACGCAACTGACGCCGTCCATCACGATACCGTCCAAGGGAATGATTTCGTTTGCGGGAACAAAAACGACCTCATCCGGCAGAATGCTTTTGGAATCTCTCTGTTCCAGACCGCCTTCAGTCTCCACGACTGCAACCGCGGGAATCATCGACTGAATCTGCTCTCGCATCGTTTCTCTCTTCTCAAACAGATATGCCTCCAGCAAAAGCATCACGCGATGGATGAGCATAACAAAAACCGCCGCGCGCGGCTGCTTGAGAATCAACAAGCCCAATACAGAAACGCAAACCAAAAGGTTCCGCCCGGTAATCTTGCGATCCAGCAGCTCGCCGAGCGCATCAAGAACGGTATAAAAACCAAGCAAGAACAATGGAATAAGATACAACAAAAAGCGAAGCGTACCGCTTGTAGGCAACAGCCACAGCAGGAAAAACAGCAGCGCTGCTCCGGCTGTCAACAACACATGGAGCTTGTTAAACGCATAGCTTCTCTGATGCGCCGCCGCTCCGGACTTCCCGGGTGTTACGCCGATTTTGGCGATGCTCTCCAAGCCTTCACGCAAACGTGTCCAATCCGGCTTCGGAAGCTGCGACAGCTTGGAAAAACTAATTTCCGGCAATTTCAAATCAAAGCTTTTCTTTTCCGGCTCAGCGCGGTGCCGTCTCTGTGCCGGACGATTGCCCGCGCGCGGTGCTTCATGCTTACCCATGTCTGTCACTCCTGTATCTGTCTCCATGATCCCATGGCTATATTTATACATATAAATGATACGGCATAACAGCCCTTGGTGTCAATATGATTTCGAAAATTATTGAGGTTTCCCCTTTGTATTTGATCATTTCTCACAAACTACATCAGATAATAAACGATTTATCCCCGTGGCATTTTAGGTGTGCGGACGACGTCTGATCCGGAGTCTGTCAACAGCAAAAGACCCGCTCTGAAGTCAGAACGGGTCTTATCAGCTCGTTCGATCACTTTTTCTTTCTCTTTTGAAAATCTTCCTTGATCTTCTCGTTCCAGTTCGCCGCCATCGGCTTACCCAACCTGGACGCACATACCGCCTCCGCTACGGTCTCATAGGCCAAGCGCGTTCCGATTCTGTCGGCGTGGTAATTGACCGCACGATCGGCACCGATTCCGACGCGTCCAGCTGTCTCCACCGCGTCAATGTTGGCGGCGAGAAACAGGAACCCCCAACCATGCTTCTCCTTCTCGTGCTCGATCATCTGCTTGACCTCGGCGCTGTCGTAACGACGGCTGGCGTTTTCCATCCCATCCGTCATGATGACGAAGGTGGTCTGTTCGGGAACGTCCTCGCGGCGGGCGTATTTGTGGATGTGTGCAATGTGCCGGATCGTGTCGCCCAGCGCGTCCAGCAGCGCCGTGCAGCCGCCCACACGGTAGTCTTTGTCCGTCATGGGCTTGATTTCGGAAAGCTCCACGCGATCGTGGATCGTCTCGCTTTTACTGTCAAAGAGAACTGTCGTCACGAAGCATTTGCCGTCCAGCAGCTTTTGCTTTTCGATCAGGCTGTTGAAGCCGCCGATGGTGTCGCCCTCCAGTCCCTGCATGGAGCCGCTTCGGTCGAGAATGAAGACGAGCTCGCTGACCTTGTTTTTCATTGAAATAACCTCCTGTACTGTATTTTTGTTTACGCTCACAGTATAGGAGGTTTTTATCTCCCTATGGTCGCCTTGCAAGCGACATTTTTCACAGTGTTAAGCCCCCAGCAGATTTTGATCGTAGTAGAACAGCGCCTCGTTGATCTCAAAGACGTTATACTTGCTTTTCTCAATAAAATACTGCACGATCACGTCAAATTTACTGCTGCGCGAAAGCGCGTATCCCGCTTTTTTCAGCAGACTTTCCGTCTCTTGCAGATCCAGCTCCAGCGCGATGGCAAAGGCAATGGCCGTGGGCTTGCTCGGCTTGTAATGAACGTCGTTACGGATTTTGGAAAACAGTTTGCGGTCAACGTTGGCCTTTTTGTAGCATTGGGCGTCAGTCAGACCGCGCTCGTCGATCTTGCGCAGCAGCATCTGCTGAAAGCTCTCGTCCAGCTCGTCCATCAAATGGTCGAGCGAAGCCGACGCATCTTTGCCATAGATCGCCTCCACAGGGCCTGCAGCCATTGGCGACATGTGAATCGAAAAAAGCGCATCTTCAATTTCTGTTTTCGCATTCGTCCGGGCCTTGCCACAGATGGCAGATGGTTTCCATTTTGACAGATGAAGCTCTGTATAGTGATCGTCGATATACTCCTGGATATCTGCAGAAAGCTTTTGCCCGAGCACGAAGCTATCCTTTCCAAAGATGACCAGATAGACGTCCATATCGTGCTCTAACAAAAAATCGCCGATGCTGTCCACAGCGACGCGCAGCGCCTGATCCTTGGGATAGCCGTAAGCGCCGGCGGAGATCAGCGGAAAAGCGATCGACGCACAGCCATACTCCTTTGCCAGCTCCATCGAAGCACGGTAGCAAGAGACCAGAAGCTGTCTTTCTCCGTGTCCGCCGCCATGCCACACCGGACCGACGGTATGGATCACATAGCGGCTGGGCAGGCGGTAGCCGACAGTGATCTTGGCGCATCCGGTCTCGCATCCGCCGAGCGTCCGGCATTCTGCCAACAGCTCCGGGCCGGCTGCCCGGTGGATCGCGCCGTCCACACCGCCGCCTCCCAGCAGCGTGCGGTTGGCTGCGTTCACGATGGCGTCCACCTTCATCTTGGTAATATCGTTTCGAACGATATGCAGCGGCATAGAATCTCCTCTTTTTTTTATTCTGTACGCAAGGCCTCGACCGGATCCTTCTTGGCAGCGATCCCGGCGGGGATCAGTCCCGCGATAAAGGTCAGCACCATGCTGATCATCACCAGCGCAACGCCGCCCGCTGCGGGAAGCGAAGCATTCAGCGACCGGATATCCGTCAGATCATGGACGATCCAGTTAATCGGCAAATTCAGCAAAAGCGTTACCCCGATGCCGATGACGCCGGCGGCGAAGCCAATGATCAGCGTCTCTGCATTGAACACACGCGATACGTCGCGCTTGGACGCGCCGATGGCGCGTAAAATACCGATCTCCTTGGTTCTCTCCAGCACACTGATATAAGTGATGATGCCGATCATAATAGAGGACACCACCAGCGAGATGGCGACGAAGGCGATCAGCACGTAGCTGATGACGTTGATGATCGTTGTGATCGAGCTCATCAGCAGCGCAACAAGATCGGTATAGCTGATTTCATCGTCCTCCGACGCCTGTTCATTATAATGGCGGATGGCGTCGGCGATCGCATCCTTATCTTCAAAGCTTGAGGCGTAGATATTGATCGTGCTCGGACTGTCCAGATCGACGTAACCCAGCTTTTTCAAATTTGCCTTTATGCTGCTTTCAGAATAGACCGGCGGCATGGCATGCTCATACAGCCACACGAGATCCTCTTCCTCCAGCAGCAGCAAATCAAAATCCTCGGCGAGTTCCTCGTCCGTCAGATTTTGGTACATCTCCTCCATACCGGCTGCATACTGCTCTCGCAGCTGCTGTCCCATCATTTGCCCGATATAGCTGTCGAGCATCTCATCATCCATCTGAGAAATCATACCGGCATATTCCGGATATTGCTCCAGAATAATGCTCATCATGTCGTCGCGGCTTGTCTCCTGCATTTGCTCGTCGATCATTTCCTGGACGTAGTCATCGCTCGGCTGTGACATAAATTTGACGTAGAGCTCTGCCTTCTGCGCTGCGTCCGCCTTGTCAATGTATGCCAGGGCAGCCTCCGCCTTACGCGCGTGGGTCAGGGTCTCGTCCTCGCGATCCAGAAACGGCAGACCGTTGAAAACATCCGTTTCCGGCTCGGCCAACTGCTGCTTGACAAGCGCTTTTTCTTCCGCGTCACGAATCACATGCTCGATCAGTGCGTGCGTATAGCCGATGGAGCCGGTCATCATGGCGCCGGAGGCCTCGTCACTCTGGCGCAGGATACCGACAATATGCAGCGGCATCGCTTGATTGTACAAGCTGCGAAGCCCCAATTCCTCCTTTGACAGGTCAATGTATTCTCCGCTCTCCTCGTCCAGCTGATATTGATCCGCCGCCTCGATGAAGCGAAAGCTCATTGAGCAAATCT
Source organism: Oscillospiraceae bacterium (assembly GCA_017518225.1). Classification (GTDB taxonomy): domain Bacteria; phylum Bacillota; class Clostridia; order Oscillospirales; family Oscillospiraceae; genus Limivicinus. The sequence continues at coordinate 26,060 of JAFWVV010000026.1, read as the reverse complement.
CTTCATAGCTCCAGCTTTCCAACTTGGTCTCCAGCGTCTCTGCCGCCATCAGCGCCTGCATATCCTCCGCAATGGAGTTGTTGGACTTGAGCCCAAGCGCGTAAAGCACAAGGTCGGAGATCTCATTGTTTTCGCTGACAATCAGCATGACCTCATCATAGTTTTCCGGCCAACGACCGTACAACAGATCATACTGTTCCTGGAGCAGCGGGCTGACCAACTGCCCCTCCTTCTCTCCCGGCAGCATTTCCTGCCAGACGTCCATTGTCGCATACATCTGGCCGTAAGTGTTAAAAAAGGAGCTGTAATCGCCGCCATAGGTCGCGCTCATCGCGCGCTGCATCAGTTCAACGACATCGGTCTTGGTGAGATTGCCGTCCACATCCTCCGCATAGATGTTCATATCCATGTCGTAGGAATACTGGATCGAGCTGATAAACGGAGCAATCTCGCTGTTTTCATCCTCCAAATACGCCTTAAATGGCTTGAGATTATTGGTTTCCATCTCCGCCGAAAGCATGGAATTCATCATGTCGTAAAGCACGGTACTGGCATATACCGCGTCTCGCTCATGTGTTTGCGTCTCCTGCTGCGCGCGGGCGCCCATCAGCGACCCCATCAGGCTTGTCATATCCACACGCTCCGCCTGGATCGTGATCGGATAGCTCGAAAGTGTATCCTTCTGCACCTTGTCGATGTAATTATGGATGCCGTTGGACAGCGACATGATCAGCGCGATGCCGATGATACCGATGCTTCCGGCAAAGGCCGTCAGAACCGTGCGCGCTTTTTTCGTCATCAGATTGTTGAGCGACAAGCTCAAGGCCGTCCAAAGACGCATCGAGGTCTTTTTGCTCTTTCCTGTCTGCGCGTTTTGCGTCTCCTCATTTTGACAGGGCGCGCTGTCGTCGATAATCAGCCCGTCCTTTAAGCGGATAATACGCCCGGCATAAGAGTCCGCAAGCTCCGGGTTATGCGTTACCATGATAATCAGCTTTTCCCGGGAAATCTCTTTGAGGATCTCCATAATCTGGACCGAGGTGTCAGAGTCCAGAGCGCCCGTCGGTTCGTCCGCCAGAAGGATATCCGGATCGTTGACCAAGGCGCGCGCAATCGCCACACGCTGCATCTGTCCTCCGGACATCTGGTTCGGTTTCTTGTTGATCTGATCGCCCAGCCCAACCTTTTCAAGCGCCTCCACCGCGCGGCGGCGGCGCTCCGCCGGACGCACGCCGGACAGCGTCAGAGCCAGTTCAACGTTGGCCAGCACGCTCTGGTGCGGGATCAGGTTATAAGACTGGAACACAAAACCAATCGAGTGGTTGCGATAGCTGTCCCAGTCAGCGTCCGTAAACTGTCTGGTCGATTTGCCGTTGATGACAAGGTCGCCGGACGTGTAATGATCCAAACCGCCTATGATGTTCAGAAGCGTCGTTTTTCCGCAGCCGGAATGACCGAGGATCGCCACAAATTCGTTTTCTCGAAAACTCAGGTCGATCCCCTTGAGCGCATGAACTTTTTCGTCCCCGGCCGTATAATCTTTTTTGATGTTAATCAGTTTCAGCATAGCAATACCTTGGATAGAGATGTTGACAGAAGCGTCTTTCTGCGTTAGAATACCAGCGCGATCTGCCCACGTAGCTCAGCAGGATAGAGCACTCGCCTCCTAAGCGAGGGGTCGGAGGTTCGAATCCTCTCGTGGGTGCCACAAAATAGCCCCGTGCTTCCAGCACGGGGCTTTCTGCATATTCAGTATATCGCTGAAATGATACAATTGCAATGAACGAAAAGAAAACTTTATACGAATCCCTGATTAAAAGCTTATACCCAGACACGAGGAGATGTTTCGTCAGGCAAGGCGGGCAACAAAGCATGGCGGAAAATCTCCCGGGTCGAATGCAAGGTTTTTTATTAGGGATTCGTATTATACGCAAAGCATGAGGAAAAAGGAAAAAATTGTGCCTTGTTCAATTGCCTTTCTCGATTTAAAATACGATCAGAGGTGAACAAAATGATCAAGCGCATCGTCCAGCGCATGAGCCGCATGTGTCCGGCGGCCTGGTACATATATAAACGCAGCATGCAGTTGAGCCTTGTGCTGCTCGCTTGCGGCTTGCTGCTGACGCTCGCGCCGTCGCAAGACTTATCCTCCCATACGCTTTTACGCCTGTCAAACGCATATTTTGAATGCGTTGAAGGCATATTGCTTCTGGCGGCGCTGTTACCCGTGCTGATTGAGGATCAGCAATCCAGGCGATAGAATTCCTCTCTGCTCATCAAAGCGTTGAGCACGTCCACAAGTGCGTCTGCCGAGAGATGCTCCGGCAAATCCAGCGACTGGATCAAGCGCCTGCGACGCTGCGCGCTTCCTTCGCCGCCGCTCAGCCCTTTTGCATAGAGATCAGCTTTGCTGATCGAGGGCGTACGCACGCATTCCTCGTCATCCATCGTTGCACCTGCACGAATCAGTGCGTCCAACAGCAGCTGCGGGCGCATGGCCTCTACGCCAAGCAGCCCCTCCTTGCCCGCCTTGGTCTTTCTCCGCTCTTTTCCGTGCATAGCGGGAATATAGGCATGCTTGACAAGCGCGGGGTCTATACAGCCTTTGATAAAATTTCGGATCACAAAGCCTGCGCCATCCGAATCCGTCAAGACGACCAGGCCACGCTCCTGAGCCATGCGACGCAGGAGCTTTTGCTTTTGTCTGTCATTGAACACTCCAAAGCCGCCCGTCTCCAGAATGATCGCATCGACCACCTGCGAGAGCGCATTCTTATCGTAGCGCCCCTCCACGACGATCACTTCACGAACCGACGTCATCTGTCTGACCCGCCATAATACGCAGCAGCAGTTCCTTCAGCAGTTCTTTCGCATCGCCGCCGCTGCTTTTCATCTGGTAATCTGTCTCCGCACACAGCGTCACCGCGCGCTTCAGCTGTGCGAGAGAAAAGCGACGCGCTGCATTTATGAGCTGTGACGCAATAAAATCCTGACGGATCTGCATCACGTCCATCAGCTCGCTGACGCCGCGCTTCGCGTCCGACACAAGTCTGGCCGCATACAGTCTGCGCATCTGTCCGCCGATTGCCGCAAGTATGGCAATCGGTTCGTTTGCTTTATCCGCCAGAAGCTCATCGAGCACCTGCATCGCCTTGTCGAACTCGCGTTTTGCAATCCGGTCTGTCATTTCAAAGGCAATAGCCTCCGGAAGATGATGCGCCACCTTGTCAATGTCCTCGACGCTGATCTCCTCCGTTTTTGCATAGGCGGAAAGCTTGTCGATCTCGGGGATCAAGCCGTTCATCAGGTCCCCGCTGACAAACACCAGCCGCTGCGCTGCCTGTGGTGAAATATGTTTTCCGGCCGCACGAAATCGCCGCTGAATCCAGTTGACCAGCATGTCGTCCGATTGCTGTGTGAATTTAATCTCATGCGCCAGCTCACGCAGGGCTTTCACATGCTTCAGCCGTCCATCGGGAGAAAAGCCGGGATTGTTTGTAAAAACGACCGTACAATAGTCTGGAATGTCGCGCAATATCTCCAACAGACGTTCCGGCTCTTTGGCGCGGTTGATGTCGATCTCTCGCAGTTCAATCAAACTGCGCTGCGAGAGAAACGGGATCGCATCTATGGCAATTTGCAGCTCGGTCAAATCGAGCTCCGGCCCCTCCATGCGTTTGAAGCTGAAGCTGTCCTCCCCCTCCGGCAAGCACAGGCTTTTAAGCTGCTGCAAATATTGCTCGCGCAGATAGTCCTCCGGCCCCCACAGCAAATATAAACGCTCCGGGCCGATTTCCTTCAGTTTATTCAGTTCTTCTCTGTAATTGAGCCTTGTCTCGTCTTTTTTGTTTTTCGCCATATCACACCACCTCAGGAGAGCCGAATTTCCACCGTTCCGTCTTCATCTGTCCGATAGACAGTATACCCGTATTTCTTCAGACGTTCAAGCGTTTCCTTCGCCGGATGGCCATAGTTGTTATAACCGCAGCTGATGACGGCCTGTTTTGCGCCGATTTCCGACAGCAATTCCGGCGACGACGCTTTTTTCGAGCCGTGATGACCGACAATCAGCCAGTCGACTTGCCGGATCGGGCGACGGCGCAGCAGCTCGCGTTCCGCCTCCATATCGATATCGCCCGTCACAAGCACGCGCGTATCCTGCACGTCGATTCTGGCTGTCAGGCAGCGCTCGTTGACGTCCCCTTCCAACGCCGGAACAAACACGGAAGCGGAAAGTCCATCAAAGGAAAATACCTGATCCCGCTGCAGGATCTCAAGTTGCACACCGTGTTCCTGTGCCGCACGTTGGATTTCAGGCAGCAATACCGCCGGGTCATCCATTTGATAGCCGATGACCAACTTCCGGATCGGCAGATACTCCATCAACTCAACGACCCCGTCGGCATGATCCGTATGTAGATGTGTCAGCACCAGAAGATCTACGTCATCTCTGCAGCGGCTTTTCAGATAAGTGCCGGTCACGCTTCCCGCCTTGTCCAGACTTCCGGTATTGCCGCAGTCGACAACGATCGTATCCTCGCCGGAAAACATTACAACGCTTTGTCCCTGTCCGACGTCCAGCACACTGAGATAGCCGGCGGCGTTCCCATAATACAGACGCGTCGCCGTTAAAAGCAAAAACAAGCTCGCTGCCAACAGCATCGAGGAGTAAAACCACTTTTTCCAATAGGCCAGACGCGCTTTTGCCATAACGAGAACCAAGGAAAAAGCCAGAATCAACCAGATGCGGTTGACCGGTAAGGAGAGATAGAGGCAGGAGAAGTTGAGTTTGGCACAGCTTTTGGCAACCAAGAGGATATAGCGGGCAAAGAACGAGATCAGCCAAGCGAGCGCTTTCGCTGCAGGCAGATACGCAAACGCGCCCAAACAACTGGCCAGGCCGCCGCCGAAACAAATCGGCACCGCCCAAAGCGCCAGCAGATTGACAAGCGGAGACAGCAGCGACACGTATCCGAAATACACACCGATCAGCGGGATGCTGAACACCAGAACAGACAGCGAGCTGGAAATGTTGGAGGCCAGATAGCTGCGCAGGCGATGGTGCATCGCATGTGGCAGCGCTTCGAGAACCCGGCGGTTGATCCCTTCTGCAAAGAGCATGATCCCTGCGATCGCCGCAAAGGAAAGCTGAAGGCTGACGCTTGCCGCCGAGAAGGGATTGATTGCAAGCAAGATCGCCAGAGCAAACAGCAAGGTCGTAGGCGGATCGTTCTCGCGCCGCAGGATGGGCGCCATTTGCGTAATGGAAAGCATGATCGCCGCGCGAAGCGCAGACGGCGAAGATCCGATCAAAAACACGTATAACCAGATCAGCAGCAGCGACAGCAGAGCGCTTCGGCGCGTCTTGCCCATCAGGGCGTTTAGCATACTGATCAGAAACGCGATATGCATGCCGGATACGGCGACTATGTGCATAAAACCGCTGCGGCTCATCGCATAGTACATGCCGGAGTCGGCATACAGCTCCGCTTTATCGCCTAAGAGCAAGCCGCGAAAGAAGGCTGCGGTGTCTTCAGGAAATACGCGGGCGATCTGCTCGGTGATCGTATGACTCAAACGTGCTGGGCGCGCCGTTAAGGGCGGACGCGCACTTTTTACAAGGCTCAATACGCCGACATTCCCCGCCGTCAGATACACACCGCGGGCAAAGTAGCTGTCGTAAGTCTCTCCGTAACGCTGATCGGCCGCGTGGACGCGAAAGCGTCCGAAGACCTCGTCGCCGACAGCCGCGTTTTGTATCGCAAAGCTGCGGTCATAGAGAATCGTCCGCAGCGCCTTTCCCTGCTCGGTCGGCAGCAAGATCTCAGTGCGGATATAGTCGTCATATTCCATTGGCGCAGTCAAAATCCGTGCCGACGCCTCCCATTCGGCGCCGTCCAAACCGTGCACAGTCTCTTTAACCAGCATGTCGCGCATGCCGTAGACGTACAATCCGGCCGCCAACGCGCACAAAGCGATGACAAGCGGCTGCAGCCAGCATCTTTCCGGCAGCAGAAGTCCGATCCCGCTGAGCGCTAAGCCCAGCGCAAGCGGAAAGCGCCATGCGCCCGGCAACAAATAGTGCGCCAGAATTGTCGCAAAGGAAAACGCGCCGGAAGCGATTGCCAGTTTTCTCATCTCACACCCGCAAAAAGCCGCATGCTTATGATTTCATGCGGCTTTTCCCTATCGTTTATATAATCTTTTCGCTCAGTTTTTCGCCGCCGATCAGATGAAAATGCAGATGCATCACCGTTTGTCCGCCGTCCTGACCGCAGTTGTTGATGATACGATAGCCATTGCCCAGTCCCTCCGCACGAGCAATCTTTGCAATCGCCTCAAAGCATTTTGCCACGAGGGCGCTGTTGCTGCCGTCGATGGCCGCAGCGCTGGCAATATGCTGTTTGGGTACAACCAAAACATGCACCTTTGCCTGCGGATTGATATCACGGAACGCGAAGACCTCATCATCTTCATAGACCTTTGCGCTGGGAATTTCACCGCTGATGATACGGCAAAACAGACACTGTTCCGACATGATGCATCCTCCTGTTTTCAAATCAGAGTTTCGACCAGACGAAGCGCCTCGTCGAGCTTGCTCAAATCGCTGCCGCCGCCCATGGCGGAATCCGGCTTGCCGCCGCCCTTGCCGCCGCAAAGCGCCGTCACCTGACGGATGATATCGCCGGCGCGCACGCCCTGCGCCACGGCCTCCTTTCCACAGACACACTGGAAAGTGATCTTATCGCCGTTGACAGCCGCAAGCACGGCAGTGACCTTACCGTCCTTATCACGCAGCACGTCGCCGAGCTGGCGCAGCGCATTTGCATCGCCTTCAACCTTGGCAGAAAGCACGTGCAGCCCCCTGATCTCCTTGGCAGAGCGAAGCAGACTGTCCGCGCCGCCGGCAGATTCCTTGGCCTTGTACTGTTCGATGACACGCCGCGCCTCCTTCAGCTCCGCCGTCTGCTGTTCCACACGGGAAAGCAGCTCGTCGGGATTGGACTTGAAGATGCTGCCCAAAGCCGACAGCGTTTGCAGAGAACGCTCGAGAACCTCCAGTGTCTCGGGACCGGTGACCGCCTCAATACGGCGGACGCCGGAGGCAATGGAGCTTTCGGAAACGATATGGAAAGCACCGGCCTTGGCCGTGTTGTCCAGATGCGTACCGCCGCACAGTTCAACGCTGTAGTCTCCCATGCTGACCACGCGCACGACCTCACCGTACTTTTCACCAAAAAGCGCCGTTGCTCCCGCTTTCTTCGCCTCGTCGATCGCCATTTCTTTCGTTACAACAGCGTATCCTTTCAGAATCGCTTGATTGACTTGCTGTTCCACCGCGCGAAGCTGCTCAGGCGTCACCGCAGTAAAGTGCGTGAAGTCAAAGCGAAGGCGATCCGGCTCCACGAGAGAGCCAGCCTGGTGCACGTGGTCTCCCAGCACATCGCGCAGCGCGCGCTGCAGCAGATGTGTTGCGCTATGGGCACGGCGGACGGCACTGCGACGCTGATCGTCGATACTGACGGTCAGCGTATCTCCGACTTTGATCGTGCCTTCGCTCAGTCGTCCGTAGTGGAGCACCTTGCCGCCCTTGTTCTTTTGGACGTCATGAACACGGAAGGCGCCTATTGTACCATAGTCCGCGCACTGGCCGCCCATTTCGGCGTACATTGTCGTCTGATCGAGGACGAGAATTGCCTCCGTGCCCGCGCCGATCTCCTCGCGCAGTTCACCATCAGCAACAATAGCAAGCACTTTCGCGTCAACCGTATTCTTCTCATAGCCGACAAAGACCGTATCGGGGATCTCCTTGCCGATGCTCACTCCGGCCCAACCGAGATCTCCCAGCGCCTCGCGCGCCTTGCGCGCACGCACACGCTGCTGCTCCATCAGCTGCTTAAAGCCGTCCTGATCAACCTGCATTCCCTCGTCGGCGCACATCTCAACCGTCAGATCCAGCGGGAAACCGTAGGTATCATAAAGCTTGAAGGCGTCCTCACCGGAAAACACGCTCTCGCCCTTTTCTTTGTGTCCGGCGAGCATTTCAGAGAAAATACGCATGCCGGCGTCGATGGTGCGGGCAAAGTTCTCTTCCTCCGTCTTGACAACGCGCGTGATATAGTCCTGCTTTTCGCGCAGTTCCGGGTACTGTCCCTCGTTCTCATGTACGACGGTGTCAATCACCTCGTAGAGGAAGGGCTCGTTCACACCCAAAAGCTTGCCGTGGCGCGCCGCGCGGCGCAGCAGACGGCGCAGCACATAGCCTCGACCCTCGTTGGAGGGCAGAACACCGTCGCAAATCATAAAGACGCCGCTGCGGATGTGGTCAGTGATGACGCGCAGAGATACGTCCATCGCGTGGCTCGTGCCGTAATAGGCGCCGGTCAGCTCGCTGACCTTGCGCGTGATGTTCATGACGGTGTCCACGTCAAAAAGCGAGGCTACGTCCTGGCAGACGACCGCCAGCCGCTCCAGTCCCATGCCGGTGTCAATGTTCTTCTGCTTAAGCTCGGTATAATGCCCCTCGCCGTCGTTATCGAACTGAGAAAAAACGTTGTTCCAAACCTCAATATAGCGGTCACAGTCGCAGCCGACGGTGCAGTCCGGCTTGCCGCAGCCGTATTTTTCGCCGCGGTCGAAATAGATCTCCGAGCAGGGGCCGCAGGGACCGGCTCCGTGCTCCCAGAAGTTGTCAGCCTTACCAAAGCGGAAAATCCGCTCGGCGGGAATCCCGATCTCCTTGTTCCAGATCTCGAAAGCCTCCTCGTCGTTTTCATAGATCGAGGGATAGAGACGTTCGGGATCGATGCCGACCCAATCCGGGCTCGTCAAAAACTCCCAACTCCATGCGATGGCTTCCTGCTTGAAATAGTCTCCGAAGGAGAAGTTACCGAGCATCTCAAAATAGGTGCCGTGACGATCCGTCTTACCGATGTTGTCGATATCGCCGGTACGAATGCACTTCTGGCAGGTGCAGACGCGGCGGCGCGGCGGCTCCTGCTCACCCTTGAAATAGGGCTTCATCGGCGCCATGCCGGAGTTGATGAGCAGAAGGCTCTGATCGTTTTGCGGGATGAGCGAGAAGCTCGGCAGGCGCAAATGCCCCTTGCTCTCAAAATAGCTCAAAAACATCTCGCGCAGTTCATTTAATCCGTGCTTTTTCATTTGATCCTCTCCATAAACAAAATGCCCCCGTTCCCAAAGGAACAGGGGCGAATTTACACATCCGCGGTACCACCCTGATTATCGCCGAGGCGATCACTCAAACGTCGTTAACGCCGACCTACGCCCCGCTTGTCGCCGGATGGCTCGGAAGTGGCTGACATAAGGGCGGCACAAGCCTCGCACCAACCGGCTTTTCTCTGCGGTAACGCACCTTTTGTCTCGTTTCGTCATTGCCGATGTAAACTATATCACAGCCGTAAAATTTGTCAAGTGCTTCCGTGGAGAAAACTACCTGTTCAAAGCAGTTTTCTGATGATTGCGCCCTTTGGCGCTTCCTTTGGCAGCAGCATCTGAAAGCGCATCATGGCAACGCGGGTGTCCTTGACCGGCATCCCCTGCTCGTCCCAGAGCGCATCCACCGTAAACCCAATCGCCTTTTGCCCCGGCTGAAGCAGTTCCAGTTTGTCGCCCAGACAGATTTTATTGCGCTGGGTCAGCCGCGCCTTGCCGTCTTTTTCACAGCAGTCTACCGTCGCCACAATCTCCGCGCTCGCCTGATAGACCGCATCTCTCGTGTACTGGCCGGGCTCGTCAAACAAAAATCCCGTACTGTACGGCCTATGGCTGATTTTTTCTGTCTCTTCGATCCAGTAGGGATCAAGCTTTTCCCCGGTCAAGGCCGCGTCCAGCGCATGGCGATAGGCGTTGGTAACTGCGGCGGTATAATAGGCCGATTTCATTCGTCCCTCGATCTTCAGGCTGCTCACCCCGGCCTCCATCAGCGCCGGCAGATGCTCGATCAGACGCAGGTCTCGCGAGTTCATAATAAATGTCCCGCCGTCCTCGCTGATCTCATAATACTCCCCGGGACGCTTCTCCTCCACCAGATGATACTTCCAGCGACAGGGCTGAGCACATTGGCCGCGGTTGGCGTCGCGCCCCGTCATATAATTGGACAGCAGGCAGCGCCCGGAAAAGGAAACGCACATCGCTCCGTGGACGAAAACCTCCAGACGCAGCGCCGACGGCGTATTTTCACGAATGCGACGGATATCCTCAAGCCTCGTCTCGCGCGCCAGCACCACCGTGTCTGCGCCAAGCTCGTACAAGGCGTTGGCCGCAGCGCTGTTCATGACGCCGAATTGCGTGCTGATGTGCTTGGCAATTCTCGGCGCATGCCGCTTTGCCAGCGCCAGCACACCCAGATCTGCAATAATCAACGCATCCACGCCAATCTCCTGCAGATATCCAAGGTAAGCCGGCAAAGCCGCCAGTTCGCCCTCCAACGGCAATGTATTGACCGTCACATAGAGCTTTTTCCCTCTCGAGTGTACAAATTCCACAGCCTCTGCCAGCGCCCCGTCATCAAAATTGGCCGTGGCTGCGCGCATGCCATAGGCTTTTCCGGCCAGATACACGGCGTCCGCACCGTAGAGGAGCGCCATCTCGAGGCGCTCCCGGTCTCCGGCGGGAGACAGAAGTTCGATATCAGCCATCATAGTTTTGCGTTGCTACGAACTCGTTGAAGTCTCTGTCATTCGTAAAGAATTCGTGCTGTCCGGTCTCGGTATTGAGGGCATAATACAGGTAGTCCGTATCCAGCGGATTGAGCGCCGCCTTGATCGAAGCAAGGCTCGGGTTGCAGATAGGCGTAGGAGGAAGTCCGCTGTACAGACGCGTGTTATACGGCGAATCGTAAGCGAGCATCTGCGCGGTCGGCGCCCCAACATGCTCCGGAAACACGTAGAGAATCGACGCGTCAATGCCCAGCGTCATACCGGTTCTCAAGCGATTGCTGATGACCGAGGAAATGAGCTGACGGTCATCGGTGTTGTTGACCGTATCGACCGCCGCCTCTTTTTCGATCAGCGAGGCGATGCAAACAACGTCCTTCATGCTCAATCCGCGGTCATTGGCCTGTTTAAGCATGTCCGCCGTCTGCAAATAGTGGAAGGTCTCCAGAAACTTATTGATGGCGCTCGACGCCTGCATTCCCACGTAAAACTGATAGGTATCCGGGAAGAGGAAGCCCTCCAGACGCTTGGGATCTCCCGGCTCAATGCCGTCGAGGAAGGAATAGTTATACTTGTAATTCGCCGCGGCCTCCATCAGTTCCTCATAGCTGCAAACCTCTTTTTCCTCCAGACGCCGGAAGATTTGCTCCATTGTAAAGCCCTCCGGGAAGGTCACGTCGATCGTTACCGTGGAGCCCGAGCCCGCATGCATATTCTGAATCAGGGCACGGTAGTCAAAGCTGGATTTGAGATTGAAGCTGCCCGGCGTCACCTTCGTGTCAGCATGGGAGATCTTACAAAACAGCTCGAACAGCCATTTATATTGAATCAGCCCAGCCTCCTTCAGCGCCGTGGATACATAGCCGATGTCGGCGCTGCGCACCGTTTTGCTGCCAACGACGTTTCCGTCCCTGTCAAGCTCTTCCACCGTTTTCGTCTCAAAAATGGACGACGGCAGAGACACTACGGCTGTGAAATCGTTTTTGTTGAGCGCAAGCGCGTCGCTGGCCGCCATCCAGGCAAGACTGGCCAAAATCACGCTAACGCATACGATAAACACGAAATACATCAGCGCGCCAATGCAGCCCGTGCGCGATTCCCTGCTTTGTCTGACGGGATGATAATCCCGCTCGCTCATTTGATCGCCGGTATAGTTGTGCGCTTCCTCGCCCTTTTCATCCAAAAAAAGCTTGTCTACAGACTTTGCTCCCTTGTGTTTCTTTTTTGCTTCGGCGCTTTTTTTGGACGGTGTTTGATCCGTCTGCTGATGTTCCGTATCGCCCTTTGCTTCCCAGACAGCGCTCTTCTCCTGCGCGGCGGCTGCATCCGGGGCGCTTTCCTGCTCCTCCGTCACGGCGGAAGGCGTTTCAATTTCATCCTGTCCGTGCTTTGAAGACGACAGGATCTCCTCGGCCGTCATTTCATCCAGCCTTTCCCACAGCTTATCTGCGGACATATTTTCACGGTTGTTTTTTTGCTCTTCGTTCATGGTTTTCCTCCCAGGGATTTTTGTTCACCCAACATCGAATCGTGGCATAGTATGGCATGAACGCTCGGCTTTGCCGAACGGCCCGCAGCTCCGGATTTTGCCGCGTGGGACGGTGGTCTGCGGAATTCCTCCGCGCGGAGAAAGGAACCGTTATGTTCTGCAATTCCTGCAACAACAGCAGCATCTGGATCATTCTCTTGATCATCATCCTCTTCGGATACGGCGGCTTTGGCTGTGGCTGCGGCTGCGGCTGTGACAACAACTGCGGCAACAACGGCTGCGGCTGTGGCTGCTGATTGATCCAGGCGGGGGGCTTTTTTAAGCCCCTTTTTTTATTTTATCCAAAATACGCCGATAGATTTCTTCGTTCTTTTCTTCTAAATCGCGTTCTTTTCCGTCCTTCAAATAAGAAACGCTCTCCCAGCCGTAAAACTGCGCTGCCATACGCGCTGTCTTCAAACAGCGTTCCAGATACTGTACGTCCTTCTCATGGATATCGGCGTGTGTATTGGTCTTTTCCTGACGGCGCTTCATACGCGCGAGCGAGGTCACGATATCCACGTCCAGATAGAAAACGAGGTCCGGCTGCGGCAGAGCCATTTTTTCATACTCCAGATCATACAACCAGGAGAAAAAGCCCGGTAACTCGCTCTCCGGAAGCTTCGAGCCCTGATGGATCGCGTTGGAGGTCGTATAGCGGTCAGACAAAATCAGTCCGCCCCGATGATAGACCTCGCCCCAGTCCTCGCGGTAGGATGCAAAGCGATCCACGGCAAAAAAGGTCGAGGCCGTGTAGGCGTTCACGTCGTCCGGGCGGCTCCCGTACTGTCCGTTCAGATACGCGCGCAGCAGGGCGCTGCTGTCCTTGTCATAGCGCGGAAAGACAATCTGATGATAGGCAATGCCGTCCGCCTTCAATTTTTCGCACAAACGGCGGTACTGTGCGCTCTTTCCGCTGCCGTCAATTCCCTCAAGGACGATTAGTTTTCCCTTTGCCATGTTTTTACTCCCGATCGTTTCAAATTCGTCTGTACTTATATTTGGCTGAATACCTCTCCGATCTTTTCATGGATCACAAGATCGGCAAAGCTGTCGTAGGGCGTTTCGCTTAAATTCACAAGCGCCAGCCTTTGCCCGCGATAATAGCGGACAAGCCCCGCCGCCGGATACACATTCAGCGAAGTCCCGCCGATGATCAAAACCTCCGCCTGCCGGATGTAGTGGATCGCTCGACCCATCACGTCCTCATCCAGCGGCTCCTCGTATAGTACGATATCCGGCCGAATGACGCCGCCGCAATCGCAGCGCGGCAGACCCGTGCCGTGGTTCATGCGCTCGGCGCTGTACGGTTTCCGACAGCGTGCGCAATGCGCGCGAAGGATGCTTCCGTGCAGCTCCAGCACGTTTTTGCTCCCGGCAGCCTGATGCAATCCGTCAATGTTTTGGGTAATCACCGCACGAAGCTTTCCCTCCGCCTCCAACTCCGCCAGACGCAGATGCGCGCGGTTGGGCTTCACACCGTCGATGACCAGCTTTTCTCTGTGAAAGCGGTAGTACTCCTCAGGGTTGCGGGCAAAAAAACTGGCGCTCAAAATGGTCTCAGGCGGATATTTCCACTTTTGGTTATACAAGCCGTCCACGCTGCGAAAGTCGGGGATGCCGCTTTCCGTACTGACGCCGGCGCCGCCGAAGAAAACGATATTGTCGCTCTCAGCAAGCCAGTTTTTCAAAGTACGGATCGCCTCTTGCATGCTTTATGCCTCCCCGTCTGCAATATGCCCGATATGATATTATACACCACACCGGGCCGCTTGACAAGAAGCGACCCGGTGCAAATCATATATAAAAAGTAAATCTTTCTGAAGGCTTATGTCTGCACCGGATCGATCCGCAAACGAATCCGTTCCAGCGTTTCCGCAAGCTCCTCCATGCGCAGTTCATTTTCCCTGCGAACAACAAAAGCATAGGTTCGGTCACTGCTGCCCGACGCGATTTCACATACGTAGTCCATCGCACAGCGCATCGCGCTCAAAGCAAGCTCCAGCGCCGCCGAAAGATACCCGGCGCTCTCACGGGTATGAAAACACGCCATTTCATCCATCAGCGCAATCAAGTGGATCATCTGGCAAATGATCTCATCGCCGATGGCGCAGGCCGGGTGGCGTGCGGCGTCGATTTTCTGCGCATCGCCCTCTTTCTGCGCACGCAGAAAAACTGCTCGTCCCTTGACGTCCTCGTCGATCAGATACACCAGGTACTCTCTCAGCTTATCCAGATTGCGCAGGAGGTACGTCGACTGCTCATCGGCCTCCCGTCCCTCGACGCAGATGCGAGCCGCGCGAAGTGCCAGCGCACAGGCTTCGGCGCCGCAAAGCGCCGCCGCGCTGGGGATCTCCATTTTACCCTCCGGATCGGCAAGCGCAGCCGTGAAGGCTTCCGCGTCTTTTTTTCTAAAAACCTCAATCACGAGTTTTTTCTCACGGTCAGCCACCGCCGCCCCTCCTTTTGTTACTCTCTGTTGAATTCGCGCAGCATCAAGCCCTCGTTTTTATCCAGCGCCCAGTTGATGCACCAGCCGGAGGTAAACAGGAGAAGATTATTGCCCTTGAAATCCTGTACCCATTTGGTGTCGCTCGTGAGATTGAGCGCCGAGATGTCGATTGTCTCGTTCTCCACCCAGCGCACCAGCTCATAGGGCATGGCGCGGCGGCGGATATCCACGCCGTACTCGGTTTTCAGCCGGTACTCCAGCACCTCAAACTGCAGTACGCCGACAACGCCGACAATGACCTCCTCGACGCCGGTATGCGGCTCGTGGAAGATCTGGATGGCACCCTCCTGCGCGATCTGCATGATGCCCTTTTCAAACTGCTTGCGCTTCATCGTGTCGATGCGCTCGACGGCGGCAAAATGCTCCGGCGCAAAGGTCGGGATGCCCTCAAAGCGGACGTTCATCCCCTTTTCGCAGATGCTGTCGCCGATGGAGAAGATACCCGGGTCAAAAACACCGATGATATCCCCGGCAAAGGCCTCGTCGATCACCGCACGCTCCTGCGCCATCAACTGCTGGGGCTGCGCCAGTCGCAGAGCCTTACCGCCCTGCACGTGAAAATACTCCTTTTCACGCTCAAAACGCCCCGAGCAGATGCGCATAAAGGCGATGCGGTCGCGGTGCGCCTTGTTCATATTCGCCTGAATTTTGAAAACAAAGGCGGAGAAGCGCTCGTCGAAGGGATCGACGATCTCATTTTCGGAAATGCGCGGCAGCGGCGGCATCGTCATCTGCAAAAAGCACTCCAAAAAGGGCTCCACGCCAAAGTTATTCAACGCCGAGCCGAAGAACACCGGACTGAGTCGTCCACGGCGCACTTCTTCAATATCCAGCTCGTAGCCTGCGCCGTCCAAAAGCTCGATATCGTCCGCGAGGCTCTGACGCAGCCGCGCACCGATCAGCTCGTCGAGCTTTTCCGTCTCCTCCAGGCCGCACTCGATCGCCTGGATCTTGCTCTGCCCGCGGTGGAATTCATTAAAAGCAAGAATGGCCTGCTTTTGGCGATCATACACGCCCTTGAAATCCTGCCCGCATCCGACGGGCCAGTTCATCGGATAAGTACCGATGCCAAATTCCTTTTCCAGCTCCTCCATCAGCTCATAGGGGCTGCGCGCCTCACGGTCGAGCTTGTTGATAAAGGTAAAGATCGGAATGTGGCGCATGGCGCAAATTTTAAAGAGCTTTCGTGTCTGCGGCTCGATGCCTTTGGCCGCATCAATCACCATCACTGCACTGTCCGCCGCCATCAGCGTGCGGTAGGTGTCCTCGGAAAAATCCTGGTGTCCGGGGGTGTCAAGGATGTTGATGCAGTATCCCTCGTATTCAAACTGCATGACGGAGGAGGTGATGGAAATACCTCTCTGCTTTTCAAGCTCCATCCAGTCGGATACGGCATGCCGCGCCGTCGCCTTGCCCTTGACGGACCCGGCCATCTGAATCGCGCCTCCGTACAAAAGCAGCTTTTCGGTTAAGGTGGTTTTACCGGCGTCCGGGTGCGAAATAATCGCAAAAGTCCGCCGCCGCTCGATCTCTTTTTGTAAATCTGTCATATCAAAAATCCTTTGGTTATTATTTTATTAAGCGTTCGATACACAAAGCGCACGATTTACACCGGAAAAACATCCTCTCCATAAAAAGTTTCATTGTATGTTACCATAGTTTTCCCATAGATGCAAGGAAAAAGCCGCGTGCTTTGCATATCGTGCATATCAAAAGGCAAACGGGCAATAGCTTCCCCGTTTGCCTTTGTTTTTACAGCTTTTCCATGTTCATCGCCGCCACGCGCAGCATCAGCTTTTTCAGTCCGCTCTGCTCGAAGCTGACCTCGATCAGATGATCGCCGCCCATTGGCGTCATCTTGACGATTTCACCCGCTCCGAAGGCCTTGTGCCGCACTTTGTCGCCGACCGAAAAGCTCGGTGCGGGGCGCTCCGCCTGCTTAATTGGCGGCTTTGGTGAATATTGCAGCGATGGCTTACTCGTTTCACGAACCGCAAAGCCGAATTCCTCGCGCCGGTCGTGATAGCCATAGCCCCTGGGCACGTTTTTCTTCTCCAGACAGTTTTCCGGGATCTCGTCGACAAAGCGCGAGACGCGGTTAGCGGTCGTCCGCCCGAAGAGCATACGCTGCTGAGCACAGACCAGATAGAGGTTTTGCATCGCGCGCGTCAGCGCGACGTAGCATAGTCTGCGCTCCTCCTCCATCTCCTCCGGCTCGCCGATGGCGCGAATACCCGGAAACACCGTCTCCTCCATGCCGATGATAAACACCGTTGGAAACTCCAGACCTTTGGCGCTGTGCATCGTCATCATAACGACGCAGTCAGCCTCCTTGTCGTAGTTGTCCAGATCGGTATAGAGCGCAACGTCCGCCAGAAAGCCCTCAAGACTGCCGTCGCCCGTCTCCTTTTGATAGTCGATGATGCTGCTCTTGAGCTCTCGCACGTTTTCCGCGCGCGCAGTGTCCTCCACCGTGTTTTTCTCTTCCAGCATACGAAGATATCCGCTCTTTTCCAGCAGCTCATCCAGCAACAGCTCCGTCGTCTGCTCGGCCGCAAACACATGCAGTTCCTCAATCATTGCGGCAAACTGCCGCATACGCAGCGCCGCGCGCTGCAGGCTCGGATACTCCTCCGCCCGCCGAATAACGTCGAAGAGCGAGCTCTGCTCCGCCGCCGCAATCTGCTGCGCCAGCTCCACGCTGCGCGCGCCGATGCCGCGCGGCGGGTTATTGATGATGCGCGTCAGGCGCAGATCGTCGTTGGGTGCAGCGATGACCGACAGATAAGCCAGCACGTCTTTGATCTCCGCACGGTCAAAAAAGCGCGTGCCGCCGATGATGCGGTACGGAATGCCGTTGCGCTTAAAGGCATATTCCATCTGGTTGGACTGGGCGTTCATCCGGTACAAAATCGCATGATCGCGCCAGTTGGCGCCGCGCCCGTAGGCAGCCATGATCTGTGAGGCCACGTACTGTGCCTCGTCGTGCTCGTTGTCCGCGACGTAGAGCTTGATGGGCTCGCCTTTGTCCTTTTTTGTCCAAAGCTCCTTGCCCTTGCGCGCCTGATTGTTGCGGATTACGCCGTTGGCCGCGTCGAGAATGAAAGCGCTGCTGCGATAGTTTTCCTCCAGCCGGATCACGCGGCAGTTTTTGAACTGCTTTTCAAAGGAAAGAATATTCTCAATCGTCGCACCGCGGAACTTATAGATGCTCTGATCGTCGTCGCCGACGACGCAAATATTCCCATAACCGCCCGCAAGATAGGTTGCCAGCAAATATTGCAGGTGGTTCGTATCCTGATACTCGTCGATCAGCACGTAGCGGAAGCGACGCTGCCAATACTGCCGCATCTCCTCGTTTTCCTGCAGGAGCTTGACGGTAAATGCGATCAGATCGTCAAAGTCCATCGCCCCGGCAATAAACATGCGCCGCATATATTCGACGTAGACCTCGCCGATGCGCGTCATACGGAAATCGGAACGAGCGCGCGCGCCATCGAGATAGGCCTGCGCGCCGATCTGCGCGTCCTTGGCGCGGCTGATCTCCGAGAGGATCATGCGCGGGGCAAAGCTCTTCTCGTCCAGATCCATGTCCTTGCAAATCTGCTTGATCAGGCTCTGGCTGTCGGAGGTATCGTAAATCGTGAAATTCGCAGGAAAACCAAGCTTCTCCGCATCCCGTCGCAAAATACGCACGCAAGCGGAGTGAAAGGTGCAGGCCCAGATATCGTCCGCGTTCTCCCCCAGCATGCGTCCCAGGCGCTCCTTCAGTTCGCCCGCCGCTTTATTGGTAAAGGTGATCGCAAGGATACGCCAGGGCTCAACCGGGGCGAGCTTGGCCGCCATCTGACCTCGCTCGTCGCCGCGCAGCATAGCCTCAATCATCGCCTCGTTTGCGCCCTCCGGCAGTTCCTCGCTGTCGCTGGCGCGGCCATAACGGATAAGATTGGCAATGCGGTTGATGAGTACCGTGGTTTTCCCGCTGCCGGCGCCGGCCAAAATCAGCAGCGGTCCCTCGGTAGCGAGCACCGCCTCCTGCTGTCTGTCGTTCAGTTTTTCATAGGCATGGCGCACCAGATTCCGGCGCGCTTCGACAAAACGTCGTTCAAAATCTGTCATCATAGCGCTGATTTTAGCATAAAGCGCAGCAGGATACAAGGGCAAAGTTTAGCGCAGCCACTCCCGCAGCCGCTCCACCGCCCGACGCTCCAAACGTGAAACCTGCACCTGCGACACCTGCAGGATGCGTGCGCAGCTTTGCTGCGTCAAGCCGTGATCATAGCGCAGCGACAGCACCTGCCGCTCCCGCTCCGGCAGCTTTTCCAGCGCAGCACGCAGCGCGACGTGCTCCAGCATCCGTTCCTCCGCCTGATAATCGCCCAGCACCAGCTCTAAGGTAAAGCCGCCGTCGCCCGTCTCACGGTGCAGGCTTTCCGTCGGTCCGGCCGCAGTCTCAGCAAAGGCAATTTCCTCTGCGCTGACGCCGCTCTCCTGCGCGAGTTCTCCGATGGTCGGCTCTCGCCCGAGCTGTTGCTCCAGCCTGATGCGCAGCGCGCGCAGCTGCGCGGCCTGCTCCTTGATGCTTCGGCTGACCTTGACGGCCCCGTCATCGCGCAGAAAGCGACGGATCTCGCCGGATATTTTCGGAACGGCATAGGTGGAAAACTGCGTACCAAAGCCCTCGTCAAAGCCGTCGATTGCCTTCAAAAAGCCGACGCACCCGAGCTGGTAGAGATCGTCCGGGTCGACGCCGCGCCCGAAATAACGCCGTGCGATGCTCCAGATCAGCCCCGCATTTTCCTCCACCAGACGCCCGGCCGCCTCCCGGTTTCCGGCCTGTGCCGCCTGAATGTCGGAAAGCATCTCGTCCGTCATTGCGTGCCCTTGCGTCTCCAGATCCTGCGGCGCATTACAACGGTCGTCCCCTTGCCCGGGCGCGAGCGCACGCGCAGCGTGTCCATAAAACTGCCCATGATGGTAAAGCCCATCCCGCTGCGCTCTTCTCCGCCCGTGGTATAGAGCGGCTTCATCGCCTGTTCGACGCTTTCGATTCCGCAGCCCCAGTCCTTGACGCTGACCTCGAGCATATCCTCCTCCAAAATCCGCAGCCGCATCGAGACCTTTCCGATCTCATTCGGATAGGCGTGAACGATCGCGTTCGTCACCGCCTCAGAGACCGCGGTCTTGATATCGCCCAGCTCTTCCATCGTCGGATCAAGCTGTGCGGCGAAGGCTGCCGCCGCAGCCCGCGCAAAGGCCTCGTTGCTGCTCTTTCCCGGAAACTCCAGCTTTATGTAGTTTCGTTCTTTCATGCCAATCCTCCTACTCTTCCGCTTTCCACCGGCACCAGCCGGTCAAGCCCCGAGGCGTCAATGACCCGCAGCACCTGCTTGCCCGGGTTTTCCACCCACAAACGTCCTCCAACCAGCTTCATCTGGCGACTCGCCCGGACAATCACCGCGATTCCAGAGGAATCCATAAAGGCAAGTCCGGACAGATCCAGCACACAGTCACGGGGCATATACTCCTCCAGAAGCTCCGAAATAAATGCGCTGGTTTGCTGCGCCTCGTGCTGATCCAGCTCGCCGCTCAAGAAGATCGTGAGCCGCCCGGCGGCATAAGCAGTGCTGATGTTCATGCCATCACTCCCCCATAAAAAATATCACTGCACGAATTTGTGCAGTGATATTCTATCGTATGCCTTTTGCGTTTTTTGTCAAATCAGCCGAGAGAAGCCAGGCTCGCCTTCAGATTTTCGATCAGCGCCTCCAGCTTATCCTTCTTATCGCGCTCCAGCTGCACGACGGCCTCCGGCGCACGGGTAACGAAGTTCTCGTTGGAGAGCTTGCCGATCTGCGCGGCAAGCTGTTTTTCCGCATTGGCCAGCTCCTTGCCGATGCGAGCGCGTTCGGCATCCAGATCCACCAGCTCCGCCAGCGGAATGAACACCCGCGCGTTGTCGGTGACCACAGACACCATGCCCTCGGTGTTCTCAGGCGCTGCGTCCAGCACAGACAGTTCTTCGGCATAGGCGAGCTTGCAAATGTAGCTCCTGCCCGCCTCAAAGGCCGCCTTGCGGTCGCTCGCAATGATCAGATGCGTCTTGCGGGATGGCGGCACGTTCATCTCGCTGCGCCGGGCGCGCACGGCCTTGATGGCGTTCATCACCATTTCAAAGCTCTGCTCGTCCTCCGGAAAATGCAGCGCCTCGGAGAAGACGGGATAGCCTTCTATCATCAGCGCCTCACCCTCGTGCGGCAACGCCTGCCAGATTTCCTCCGTGATGAAGGGCATAAAGGGATGCGCCAGCTTCAAAATCTCGGTCAGCACATACAGCAGCACCTTCTGCGCGCCGAGACGGCTCTGCTCATCCTCGCCGTTGAGACGGGGCTTGGTCAGCTCGATATACCAGTCGCAGTAGCTGTCCCAGACGAAGTCGTAGATCTTGCCCGCGGCCACGCCCAGCTCATAACTGTCCATGTTCTCGCAGACCTCCCTGGCGAGATCGTTGAGTTTGGAAAGGATCCACTTGTCCTCGATCTCCAGCTTGTCGGGCAGCTCGTTTTTGTCAATGGAGAGATTCATCATCACAAAGCGCGAGGCGTTCCAGAGCTTGTTGCAGAAATTGCGCATCGCTTCGCACTTTTCCACGTAAAAGCGCATGTCGTTGCCGGGGCTGTTGCCGGTAATAAGGTTAAAGCGCAGCGCGTCGGCGCCGTACTTCTCCAGCATCTCCAGCGGGTCGATGCCGTTTCCGAGGGACTTGGACATCTTGCGCCCCTGGCTGTCGCGCACCAGACCGTGGATCAGCACCGTGTGGAAGGGCACCTCGTCCATCTGTTCCATTGCAGAGAAGATCATGCGCGAGACCCAGAAGAAGATGATGTCGTAGCCCGTAATCATCACCGTCGTCGGATACCAGTAATCCAGCTCCGGCGTCTTCTCCGGCCAGCCCATCGTCGAGAAGGGCCAGAGCGCGGAGGAAAACCAGGTGTCCAGCACGTCCTCCTCGCGGCGGATGTTCTTGCTGCCGCAGCGCGCACAGGCACAGGCGTCCTCGCGCGAGACCGTAATATGCCCGCAGTCGGCGCAGGTCCAGGCCGGGATCTGGTGCCCCCACCAGAGCTGGCGGGAGATGCACCAGTCGTGCACGTTCTCCATCCAGTTGAGATAGATCTTGCTGAAGCGCTCCGGCACGAAGCGCACGCGCCCGTCCTTGACGACCTCAATGGCCTTCTTGGCCAGCGGCTTCATGCTCACAAACCACTGGGGGCTTGTCAGCGGCTCGACGATGCTGCCGCAGCGGTAGCAGCAGCCCACGTTATGGCTGTAGGACTCGGTCTTGATGAGATAGCCCTGCTCCTCAAGGTCCGCCACGATGGCCTTTCTCGCCTCGAAGCGGTCCATACCGTCGTATTTGCCGCCGTCACAGATCTTCGCGTCCTCGTCGATGACCTGGATCTGCTCCAGGTCGTGGCGCAGGCCGACCTCGTAGTCGTTGGGGTCGTGGCAGGGCGTCATCTTCACCGCGCCCGTGCCGAAGCCGAGCTCCACATAGTCGTCCGCCACGATCGGCAGGCGGCGGCCGACGAGCGGCAGGATCGCATGCTTGCCGACGAGGTGGGTGTAGCGCTCGTCCGCGGGATTGACCGCCACGCCGCTGTCGCCCAGCATGGTCTCCGGGCGGGTCGTGGCGACGATCAGCGCCTCGTCGGAGTTTTCAATGGGATAGCGGATGTGCCAGAAATTGCCCGGCACGTCCTTGTATTCCACCTCGGCGTCGGACAGCGCCGTGCGGCAGTGCGGGCACCAGTTGATGATGCGGCTGCCCTTGTAGATGAGGCCCTTTTCATACAGATCGCAGAAGGTCTCACGCACGGAGCGGGCGCAGACCTCGTCCATCGTAAAGCGGCTGCGATCCCAGTCGCAGGAGACGCCCATGCGCTTTTGCTGCTCCACGATGCGGTCGCCGTACTGCTTTTTCCAGTCCCAGACGCGCTCGAGGAACTTCTCGCGGCCGAGATCGTAGCGGGTCTTCCCCTCCTCCTCGCGCAGCACCTGCTCCACCTTGATCTGCGTGGCGATGCCCGCGTGATCGACGCCGGGCAGCCAGAGTGTGGAAAAACCCTGCATGCGCTTATAGCGCGTGACGATATCCTGCAGCGTCGCGTCGAGCGCGTGCCCGATGTGCAGCTGCCCCGTCACGTTCGGCGGCGGCATGACGATCGAAAAGGGTTTCTTTTCCGGGTCAATGACGCCCTTAAAATAGCCGCCCTGCATCCACATGTCGTAGATCTTCTTTTCCACGGCCTGCGGCTCGTACACCTTCGGTAATTCTTTCATAGCATTCCCTCTCATATATCAAATGATTTTTCTTTTCTCCCTGCATCCTGCTTCCATTCGACGGGCCGCAGCCTCCGCTTGGTTCTGCCTGTATTATCCAAACCCGCGTAAAACTGCATTTTATCCGCCTCCTTTCATCAAAAAAGTCGCCCTGAGACCAAGTCTCAGGGCGATCGTAACAAACCGCGGTACCACCTGAAGTCCGCATGTGCGGCACTCTTGCGCCCGCTAACGGGGGCGAGGCGGCGGCGCTACATCTCTTCACACCGCATGCTCCAAGCCGACCTTCCGCGCCGCCGGATAGAAGCTTGCACCCTCCGCTTCCTCTCTGCGATCCAAACAAACGCGTACTCCTGCTTTTCTCTGCAATACAGGTATTATAGACAGCAATATCCGATTTGTCAATCACGCGCGCGCATTTTTGCTTATTTCAGCGGCAAGATCTTTTTCGGCCGGTTTTTCAGCTCGATCTGCTTGCGCTCGATGATCTGCGCGTATTGCTCGTAGACGCGGGGAATGAGCTCCTCCCAGGGAATGGGAATGGTCTCCTTTGCCTTTTGCCCGATGGCCCTGACATAGCCCTCCGTGGCAAAGATGCGCCGGATCTCGCCGCACATCGCCTGCGCGTCCTCCTCCGCGACAAAGCCGTTGACGCCGGGCGTCACGCTCTCCGCCGCGTTCGATCCCTTGGTCAGCAGAGCCGGTACGCCCATCGCCGCCGCCTCGCGCACGACGAGCGGGGTGTTGTCGTAGACCGAGGGGAAGAAAAACAGATCCGCATTGAGAAACACGCCGCTGAGCAGATCGCGGTCGGAGATCACACCGGTAAAACGCACCTGCTCCTCGCTCAAGCCGAGAGAAGCGGCATAATCGCGGATCTCCTGCGCGGCAATCCCGGTGCCTACGACGACCAGCCGGTAGTCGTCCGACTCGTCGCACAGCAGCCGAAAGCTGTCCAGCACGAGCTTGAGGTTTTTCTGCCAGATTTGATGTCCGACGAACAGCAGGGTCTTCTTGCCCTCCGGCAGCTGAAACTCCGCCTTGGCCCGCGCGCGAAGCTCGTCGGGATTTGTCGGCGCTTTGAAGTTCGTGCCGTTGGTCATGATCGTGATCTCTCCCTGATAGCCGTAGCTGCGCAGGGTCTCCGCCGTACCCTCCGAGCAGGCCCAGACCGCGTCGCAAGACTGATAGAAATTCACGACCCATTTTGCCATCAAATCCGCCGCCAGCGTGCTGTGCGTATACTGATAGGCGTCTGACCAGTATTTCGAATGGAAGGTCGCCACGACGGGGATCTCCATGCGCCGCGCCATCATCGCGGCAAAGACACCGGAATTAAAGGGGCTGTGCGCGTGGAAGATGCTGCAATCCCGGTTTTTCAGTTCCTTGTAGATTTTGGCGTCAATTGGCGCAGCGAGCGCGTATTCCGCCTTGGCAAAAGTCAGCGAGGGTTCGCGAAAGACCTCGTAGCCGAGCGTCGTATCGTCATGCTCGTCCTTCCCCTTCGGACAGACCACGCAGGAATAGGAGCGCCGGTTCATGTTCAGCGCGTAGTTGTGCACCGTCTGCACCACCCCGTCGACCACGGGAAAGAATACGTCGATAAACTGCGCCGAGCGGATTTCCTCCGGTTTTAACATGGCTTACACCTCTAATTTCGGTAATATAAATATATTTTACCAAAATATAGAAAACATGCAAGCAAAGTTTTTTCTTTAACAGGGAACAAAAACCACGTTGCTCCGTCCAAGCAAATAACCGAGCAAAGGAGGGTTTGCTATGCTGGGCAAAGAAAAATGCAGAATGCTCAAGGAGATTCGCCGTCGCATCGCGGAGGAAAACGATATCCCTTACGTAACAAGGGAATGCACCCACCGGGGCGACTGCCGCGGCACCTGCCCGCGCTGCGAAGCGGAGCTGCGCGAGCTGGAGCGAAAGCTGGAGGGCAGGAAAAGCATCGGTAAGCGTGTGAGCGTCGCCGCGCTGTGCGCCGGGCTCGTCGTCACAAATTCCGCCTGTACCCGCGCCGACGTTGTGGAGCTTTTCCCCGCGCTGCGCGAGAAGCTGCCCATTGAGGACGATATTCAGGGGATGATGAGCTACGATCCCGAGAGGCTCGACGGCGAGATCTCCAATCCGGAGACGGAGCTCGACGGCGATATCCAGTATTTCCCGGAGACCGGGGAGATACTGGACCAGCCGGAAGAATAACATGGGCGCGCCGCGCTATCCCCTACTGTCGATCGCCCGCCTGCGCATGGGCATTGACGGCGCAGGCGTCAACACCCTTGTCGGCGGCGCCGGTTGTCCGCTGCGCTGCCGTTGGTGCATCAACAAAAAACTGCTGGACGAGGCAAGCGCGGAAATGATCAGTGCCGAGGAGCTCTTTGATCGCGTCAAGATCGACGATCTGTATTTTCGCGCGACGGGCGGCGGCGTGACCTTCGGCGGCGGCGAGGCGCTGCTGTACGCGGTTTTTATCCGCCGCTTCCGGGCGCTCTGCCCGGAGGAATGGATGATCCGCGCGGAGACCAGCCTGGCCGTCTCTCCCGCTCTCGTGCGTACTGCCGCCGGGGCCGTCGATGAATTCATCGTCGACTGCAAAGACACCGACGAGGCGGTCTATCGCGCCTACACGGGCGGCGATGGCAACCTGATGTGGGAAAATCTGCGCCTGCTGTGTTCGCTCGTGGCGCCGGAACGGATCCTCGTTCGCGTGCCGCTGATCCCTGGCTACAACACCCCGGCGCACCAGGCGCGCAGCGTCGATCACTTGAAAAAACTCGGTCTCACGCGCTTCGATCTGTTTTCCTACGTGGTGAGGGAATAAGCCCAAAGAGACAGCCGCCCCTGCGGGCGGCTGTCAGACTGTAGACAAAGTACCCATAGGGAGTGCGAAAGCACTTTCTATGGGTACTTTGTTATGGTAGAATAGAGATGAAGGGGGCGAGGCGCATGATGACACGAGATGGAGGCAAGAACCGGGGCCAGATCGAGT
>JAFWVV010000025.1 GCA_017518225.1 Oscillospiraceae bacterium | reverse complement strand
GTGAACTCGATCTGGCCCCGGTTCTTGCCTCCATCTCGTGTCATCATGCGCCTCGCCCCCTTCATCTCTATTCTACCATAACAAAGTACCCATAGAAAGTGCTTTCGCACTCCCTATGGGTACTTTGTCTACAGTCTGAGCCCCGGGATCTCTCCCGGGGCTGCGTTTTAATACGATTCATCGACAAAAAGCTTTAGAATTTTACCGAGTCAGAATCGTGTCAGGCGAGGCGGCGGCCTTGGGCATAATGGTAAAATATGCCCAAGGCCGCCAACGATGCATGGCGCGATTCTTGCCGGTAAAAAATGAAGAGTTTTATTGGTGGATCGTATAAGCCGCGCGGCGCAAAGCGTCTTCAAACAACAAAAATGCCAGCTCTGATGAGCTGGCACTTTTTGTTTGGAGCTGATACCCGGATTCGAACCGGGGACCTCATCCTTACCAAGGATGCGCTCTACCTGCTGAGCTATATCAGCAAAGTTCATGCCCCTTTTTGAAAAAGGGGCATGAGTGGCGACCGAGAAGGGACTTGAACCCTCGACCTCCGGCGTGACAGGCCGGCGTTCTAACCGACTGAACCACTCGGCCACGGCTTGGTAAGTATAACAAATCCTTTTCCCTTTGTCAATACTTTTTCAAAGAAACTTGAAAAAAACCGCGACAGAGGGAAAACCTCCCGCCGTCGCGGTTTTTTCGCACGGTTCCGGGTCTGTCTTTATAATTCCGCAAACAGCCGTTCTCCGCGCGTGTACAGCCAGCGCCAGAGCAGCCCGATCAGCAGCGCCAGCAGGGCGAGGACGCCAAGCGCCAGCACTTGCCGACCGATCACGGCGCCTAAAAAGCCGAAGAGCAGTCCGGCCAGAATTATCAGACCGTAGCTGATGAGTACTGACAGCATGACGCTCGCGCCGCTTTTGACGGCCTGCGTCTCGTTGATCCAGTCCAGATGCGGGTGGCGGAGATTTTCAAACAGCCCCAGCAGCGCCATGAAGACCGTAAAGGCCGTGGGGATCGCGAAGAGCGCCGCGCCCATCATCGGCTCCGGCCGAAAGACCAGCACCGCCGCCAGCGCCATTAGCAGCACCCCGGGCAGCGTGATCAGCAGATGCAAACGGAGCTTGGCGCGCAGCACCTCGCGCGGCGCGACCGGCAGCGACTGCAGCAGCCACAGACTCTTGCCCTCGAGCGAGATCGAGGGGGCGGTCAGTTGTGTGGTCGAAATCATAAAGCACGTTCCGAGCATCACGATCCAGGGCAGCGACTCCTGCGCGCCGGACAGCTCTGACAGCTCCGCGATCAGCGCGCCGCCCTTGAGATAGAGCGCGACGGCGGCGACGGGCATCACAAGCGCGCCGAGCGCGCCGTTGAGAATATAGGCGGGACACGCGGCAAAATGCCGCCACTCGCGCTGCAGCAGCGCGCGGCGCAGGGAGAGCGCCTCGACGCTTTTTTCCCGGTAGACCCGTTTGGCAGCGCCGCGCTGATCGGTGGCGGCGCGGATAAAGCCCGCGGAGAGAGCCAGCCAGCCCGACATGAAGATCGCCGCGATACCGAGCGTCAGCCCCGCGAGCGCCGGCGCGTCGTGATCGGCCACCGCGTGACCGATCCAGGCCAGCGGCGCGGCGCGGCCGAGCGCGCCGGCCAGCGCGCCGGGATCCTCCGCCAGACGCTCAAGCCAGACGTTCAAGCCGGAGACCAGATAGAAATACGCCCCCATAAAAACGAGAGAAAACAGCACGGTCACAAGCGATTTGCTGCGCATGCGCGCGGAGATCCGATGCAGCAGCCAGCCAAACAGCGCCGACACCATCAGCGCCAGAAGCGGCAGCAGCAGCCAGAAGAGCAGGATAAAGCTGCCGATCATCCAGCCGTCCGCCGCGCCGCTGCGCAGCCAGATTACAAAGCCGGGCACACTCACAACCAGCATCATCAGCATATTGATCAGCCAGAGCATCAGCATCCGGCTGAGCAAAATCTGTCCCGGCGGGATCGGCATGCTCATCAGCAGGTCGTTGTCCTTGGCCTCAAAAAGCTGGGTCTTCGCAGCAAAGGTGCTGCCGACGAGCATCAGCCCGAAGCCCAGGAGCGCGACGAAGGCGAAATACAGCCAGCCGAGCCTCAAGGCCTGAAAGGCCGGCGCCAGAACCTCAAACACATGCCAGAAAAAAAAGCCGAAGAAGCCGTAGGAATAGAGCATCAGCAGTCCAAAGCCGATGATCTGCAGCGGGCCGCGCTTTTGCTTTTTGCGGCCCCCGCCGGTGAGCGTGTGCAGAAAGCCCTGCAGGCGGATGCGAAGAAGAGCCTTAAGCGTCATGGTTCTCCTCCAGTTCCAGGAACACGTCCTCCAGCGAGGCATTACCCTTGACCTCGTCCATCGTGCCGCTGGCGACGAGCTTTCCCTGACGGATGATCGCCACCTTGTCGCAAAGCTTCTCCGCGACCTCCAGCACGTGCGTGGAGAAAAAGATCGCGCCGCCGCGGTCACAGTGCTGACGCATCATCTCCTTGAGCAGGTGACTGGCTATGGGGTCGAGCCCGACAAAGGGCTCATCCATCATAATCAGCTTCGGCTCGTGCAGCCAGGCAGAGATCATCGCAAGCTTCTGCTTCATGCCGTGGGAATAGGCGGAGATCGGCTGGGCGAGATCCTCTGTCAGCGAAAAACGGTCGGCCAGCTCTCGGATGCGCTCGGCGCGCGTGTCCTTGTCGACGCCGAAGACGTCCGCAATGAAGTTCAGATACTGGATGCCGGAGAGATAATCGTAGAGATCGGGATTGTCGGGCAGATAGGCGAGCAGGCGCTTGCCGTCCAGCGGGCGGGTCTTCATGTCGACGCCCGCGACGCGGATCTCGCCCGCGTCAAAGGGCAAAATGCCCGCGCAGGCCTTGAGCGTGGTGGTCTTGCCCGCGCCGTTGTGGCCGATAAAACCGTAGATCTCGCCCGGGGCGATGTGCAGCGTCAGATCGTCCACGGCCTTTTTGTCGCCGTAGGTCTTTGTGAGATGGTCGATGGTGAGCATAAGCGAATAGCACTCCTTTGCATTTTCCTAAATCGCGCCGACCGCAGCATCTTAACACGGTCGGCGCGCAAATTCAAGGTCATTCGGCCCGCTGTTCGCCGCGCCCCTTGAACAGGACGAGGGCCGCCAGCAGCAAGAGCGGCGCCCCGCCGATCACGCCGATCGGAGCCGGGCCGAGCGTGAGCCGGTCGGCATAGGCCGGGACGAGAAACAGCATGGGCAAGCCGGCGGCGGCGTTGACCGCGCCGTGCGCGAGCGAGGGCGCCCAGACGCTGCCGGTTTTCTCGTACAGCCAGTCGAGCAATACGCCGCAGGAGATCGTAAAGATGCAAAACAGCGGCGGTCCGAGCAGCGGCGCACCCCAGTAGGCAAGGCCGTACTCATAGCCGGCCAGAATCATCAGCGGCCAGTGCCAGACGCCCCAGATCACGCCGCCGAGCAGACGCCCGCGCGCAACGCCGAAGCGCTCCTTCAGCCGGGGGTAAAGAAAGCCGCGCCAGCCCGTCTCTTCGCCGAGCGCCAAAAATGTGTTGAGCAGGGGCGCATAGCTGATCGCGGCGACAAACTGGACGCCGATGAGAGAGGTCGGAGAGATCCCCAGCTTCTCCAATTCACGCCACGAGTTTTCCGGCAGCGCGGAGAGAAGGCTCGCTCCGGAGCCGTCAAAGCGCGCGGGAAAGAGCAGAAAATACAGCGCCGCCCCGAGGACTGTTAGGACAAGCGGCGCCAGCCATGCGGCAAGATAGCGGAGAATATTTCTGCGCAGATTCAGCCTCCAGCCGAGCGAGCCGAGCGGAACCCTTGCCAGCAGCAGCGCGGCAAAGGGTGCAAACATCGTCAGCGCGGTCAGCCCCTGAAAGGCCAGCGCATGCCCCTGCCGCGCCAGCAGCGAGGCCGGGATCTGCAGCGCCCAGGACAGGGCGAAGGCCCAGAACAAGTACTTGAATAACGTTTTTTCTTTCATGCTTGCCTCCTGTAAAAGCGTTTTTTTCATGCTTGCCTCCTGTCATCTGGCGCGCCGCAGACGGATATAATACCGCGCAAGGGGAATGGCAGGCAGCAGAAACATCGCCGCCGTGACGCCCCCGGAAAAATGCTGCGGCAGGGTGCTATGATAGATGGCAAAGCCGCCGAACATCAGCGCAATCGCGAGGCGCAGTTCCGCCATCAGATCGCGCATGAGGCGATAGACGCGCACACGGTTGATCGCCGTGAGGCGCACGCCGGTGTTCCAGCTTTTCGGGAAACGCGCGGTCACCGCGATCACCGCCACGGTGACGAGCCCGATGACCGGCATGACGAGCAGGCTGCCGCGGCCGCTGTAGCCGTCAATCTCACCGGCGGCGTTATAGTGGCTGGGGATCTGCGCGGGCAAATGGGGCAGGCGCAGCAGGAGATAGACGATGGTGCCGAGCAGCAGCACCGGCGCGGCGACGCCTGCGACGCGCTGGTAAAGCGTCGTCGGGCTGCCGCAAAAGGCGTCCACCTCGGCGCGTGTGGGAATTCTCATGGCGCGCCCCCCTTATTTGATATCCAGCTCGGGCGGGACGTCGATCTCCTCGCCCACGTATTTGCCGTTTTTCTTTCGCTGCCTGACGCACTCGGTCAGCAGATACTCGATCTGGCCGTTGAGAGAACGAAAATCGTCCTCCGCCCAGGCGGCGAGCGCGTCATAGAGCTTGGCGT
This sequence comes from Oscillospiraceae bacterium, assembly GCA_017518225.1. Classification (GTDB taxonomy): domain Bacteria; phylum Bacillota; class Clostridia; order Oscillospirales; family Oscillospiraceae; genus Limivicinus. The sequence continues at coordinate 2,679 of JAFWVV010000025.1, read as the reverse complement.
TCAGACGCAGCGGCACCTGTTTTTTCTCGGCCATGGCGTTTTAATACAGGCTGCCGGAGTTGACGACGGGCTGCGCGTCGCGGTTGCCGCAGAGGACGACCAGCAGGTTCGAGACCATGGCCGCCTTGCGCTCCTCGTCAAGCTGCACGGTGTTGTTTTCGCTCAGACGCTCGAGAGCCATCTCGACCATGCCGACCGCGCCGTCTACGATCATCTTGCGCGCGTCGATGATGGCGCTGGCCTGCTGACGCTGCAGCATGACCGCCGCGATCTCCGGCGCATAGGCCAGATAGGTGATGCGCGCCTCGACGATCTCCATGCCGGCCTCGGCGACCTTGCGCTGGATCTCGTCGCGGATGCGCGCGGCGACCAGCTCGCTCGAGCCGCGCAGGCTGCCCTCGTCGGCAATGCCGTCGCCGGTGGTGTCCACGCCGGGCGCCACGTCGTAGGGATAGATGCGCACGATGTCGCGCAGGGCGCTGTCGCACTGCAGGGAGAGGTATTCCTTGTAGTTATCCACGTTGAAAACCGCCTTGGCGGTGTCCACCACGCGCCAGATGACCGCGATGCCGATCTCGACGGGGTTGCCGAGGCAGTCGTTGATCTTCTGGCGGGAGTTGGAGAGGGTCATCGCCTTCAGCGAGATCTTCTTGCTGGGCATCTCCGATGTCACCGCAGCCGCCTGACCGGAGACCAGCACGCTCAGCGCAGCGTTGGCGCCGCTGTTGCCGCCGTCCACATCGCCGGACTGGTTGAGCTTGGTCTTGGCCGCGGGGTTGACCGCCGCGCAGAAGGGATTGACAAAGTAGAAGCCGTCCTCCTTCAGCGTGCCGATGTACTTGCCGAAGAGCGTCAGCACCAGCGCCTCCTGCGGCTTGAGCACCTTCAGCCCGCAAAACGGGATCCAGCCGATCGCCAGCCAGAGCGCGCCGGGGATGAAAAACAACAGTGCGCGGGCAAGGGACTGCGCATAAGTGCGATACAAAATGTCGTCAACATGCACGGCGGCAGCCTGCTCAAGCCCGATGATGCCAAGAACAAACAGCGCAATCGCGCAAAGATACAGCAGCACAAAGAGCAGCAGCATCGCCAGGCCGTTTTTCTTGTTGTTTAATACGATCTCTTTCACAATCATTTCCTCCTTGTTTGTTGTGATATCAAAATGATATCACAACAATATCTTCCTGTCAAGGGGATTTGTGGAAAATAATTTGTGAAAAAACCGGATCCCGAAGGATCCGGTTTGACTATTTATTTGATGGCGCAGGGGCTTACTTGCCCATGTTCATCTGCGCGGCGACCTCGGCGGCGAAGTCTTCCTGCTTCTTCTCGATGCCCTCGCCCTTGATGAAGTGCACGGCGTCGACGAACTTCACAGCGCCGCCCAGCTTCTTGGCAGCGTCGGCGATATAGCCCTCGACGGAGCCCTGGAACAGGTCGGTGCGGACGAAATCCTGCTGCAGCAGGCAGTTTTCCTTGTAGTAGGCGTTGATCTTGCCGGCGGCAATCTTTTCCTTGATCTCGGCAGGCTTCGCGGCCATCTTCGGGTCGTTGTTCATCAGCGCGATCTGGACTTCCAGCTCGTGGTCGATATCGGCCTGGGGCACGAGGCTCTTGTCCCAGTACTTCGGGCTCATCGCAGCGATCTGCATGGCGACGTTCTTGCCGATCTCGGTGACGTCGATGTCGCCCTCAACAGCCAGGTTCACCAGCACGCCGCGGGCGCCGCCGGCGTGAACGTAGGCCACGTTGACGGGCTTCGGGAAGCGGGCGAAGCGGCGGATCTGCAGGTTCTCGCCGATGGACATGACCTTCTCGGGCAGGGTTTCGGCGACGGTGTGCTCGCTGCCGGGGTACTTGCAATTGAGCAGCGCCTCGACGTCGGCGGGATCCTCGGACATGACGACCTTGGCGATGTCCTTGACGAACTGAACGAACGCTTCGCTCTTGGCGCAGAAGTCGGTCTCGCAGTTGACCTCGACGACGACGCCGGTGCCGCAGCTCTTGCAGACGTAGGCGTAAGCCATGCCCTCGGCCGCGATGCGGCCGGCCTTCTTGGCGGCCTTGGCCAGACCCTTTTCGCGCAGCCAGTCAACGGCCTTGTCCATATCGCCGTCGGTCGCCTCGAGCGCCTTCTTGCAGTCCATCATACCGACATTGGTCATCTCGCGGAGTGTTTTCACATCCTGAGCGGTGAATGCCATAGATAATTCCTCCTGATATTGATTTAAGAAAAGGGGCGTTGCGCGCCCCTTTTGTAAATACAGATTATTCCTCGACGGGCGCTTCGACGGTCTCGGCAGCGGCCTCGGCGGCCTCCTCGACCATGGCGTCCTCGCCCTGACGGCCTTCCTGCACGGCGTTGGCCATGGTGGCGGCGATCAGACGGATGGCGCGGATGGCGTCATCGTTGGCGGGAATGACGTAATCGACCTCGTCGGGATCGCAGTTGGTGTCAACGATGGCGACAATGGGGATGTGCAGCTTGCGGGCCTCGGCGATGGCGTTGTGCTCCTTGCGGGGATCGACGACGAAGAGCGCCGCGGGCAGCTTCTTCATGTCCTTCACACCGCCGAGATACTTCTCGAGCTTCTCCATCTCGCCCATGTGCTTCATGACTTCCTTCTTGGGCAGCATGTCGAAGGTGCCGTCTTCCTGCATCTTCTTCAGCTGAGCCAG
>JAFWVV010000024.1 GCA_017518225.1 Oscillospiraceae bacterium | reverse complement strand
TGACTTCCTTCTTGGGCAGCATGTCGAAGGTGCCGTCCTCCTGCATCTTGCGGAGCTGCTGCAGCCGGTCGATGCGGGTGCGCATGGTCTTGAAGTTGGTGAGCATACCGCCCAGCCAGCGGGCGTTGACGAAGTACATGCCGACGCGCTCGGCCTCTTCCTTGACGGCGTCGGTGGCCTGCTTCTTGGTGCCGACGAAGAGGATGCTGCCGCCGTTGGCGCTCAGCTCGCGGACGAAGTTATAGGCCTCTTCCAGCTTCTTGACGGTCTTCTGCAGGTCGATGATGTAGATGCCGTTGCGCTCGCAGTAGATATACTCGGCCATCTTGGGGTTCCAGCGGCGGGTCTGGTGACCGAAGTGGACACCGGCTTCCAGCAGCTGCTTCATGGATACGACTGACATTTGGTTTTCCTCCGTTTTTTTGTTTTTTTCCCTCCGAAAGCTTCGACGAACGCCCAGCCGCCGCAGGCGGCCACGGGGGCGCAGGATCCGCTTCCGTGCGAAATGCCTTGACAGTATAGCAGGGAACAAGGGAAATTGCAAGGGTGTTTTTATGTTTTTTGCCTGTTTTTTTCGCAAAATCAAAAGATTTTCCCCGCTTGCGATTTACAAATTCCATCAGGTGGAGTAAAATACAAATATCTGAACTGTTTGTGAAAAGAACCTCCCCTGAAAAGCATAGAAGGAGTGCTGTTTATGATTGAAAAAAGCTTCAGTGAGGTCTACGACAAATTCAAGCTGCAGTTTTACCGCCGGATCTTCGAGGTTGTGCGCGAGCGTGAGGGCTCTTTGAGCGCGATGGAAGCCTTTTCCCTGGAGGTCATTGCCATGCTTGACCGCCCGACCATCGGACAGTTTGCAGACTTTTTGAACATCTCCCAGTCCAACGCCACCTATAAGGTCAACTGCCTGATGCGCAAGGGTTATCTGGAGCGCGAAAACTCGCAGGAAGACCGGCGCGAATACCATCTCATGCTGACGGAAAAATATCTCCGTTACCGCGGTTTGCTCTCGAGCTATGAGCAGACCGTCATGCAGCGCATCGAGGCGCGCATCCCGCCGGAGGACGTGCAGAAGTTCGACGAGATCCTGCGCATCATGTCCGGCGAGCTGATGCCCGAGTGTGATAAACAAGAAAGGAAGATTGAACATGAGTAAAACAAACGCGCCCGAAACCGGGCTGAAGCTCAACGTCCGGCGCACCGCGCTGATCGGCTTTGCCTTTTTCGGCATTTTGCTGCTCTGGCAGGTCTACGACTCCTGGTGCCCCACCTTTTTGACCGACATTTTTGCCAAAACCTTTTACGGCTATACCTCTGCGGAGCTGAAAGCCAGCGCGCCGGATAAAATCCTTGAGGTGCAGTGGATCGTCGGTATCATCATGGCCTGCGACAATCTTGCCGCGCTGCTTCTGCTGCCGATCTTCGGCAGCCTCTCCGACCGGACGAAGACGCCCATCGGCAAGCGCATGCCCTACATCCTCGTCGGAACCTTTGTTTCCGCCGTCGCCTTTCCCTTTATCCCGCTGTTTTTCCACTATAACAACATCGCCGGCATGGTTGCAATGATGGCGATCGTGCTGATTTTCATGATGATGTACCGCAACCCCGCCGTCGCGCTGATGCCGGACATCACCCCCAAGCCCCTGCGCGCCAAGGCCAACGGCATCATCAACATCATGGGCTATTTTGGCGGCGCTTTTGCCACGGTGATGGGCATTTTCAAGCTGATGAAGCTGTCCGACTACATCAACGCCCCGCTGGCCGAGCGCAATCTCTGGACGATTGAGCTTCCCTTTATCATCGCCTCCGTGCTGATGGTGATCTCGGCGCTGGTGCTGTTCAAAACCATCCGTGAAAACGAGCTGGCCGAACAGCTCAAGGACGAGCTGGCGCTGGGCGAGCAGCTCGCCGCCGTGGAGACCCCGATCGACGACGATAAGCCCATGTCGAAAGCCAACCGCAATATGCTGCTGGCGATCCTCGGCGCGGAATTTCTCTGGTTCATGAGCGACAACGCGCTCGGCACGTACATCGGCAATTACGTCATTTACTATCTGAAATCCGTTTCCAGCGCCACGATGATTCTGACGATCCTCGGCGGTCTCGCCTCCGTCCTCGGCTTTGCCATTGCCGGCGGCATCGCCGAAAAGATCGGACGCAAATGGACAATCTCCAGCGGGCTGATGATCACCTTCACCGGGTTGATCCTCATGTGCTTTGTGCGCCCGACCAATCTCGTGATGGCCAACGCCGAGCACGGTGAGTTCAGCTTCCCGGTTCTGCTCTACGTCGTCTGGATTTTGAAAGGCTTCGGCATGGCGCTGGTGCACAACTGCTCCTTCCCGATGGTCGTCGAGCTCTGCTCGTCGAAGAAGATCGGCAAATTCACCGGCTACTACTACGCGGCCAGCATGTCCGCACAGACGGTGACCCCCGTGCTGCTCGGTCTCGTGCTGAAGGCCGCGATGGCCTGGCGCGCGCTGCCGGTCTACGCCTGCATTCTGACGCTTTTGAGCTGCACGGTCTTCACCTCGCTGGTGAAAAACATCAAGGCCGGCAAGGTCGCCAACGTCACCGGGCTCGAGGCGCTCGGCGCGGACGACTGACGCGGATATTCCGGCGCAGTTTGGCATATAATTCCTTATGAATTGAGGTACACGGCTTTGAAAAACGCTTCCAACAACAAAAAAGCCGGGCTTCTGCTCGGTTTCAGCGCGGCGGCAATCGGCATTCCGCTCTTTCTGCTCGCGCCGGGGCGCTCGACCCGGCGGCAGCGCGCGCCCTTTGCCGGGCAGAACTTTGCCCACCGCGGCCTGCACAGCCGCGATAAACGCATTCCGGAAAACTCGCTGCCCGCCTTTGCCCGCGCCGCCCGCGAGGGCTACGGTATGGAGCTGGACGTACAGCTGACACGCGACGGCAAGGTGGTCGTATTTCACGACGACACGCTCGATCGCGTCTGCGGCGTTCCGGGGCGCGTCGAGAATTTTACGCTCGCCGAGCTGCGCCAGCTTCGCCTGTGCGGCACGGAGAACACCATTCCCCTGTTTTCTGAGGTCTTAAACACCGTGCGCGGCCGTACGCCCCTGATCGTGGAGCTCAAGACCGGGCGGCGCAACCGCGAGCTGTGCGAAAAGACCTACGCGCTCTTGTCGGATTACCGGGGCGAGGTCTGCATTGAGAGCTTTAACCCCTTTATCGTAGGCTGGTTTCGCTTTCATGCGCGCGACCTGCTGCGCGGCCAGCTGGCCAGCCCCACCGAGGGCAGCGACGGCAGCGTCGGCCCTCTCCGCGCCTTTCTGCTGCAGCGTTGTCTGATGAACTTCATCGGGCGCCCGCAGTTTATCGCCTACAAGATCGGCCCACGTCCGCTCGCGGTACGCATCAGCGAGCTGCTCGGCGCGATGCGCGTAGGCTGGACCTCGCACGAGCCGCGCAACGAAAAGGGGCGCGACGCCGTGATTTTCGAGTTTTACCGGCCAAAAGTTAAATACAAATAAAAAACCGCAAAAGACTTCCGCACGTCCGGAAGTCTTTTGCTTTCCCTGACAAAACAAAAAATTTTCCTTGCCTTGGCAGAGCGTCCGCGATATAATAGAGTACACGTGTGGGCTTGTCTCACGCGCAGCAAATGAAAAAATGATATGGAGGAAAAAACATGAAAAAGATTCTCGCACTCGTTCTCGCGCTGTGCATGGTCTTCGCCCTGGCTGCCTGCGGCGGCAACGGCGGAAACAGCGGCGCCAAGATCAAGATCGGCATGGTCACCGACGTCGGCGGCGTCAACGACAAGTCCTTCAACCAGACCTCCTGGGAAGGCCTGCAGGCGCTGGCCAAGGAAGACCCCAGCTTTGAGGTCAACTATCTGGAGTCCAAGACTGACGCAGACTACCAGACCAACATCAACACTTTCATTGACGAAGGCTACGACCTGATCATCAGCGTCGGCTACATGCTGGCGGACGCGACCCGCGCCGCGGCGGAAGCCAACCCCGATCAGAAGTTCGCCATCATCGACGATGACACCTGCGCCGATCTGCCGAACGTCGCCTGCCTGATGTTCGCGCAGGAGCAGGCCTCCTATCTCGTCGGCCTGGTCGCCGGCTCCGTGACCGAGAGCAAGACCGTCGGCTATGTGCAGGGCACGGTCTCCCCGTCCATGAACAAGTTCGGCGTCGGCTTCATCTCCGGCGTGCACACGGTCTGCCCCGAGGCCACCGTGCTGCAGTACAACGCCAACGCCTTTGGTGACAGCGCCGGCGGCGCCACCGCGGCCAAGAACATGATCACCCAGGGCGCTGACGTCATCTACCACGCGGCCGGTGGCACCGGCATGGGCGTCATCGAGGCCTGCAACGAGGAAGGCATCTGGGCCATCGGCGTTGACACCGACCAGTCCAACCTCGCCCCCGACCACGTCATCACCTCCGCCATGAAGCGCGTTGACGTTGCGTCTCAGGACATCTCCAAGGCCGTCAAGGAAGGCAAGTTTGCCCCCGGCGTCCACCTGTACGACCTGTCCAACAACGGCGTTGACCTCGCCCCGACCCGCACCCACATCCCCGAGGACGTTCTCGCGGTTGTGGAGCAGGCCAAGGCCGATATCATTGCCGGCAAGATCACCGGTCCCACGCTGGCTGAAGAAGTCCCCGACTTCACCCTCGCCGGCTGATTGACAGAGCCATAAAGTCTTTTTCGCGCCTCCGCATGCGGAGGCGCTCAGACTGTAGACAAAGTACCCATAGGGAGTGCGAAAGCACTTTCTATGGGTACTTTGTTATGGTAGAATAGAGATGAAGGGGGCGAGGCGCATGATGACACGAGATGGAGGCAAGAACCGGGGCCAGATCGAGTTCAC
>JAFWVV010000023.1 GCA_017518225.1 Oscillospiraceae bacterium | reverse complement strand
GTGAACTCGATCTGGCCCCGGTTCTTGCCTCCATCTCGTGTCATCATGCGCCTCGCCCCCTTCATCTCTATTCTACCATAACAAAGTACCCATAGAAAGTGCTTTCGCACTCCCTATGGGTACTTTGTCTACAGTCTGAGCTGCGGCAACTGCCGCCTGTGTGCTTTACGCCGTCAGTTAAAGGATCTGGGATCCGGATAACTGTTGCGGCTGGTGGAATATCCGCTGCCACTTTTGATCGTCATAAAGAGTGTGCCCTTGCTGTCTTTGACCTGCACATAGCAAACACCATGCTCATCAAACTGATCCGTAATCTCGACCTTCTGATCCTGACAATAAACCCAAACCGTGCCGTCCTCTTTCCATACCACTTCCGGCTGGCTCAGGTGCTCCATGATCTCTGCCTCCGTAGCGGGACGAAGCTGTCCATCCGGTCCAGAAACCATACCGCCGCCGCTGCGATGCTGAAGCTGCCCGTCCTCGTCCGTGTAGGTGTAGGAATAAGCGCCGTCTTCGATCTCCATCACAACATTCGTCTGATCGCCGTGAATCCAAAGCTGGATGTTACGCTGAATGTGGCCGACATCCGCGGCATAGGCCATAGACGTCATGCCCAGCACCAGCACAAAAACGGCACAGGCTGCCAAAAGCTTGTTGATTTTCTTTTTTCCTGCAAATTTCATCATGTTTACCTCCGTCACAGAATTGTTGGAGGCATGAAGCGTTGAAAAGGCTCGTTGATAGCGTTCTTTATTCGTCATCGTTCCAATCCTCCATCAGCATGTTTTTCAGGAGCTTTCTTCCTCTGCTCAGCTGACTTTTTACCGTGCCCTCCCGGCACCGCAGGATCTGTGCGATCTCCTGCACCGCGTATTCTTCGAAATAAAACAGATGAATCGCGATGCGATACTTTTGCGGGAGACGCATCACCGCGTCAAACAGCGCGCCGTCCTCCGGCGCCTCAAACACAAGCTCATCCATGTACTCCTCCCAAACGACCGTATTTTTTCGCCAGAAGGAAGATGCCGTGTTTTTCGCGCAATTGATGGCAACCCGCAAAAGCCAGGCCTTGACGTGCGTCTCGCTCAGGTAGTCAAGTCCATGTGTATGGTATTTGATCAGCGCCTCCTGTACCGCGTCATCCGCATCCATTTGATTGCGGCACACGCTGAACGCAGCGGCAAAGAGGCGGTCGCCATACTTTTCAAAGGCTTCGTCAACCGACAGTCTCATGATATACTCCTTTTTCTTGGAAGGTCCCTTCACCTACTATACAATCGGGAACGGCAAAAGGTTGCATGCGGACGCAAAAAAATTGTAACACAGGTCGTCCCGCACCCGCCAGACGTTTTGATGAAAGAATTCTTTCTCACCGGACAGCCTTGTCTATCACAATTTCACGGCAGTTCTCGCTTTGTATCCTGTTTTTTGATCGGTCAATCCCCTATTCTGGCCGTGAAAGAGGTGATTTCAAATGGCCGCAATCGAAATAAAAAATCTCGAAAAAAGATACGGAAAAAAAACAGCCCTCAGGCAAATATCGTTCGAGGTAGAAAAAGGCGATATCGTCGGTTACCTCGGGCCGAACGGTTCCGGAAAAACAACAACCATCAACATCATTACGGGATTAATCCGGGCAAGCGCAGGCTCCGTAACGCTTTTGGGCTGTGACGTTAATACAGAATATCAAAAGCTTCTTGGAAAAATCAGCGTTTTATTTGATGACAACGGTTTATACGAAAGGATGACCGTCAGACAGAATTTAAACTACTACAAAGAGCTTTTCGGCAGCCAAAAGGCCTTGGACGAAGAATATATCAAAAAGCTATTTGACCAAATGAACTACCAAGAGGTCAAAAATCATGAAGTCAGGCAGTTGTCAAAGGGCATGAAACGGATGGTGGGTCTGGTAAGAGCCCTGATGCTTCAGCCGGAGCTTCTGATTCTCGACGAGCCTTTTGACGGCATTGATCTCGAAAATCGAAGCAGATACATTCAGCTGATCAGAGAATACCACGAGCAAAAGCAGCCCGCCATCATCCTGACCTCTCATGTGATGGATGATATCCGGCAACTGGCCAGCAGGCTTGTGATCATCAAAAACGGTCATTTGATTGCCGATTGCAGCATGAGCGAGTTTCGTAATTTTGCGCAGAAGCGCAGTTACCGCATTCTGTTTGACAACGACAGCGACACGAAACAATTTGCGGAAAGATGCAGCGGCATGGAGGGCATTGTGAACTGTACGGTTTCAGGATGCGCCATCAGCCTTGCAGTCAGCCTTGACGCCGATTTCAAACAGACCGTCGAGAACATGAAGCTTCGATATAAGGATTTGTATCAGGAACACGAGGATCTTGGCGATATTTATCTGGACATGATACAGGAAAGGAGGGCGCAATGATGACCGATACCGTCCGAGTGATCCAAACGATTATAAAAAAAGAGCTGGTCGACAGTTTGAGATCATTAAAGCTGATTCTGCCAAGCGGTGTAATCTGTTTCAATTTTTGTATTTATGCCACAGAAGCTCAAATTTTTGCTCTGTTTTCAGACGAGCTTTTGCTACGCAGGCAGCTTGGCAGTAATCTTATGTATTTGTCGGCGATGGCAATTCTTTTTCTTGGCGCTATTCTCGTGACCCGTCTCATATACGAAGAAAAGAAAAACAAGACGATTCACATGATGTTGAGCATGGGTCTGCCGCCTGTGACGCTCTGGCTTGCAAAAATGCTGACAATTGCCATCTTGTGCGAGCTATACAGTCTGATAAACATCGGCGTCCATCTGGTTTTTCTGAAAATCGCCTATGGCTATTGTGTGCTGTTCACCGGTCTGTCGGCCGTCATGACCTTTGTGATGATCCCGGTCTTATGCATCGGTTTACAGTTTCTGCTTTCCCTCGCCTTTATGTTCTTCAGCAAAATGAACTTAATTGGAACGTTTCTTCAGATCGTCCCTTATATGGCGATATGGAATCTATCCGCCAAGTTGATCCAATACACCGTTATCCCCGGTCTGGCGCTCATTCTCTCTTTGGGTATAGGCGTACTTATGATCCTTATCGCATGCGTTCTTGTAAGAAACATCCCCAAAGACCGACTCGTTACACGAATTGATTAAAAAGAGGTAACCATTTATGAAAAAGCTGGGACTAAAACAGATTATTATCCTGATTATCGTATCCGTATGCATGGCAATGCTGGGCGTTGTGTGCGCCAGGCTGCTCGGCTATCAGGGCGCCGGAGATAACGACACAAGCTGGTGGAGCATGCTGCCCACTTTGTTTTGCTCGCTGTTTTAAGGGCTGATCCACGTTTCCTTTCAAACACAAACCCTCCATCCGGGCAAGAAAAGAAGCCTCTTCCGTTAGGCAAACAATGATTAAATCGGCAAGCGCAGATTTTCCGGAAGATGCCGAAGGCGTTTTCATCAGCGTTTACTTAGTTTTCTGATTGACGAATCCTCCTTTTTCGGGGTAAAATGCGGGAAGAAGATTGCAGCGTTGCTGATGAAAGGACTTGTTCTGACATGGATCAAATGAAAATCGGCGCCTTTTTGAAAGCGCTCCGAAAGGAAAAGGCGCTGACACAGGAGCAGGCGGCAGAAATCCTGAACGTCTCCAATCGCACGGTGTCGCGCTGGGAAACGGGCGCGAACTTGCCTGATATAAGCCTGCTGCAGGAAATTGCCAAGCTGTACGACGTCAATATTTCGGATATCATTGACGGAGAAAGAAAAACAGAAGACGCAGGCCCGGAAGAAAGCAGCGTGGCGCAAAAAATGTCCGACTATGCCGAAGCGGAAAAAACAAGCATTCTAAAAGGCATCGCAAAGGAAAGCCTGATCGGCGTCTGCGCGCTGGCGGTGCTGGCGATTCTCGAGCTGTTCGCTCTTCGCTCCTGCAGTCCCGTGACCGAGGCGCTTCATCTGTATTGCCAGGTATTCGCCTACGTCTCGGTGATCATGGTTTTTCTGCACGCCTCCGGACTGCTGCGTTTTCAGCGCACAAACGCCAAAGAGAAGCGCCTGCCCATAGCCGCGCTTTTGGCTCTTTCTCTGCCGGCAGCTGCCGCGGTCGGCTTTGTCATCCGTTTTCTGCTGTCTCTGATTTCCGGCGCATAAAACAAAGCTAAATTGAAAACATCCCCGTCCGCCAGAACGGGGATGTTTTCAATTTAGCCGGAAAAGGACATGACTGTTTTCACGCATCTTCCTCTCCCGACCATTGAAGAGCGCAGCTTTGCTTGACGCAGAAGCCGTCCTCGCGCGCGTAGAAAGCCGAAAGGCTTTCCTCGCCGCACTGCACCAGCGTCCGCTCGACGCCGGGCGCGCCCTCCGCGTCCCGCGTCTGCGTTTCCACAATCACATACTGTGTTCCAGCGAGCAGCTCCATGCGCTCCGGGAGCTGTCCCGGTAGGTATTCGCTCCGCTCCAGCAGCTCGTTTTTTTCGTCAAACTGCAGCACCGACACGCGCTCTGAGACAGGCGCCCAAAGTAATTGGATCTCCACTGTTGTTTTCGTTTCTGACTCTACACCGTGCTCATTGACCGACGTTGTTTCTGAAAGGGTGTACGTAAACGAGCCGCCCGGGAAAAAACCATCTCCAGCCGTTACATAAACGCTGCCGTCGGAGTCCAGATACACGGGATTGATACAGTAAAAGCAATTCCCCGCCAAATACAGCTCCAGCTCCCGGCTGCCATCCAAATAAATGGTCGCGCACAGCTCAATGTCCGTGCCGCCGTCTGTATAATTGTAATGGACTTTTACATCGCTCGCCGCGTCGTCAGCCATCACGCTCTTGTATTTGTATTCGCCCTCACCGAAGGAGGCGGTAAAAAGGCGAATGCCGTCCAGATCCTCAAACACATATTCTGCCGAGCGGATGCGCTCGCCCGTCTCCTCGTCGACCGTCTCTGTCTCGATCAGCGTGGCATAGATTCGGTTCCAATAGCGCGAAAGCCTGCTCTCCGGCACTTCCCTGCCCTGCGCCAGACGCGCAATGTTCTCTTCCAGAAATCGCTCGTGGTCAAAGCTGTCAATGTAATCGCACGTGATCAGCACACCGATCAGGCGATCCTTTCCGGCCGCTTCTGCAGCCGAGGCCGCCTGCACCAGCCCTGTCGCGCCAAGCACAAAGCCAGCCAGCAGTACAAAGCACAGCACGATCATCCCTGTTTTATTCTTCATCGTCTTCCTCCAAAGCTCCGTCAAATTTCAAAATGTCGCCCACGTCACACTGCAGGTGCCAGCAGATCTTATTGATGGTGCCGAAGCGGATACCCTTGGCCTTGCCGCTGCGCAGGATGGAGAGATTGGCCTCCGTGATGCCGATCTTCCCGCAAAGCTCCTTCGAGGTCATGCCGCGCGCTTTCAGCACCTCTTCCAAATGCACTCGAATCGCCATAGGCCGTCCCACTCAGATAAACAGGCTGTTGTCGTCTTGCAAGCGCCGGTTTTCCACCAGCAGCCGTGACATAAGCAGCAGCACGGCAAAGAACACAAGGCTGACGACCGGGATCTCCGTATGCACGGAGAGATTGGACAAGCGCGCCGAGAGCATCATCTGAAGCAGATTTGAAAATAGCGTCGCCGCCGCCGAAACGCCCAGCGCCAGCGCACAGGCGCGGCTCAGCCTCTCGGCAGCGTCCGATACGCCCTCCCGCGTCTCGTCTCCGGCGATCTCCAGCAGCACCATTGCACGCAGGATGACCGCAATCCCCAGCAGATCCGGGATCAGCGCAGACAGCGCCAGCAGCAGACCCACGCCCCAATCAAGCCTTGACTGTGCCGTATCAAGCAGCCGCAGGCCGTCATTGACCGCTGAAACGCTTGCCGCCGCTGCAAAGAGCAGCGCGAGCGCAAACAGCAGCGGACGCAGCCAGGCAAGCAAGGCTTCCTTCGTCCCCGTGCAAAACAGCCGAATCAGCCGCAGCACCAGCGTCAGGACAATCCCCGCCCAGACCGCCAGCGCAAAGCAGATCTTAATCATCCTGTGCTGTCCCGCGTCGCCGCTCAGCCAGTCCGGACAGAAGCGCTGCGGGTTCATCATGCCGTAAATTGCGAAAACAAGCAACGCCGTCAGCAGCCAAAGACTCCAGCGTTCCAGGCGATATTCCCTGCCGCGCGGCAGGCGCAGCGCGAGCAGTAGCGGAATCGCGCCGAGACCAAGCCACAGCATGACCGCCAGCGCGTTTCCCCAGCGTCCCGCCCGTGACAGCGCGGCCAGACCCTCCGCCGCCTGTTCAAAGGGAAAGCCCAGCGCCGAGGAAAACAGCGCCGTGTAATTTCTTGCCAGCAGCGTCAAGCCGGTCAAAGATACCGCCTCCGCCACCAGCCAAAAGATCATCGTTTTTCTCTTCATTGCTCCACCCCATCGAATTATTGTTTTACAATAATGATTATAGCAGATAATTATTGTTTGTCAATAATTATCTGCTATAAATTCAATCGTTCGTCAAAAAAATGTCCGACCGCGCTGCCTCGCGCCGCAAGCGCGAAATAAAACCACGGAGAAATGAGAGGGCGTGTTGCAAAATGCGCTTTTGGGGCTAAAGTCACAAAAGAATATCTCAATATAGTTACTGGGAACCGCCGATTTTGGCAGTTCCCAGTAACTTTTCTCGCAAATACTTTTTTGAAATTTATATTTTGCAACACGCCCTATCGTTTTATTCCTATCTTATCCCTCCAGCCCCGCCTTGCGCGAGAGCATGTATTCGTACCAGGCGAGATACTCCGCGCCGAGGCGCTCGACCAGAGCTCTGGCCTCCTCCGCGCGCGCAGAGGAAAGATACAGGCACTGCTGCGCCAGCTGATAGCGCCGCGCCACGCTGAAGCGCGCAAGCTCCTCGTCGCTGTACTCTCCCAGCGAGGCGATCTGCTGCTGGGCGCGGAAGAAGCGGATAAAGGCGTCCGCCGCCTCGTGGCCGACGATCGGCGCGAGCAGAGAGAAGTCGTTGCCGGAGTGATCCAGCGCCTTGGAGACCATCTCCCAGCGCCGGGGATCGGCGTTGCCCTCCGTACCGGTGTAGGGCGTACGCAGATAGAGGTCGTTGTTGGCCAGAAACTCCATCACATAGGGATTGATGCGCTTTTCCACCGCCCATGGCATCCAGTTTTCCACCGTCGTGCGGATATACAGATGCGCAAAGCGGCTGAAGAGCGGCAGCGCCAGATCGTGCGCGGCGCTCGACTCGCTGCGGTCGTTGCCGGCGGCGACGATGCGCGCGTTTTTCGGCAAGGGCCAGCGGTTATTGACCGTGCGCTCCAGAACGATCTTGAAGATGACCGACTGGGTCTGCTTGGTCGCGTTGGTCAGCTCGTCAAAAAACAGAATGTGGGCCTCCCCGTCCTCGCACAGGCGCTCGAGCTTGACCAGCCACACGGGCTTGATGTCAACGATCGCGTCGCGCTCCTCGTTATAGACAGCGCGCCCGTTGATCGTCTCGGGCGTCTCATTGACAAGCTCAATATCCAGCGCCTGCGGATCGACCTGCCGCACACGATCGCTCTTGCCGTCGCCGGACAGGCCGTGCAGAAACACCGGGATATCCGCCTCAACGTAAGCGCGGATGAGACTAAGCTCGTCGTGCTCGCGCAAAAGAAAGCCGCCGCCGGAAAATCGTTCCTCCGCACTCTCGGTGAGTTCCCGGAGAAAATCCTCCGCCAGATAGGCGGCCGCCGCCTCGCGCGAAAAGCCGGCAAACAGCGTGCGGCAGCTGAGCAGCATACCGTTTGCCTCGTCGTAGAGCCAGCGCACGGGACGCATTTCCAGGAAAGCGGTCTCGCCCTCGGAGACGACGCTGCCGTCAGACAGACGGACAAAGCCGTTCACGCCGCCCTGCTCGAGCGTGACGCAGACGATCTCCTTGGCGCCCAGACGGTAGACCGGATGGGGCTCGCCCGCGATCAAAACGCTGCGCCCGGTCTCCTGCAGCGCGCCGCGCGCGGCGTCCCGCGCAGCCAGCTCGCGCAGCGTCGCATCCAGCACCGTGCCGGGATAGCGCCCGTACTCGACGGTCACAACGCCGCCGTCCTCGCGCCGGCGCATAAGCATTTTCTCCTCGCCCTTGTCGAGCAGCAGCGCCGGGCGCACCGCGCACACCGCGCAGGCGTTCTCCCGCCCGAAACGGTCGACGCAGGCGCCCTCGCCCAGATAGTAGTTGATGCCGACGCCGTCGGTCAAAAAGCCGTCGTCCGGCGCAGTCAGCAGCGCCAGATCCGTCGCAGGCGCTGCCGCGCCCACCATGTCCAGCACCGGGATTCTCCGTCCGAAGACCTGTTCAGGTGATAAGAAAATCGATCTCATGCTTCTCTTTCTCCTCGCTCGGTTTGACGTAGATCACGCGCCCGCCCTTGGGATGGATGGTCGTGCCGCCGTAGACGACCCAGACCGCGTCGCAAAACTGCTCGGGCATCTCGGCATAGCCGTCGGTGAAAATAATCTGGTTTTCCGCGTCGCCCGTGAAAGCCTCGATCGCCGCGTGGAAATCCGTGCCGCCGGAGCCCTCCAGCGAGAGCGCCTGAACATCCTCCTCACCGTGGATATCCTGAAAGCCGTAAAACCGCGTGTCGAAGCAGCCGACGCGCACCACGGCGTCCTCGCGCATCAGCGCCTTGACGCCGCGCACAAAGCTTCGCAGCAGCGCCTCGTCCACCGAAGCGCTGGTATCCAGCAGGATCTCGGCGCGGGCGACGGGATATGGGCAAAACTCATAGCCAAGCACCCCCTTGCGGATGCTGCTGCCGGGAAACCAGTCAAAATCCACCTGCAGCGTCGGCTCGAGCATCTCATAGAGTCCCGCGACCGCCGCGGCGATGCCCGGGTCTTCCATCTCCCGCTCATGGGCCGCGCTCTCGCCGCCGGCTTTTTGGCTTTTGTCGGGCTGCGGCTCGGAGACAAGCTCCTCCTCGGCCTCCGCCTGCCCGTCCTCGTCCACGTCCGCCAGCCACAGCGCATAGAGCGCCTCCGCGCTCTGCCCCTCAGCCTCCGGCTGGATCGGCAGATCGCCGGGCAGTACAAAGCCGTCGGCGCGCAGCATCGCGTTCACCACGGCGTCGCTCGCGCGTTTCCAAAGCCGCCGATCGCGGCCTGCGCCGCGCGCGTGGTGCGCCAGTTGAATGTGCAGAAGCTGCTGCGCCATGTAAAAGCACTGCGTCTCGCGGGTGTAATAGCTCAGGATACGGTCGTTATAATAGATCGTGCGACCGTCGTTGTCCGCCGGGCCGATCCCGACGGCGTCCACAAAGTTCAGCATGCGGATGCGCTCCGCCCACTGGGGAAATCGCTCAGCCAGATCGGCACGCGCGCGTTCGATATCCAAGGCTATCACCTCCCTGTCCTGCAAATTCAAAAGAGCCGGGACAAGGGCGCTGCCCCTGTCCCGGCCCCTCGACTGATGAATTACTGCTCCGCCAGCTTCTTATACTTGGCGTAGCGGCGCTCGGTAAATTTCTCCGCATCGGCGAAGAGCTGCTCGGCCCGCTCGGGGAAGGTGCGCGTCAGGGTGGCAAAGCGATTTTCGCCCATCATGTACTCGCGCAGCTTGCCATTGGGCTCGGCCGAGTCGAGCACGAAGGGGTTCTTGCCCTCATCCTCCAGCTCGGGGTTATAGCGATAGAGCGGCCAGAAGCCGCATTCCACCGCCGCCTTGCCCTCTTCCATCGTGTGAGCCATGCCCTTGCTGATACCGTGGTTGATGCAGGGCGCGTAGGCGATGACGATGGACGGGCCCTTGTGCGCGGCCGCTTCCTTCAGCGCCTTGATGGTGTGCTCAGGATTGGCGCCGAGGCAGACCTGTGCGACGTAAACATAGCCGTAGTTGGCAAGGATCATGCCCAGATCCTTCTTGGGTGTGCCCTTGCCCGCGGCGGCAAACTGCACGGAAGCGCCGGTCGGCGTGGCCTTGGAGGACTGTCCGCCGGTATTGGCGTACAGCTCGTTATCCAGCACCAGCACGTTGATGTCCAGCCCGGACGCCATGACGTGGTCGAGACCGCCGAAGCCGATGTCGTAAGCCCAGCCGTCGCCGCCGACCATCCAGACCGCTTTCTTGGTCAGGCTGTCCTCGCGCGCACGGAGGAAGTCGAGATCGGCGTTATGCTCGCTGCTCTCGGCCAGCGCCTCGCGCACTTTGTCAGACAGCGCAACGGTCTGATCGTCGTCGTCGCCGTTTTCAAGCCACTCTTCCAGCGCGCGCTTGAGCGCGGCGTCCGTCGTCGCGTCCGCGGCGGCGCGGGCGTGCATTTTGGCCTGCTCGCGCATCTGCGCGGCGGACAGGCTGATACCCAGCGCAAACTCGGCGTTGTTCTCAAACAGCGAGTTGGAGAAGGCCGGGCCGAAGCCGCGCTCGTTGACCGCCTGGGGATAAGTCGGTGCGAAGAAGCCGTAGGCCTGCGAGCAGCCCGTGGCGTTGGCGGTGTACATCCGGTCGCCGAAGAGCTGGGTCAGAAGCTTGATATACGGGGTCTCGCCGCAGCCGGGGCAGGCGCCGGAGAACTCGTAGAGCGGCTGCTCGTACTGGCTGCCCTTGGCAGAGAACTTCGACATGGGATTTTCCTTGCGCGAGAGGGTCTCGCAGTAGTCCCAGTTCTTCTGCTCGGCGACCACGTCGTCCAGCGGCACCATGCGCAGCGCTTTTTCCTTGGCCGGACAGACGCTCGCGCAGGCGGCGCAGCCCTGGCAGTCCATCACGCTGACCTGGATGCGGAAGCGGTAGTTTTCAAAGCCCTTGCCGAGCGCCTTCTTGGTGACGCAGTCGGCAGGCGCGGCGGCAGCCTCCTCCTCGGTAAACAGGAAGGGACGGATCGCCGCGTGCGGGCAGGCCAGCGCACAGCGGTTGCAGCCAATGCACTTGTCGGCGTCCCATACGGGGACGTTGTCGGCCACGCCGCGCTTTTCATAGCGGGAGGAATTGATCGGCATGACGCCGTCGGCGTACTTCTCATAGACGCTGACGGGGATGCTGTCGCCGTCGGCGCGGTTCATCGGCTGCAGCACCTCGCGCACGTAGACCGGCAGGCTCTCGTCGACCGGATGCTCCTCGTCCTTGAGCGCAGCCCAGGCGGCGGGGATCTCGATCTTAACAGCGTCGGTCAGGCCGCGCTCGATGGCGGCAAGGTTCATATTGACGATCTTCTCGCCCTTGCGGGAGAAAGTCTTAATAGCCGCGTCCTTCATGTACTTTTCGGCCTCGTCTATGGGCAGCACGCCGGAGAGCTTGAAGAAGGCAGCCTGCAGCACGGTGCTGGTGCGGTTGCCGAGCCCGATCTCCGCGGCGATATCCGTCGCGTCGATGGTGTAGAAATTGACCTTGCGCTCGGCCAGCAGGCGCTTGGCACGGTTGGGGAGGTTTGCCTCGAGCTGCTCGCCCTTCCAGCGGGTGTTCAACAGGAATGTGCCGCCGGGCTTGACCTCATTGACGACGTCAAAGCTGTGCATATAGCTCTGCTTATGGCAGGCCACAAAGTCCGCCATCGTGACGTAGTAGGTGCTCAAAATCGGCTCGTGGCCAAAGCGCAGGTGGCTGCGCGTCAAGCCGCCGGACTTTTTCGCGTCGTACTGGAAATAGGCCTGGACGTACTGGTCGGTGTTATCGCCGATGATCTTGATGGAGTTTTTGTTGGCGCCGACCGTGCCGTCCGAGCCGAGACCCCAGAACTTGCAGGAGATGATCGACTTGCCGGAGGTGACAATGTTCTCGCCCACCGGCAGTGACAGATGCGTCAGATCGTCGTTGATGCCGACGGTAAAATGGTTTTTCCGCGCGCCGGCCATGTTGTCAAAGACCGCCTTAATCTGCGCCGGAGTGGTGTCCTTGGAGCTCAGGCCGTAGCGCCCGCCCAGCAGACAGAGCTGACGGCCGCTCTCATACAGCGCCGCGCCCACATCCTCATACAGCGGCTCGCCCAGCGCGCCGGGCTCCTTGGTGCGGTCGAGCGCGGTGAGCACGCGGCAGCTTTCCGGGATCGCCGCCAGCAGATGCTTGACGGAGAAGGGGCGATAGAGATGCACCTGAATAAGGCCGACTTTCTCGCCTTTCGCGCTCAGATATTCCACAACCTCGCGCGCGGCGTCGCAGACGGAGCCCATCGCAATCACGACGCGCTCGGCGTCCGGTGCGCCGTAATAGTTGAAGAGCTTATAGTCGCGTCCGGTCAGCTTGGACATCTTCTCCATGTACTCCTCGACCACTGCCGGAAAGGCGTTGTAGACCGGGTTGCAGGCCTCGCGGTGCTGGAAGAAGGTGTCGTCGCCCTCGCCGGTGTTGCGGATGGTCGGATGCTCCGGGTTGAGCGCACGGTCGCGGAACTTTTTCAGTTCGTCCCAGTCGACCATCTTCGCCAGATCGTCGTAATCCAGCACGTCGATCTTCTGGATCTCATGGCTGGTGCGGAAGCCGTCAAAGAAGTGCTGCACGGGCACGTGGCCCTTGATCGCGGCCAGATGCGCCAGCGCGCCGAGATCCATTGCCTCCTGCACGCTGGAGGACGCGAGCTGCGCCCAGCCGATCTGACGGCAGGCCATCACGTCCTGGTGGTCGCCGAAGATCGAGACGGTCTCCGTGGCGACGGAGCGCGCGGCAACGTGCATCACCGCCGGAACGAGCAGACCCGCGATGCGGTACATCGGCGGGATCATCAGCATCAGCCCCTGCGCAGAGGTATAGGTCGTGCCGAGAGAGCCGGCCTCCAGCGCGCCCTGCATCGCAGCGCAGGCGCCGGATTCGGCCTGCATTTCCATCAGCTTGACGGAAGCGCCGAAGATGTTCTTCTTGCCGTGCGCGGACCACTCGTCCACGTGGGCGGCCATCGGGCTCGACGGGGTAATGGGATAGATCGTCGCAACCTCGGTAAAGGCGTAGCTTGCGTACGCGGCGGCCTCGTTGCCGTCCATGGTTTTTCTGATCATGGGAAACAACCTCCTGCTCAACGTATGAATGATATTGTTTATTCAGCCGATCCTTGCCGGCTGTGGTTTCACGATAAAAGGGCGCTGACGTCCACCAGCTGCAGCACAAACACAGCCAGGCACAGCAGCACAAAAAGCAGCATGCCAAGATTGAGGTAGACCGTAGAAAAACTCTTTTCCTTGGGCATCTCCTCCGCAGCCGGCACAAAGCGCAGCTTTTTTGCGTGGATGATCAGCAGCACGATGCCCGCGATGCTCAGACCGATCATCAGCAGCCCGTAGAGAGCAAGCAGCATCGTAAACAGCAGCTGGTCGCCGCTCATATCCGCCGCAATCTCTCCGCCGTTTTCCAGAAAGCCGGATTTCTGCGCCAGCGCCGGGGCCACAACGGAGCCAAGGAAGTTGATGATCATGTGCAGCGCCACCGTATAGCGCAGGCGGCGCGTACGGGTATAGACGTAGGCAAAGATCAGCCCCAGACCAAAGGCATAGAAAAACTGGAAAAGATTCATGTGGAAAAGTCCGAACGTCAATCCGGAGAACAAAATCGCCTGTTTCTCGCCAAAGCGCGCCGTGCGGTCAATCAGCTGCTTGCGGAAGACGTACTCCTCCACCAGCGGCGCAAAAATAACCATCACGGGGATGCGCAGCCAGCTGTCGTCCATAGCCAGCTCCTCCAGGCCGTTGACTGCGCTGCCGCCGGACAGCAGCCCGGAGAGCGCGGTACCAATCAGGTTTCCGATGTACATCACCGGAAAGCACATCACCAGAATCAGCAGGAATTTTCCGACGCCAAGACGCTCCGGCTCCCCCTCGCCGCGCGGAAGCTTACACAGGATCCACAGCGTCACGGGCAGAGCGATTGCATAAAGCGGCAGGAAGTTTATCAACCACAACAACCAGCTTCCAGCCTCAAAGCCATTCGCCAGCATTCTTCCGTAAAAATAGCCAAGCAGCACCTGCAGAGCGATGGTGATCGCCGCCATCGCAAAAAGCGCAAAGGCCACGCGCGTATAGCTTTTCTTCGCCTTTGCCGTGTTTTCCTGCACGGTCGGTTCTACCGCGATCATGTCCAATTCTCTGTTTTCGTCCATTTTTCTTTCTGCCTTTCTGTTTTTTCTCTCTGTTTTCGGAGCAGACCCATAATAAAAATATCATAACACGTATTTCCGTTTTCCGCAAGCATCCGATCCCCTTCAGCGGCTTTTTCCGAAAAGATTTTCCTCGCGCAGGCGCTTTTGCTTGACAGTTTATTTTTCATTGTGTATGCTGAAGACAGGCAAATTGCCAAATTCGTAACATAAAGGAGGAAACGTCATGGACGGCGGAAGTAGTACCGGCGCAGCAGGCCGAAGTTATCCGCGGAAACGCCCCGTTGATCCTGCGTTTCCGCCCATCAACTGAACCCATACCTCGGCCTCTGCGTCGACCTTCCTGTTCCGGGCGGTATCCGGAAGGAGGACCCGATGGCAGTTTATCAGGCAATGCTTGACAAGACCATCCAAAGCCTTGTCAAGGGAAAAAAGTACCAAAGCCTCAAGGACGTTTTGATCACCATGGAGCCGGCGGATATCGCCGCCGTGCTGGGTGATCTGGACGAGGCCAGCATTCCCCTGCTCTTTCGGCTTTTACCGAAGGAAACGGCGGCAGAGACCTTTGCCGAGCTGGAGACCGATCAGCAGGAGCTGCTGATCCGCGGTTTTTCCGACGCGCAACTGCGCGAGCTGGTCAACGAGCTCTACGTCGACGACGCGGTCGATCTCGTTGAAGAGATGCCGGCCAACGTTGTCAAGCGCATTCTCGCGCAGGCCGATCCCCAGATGCGCCGGGAGATCAACGAGATCCTGCGCTATCCCGAGTATTCCGCGGGCTCGATCATGACCACGGAATACGTCTCTCTGCGTCCCAACATGAGCGTACAGGACGCGATCACCCGCATCCGGCGAACCGGCGTCGACAAGGAGACCATCTACACCTGCTACGTGACGGAGGGGCGCCGTCTGCTTGGCACGGTATCCGTCAAGGATCTGCTGCTTTGCGAGGACGATGACACGCCCGTCTCCGCGATCATGGACGAGCACGTCATCTCCGTGACCACGCTGACCGACCAAGAGGAAGTCGCGCAGATGCTCTCCAAATATAACTTCCTCGCATTGCCCGTGGTGGATACCGACGGGCGCATGGTGGGTATCATCACCTTTGACGACGCGATGGACGTTCTCGTCGAGGAGACCACGGAGGACATCGAGAAAATGGCCGGTATGCTCCCCTCGGAGAAGACCTATCTGCGCTCGAGCGCCTGGGATCTGTTTTTACACCGCATCCCCTGGCTGGCGCTGCTGATGGTCTCGGCCACCTTCACCGGCATGATCATCACCGGCTTTGAAAGCGCACTGGCCGCACAGGTCGCGCTCACCGCCTTTATCCCGATGCTGATGGACACCGGCGGCAACTCCGGCTCACAGGCCTCGGTCACGATCATCCGTGCGCTCAGCCTGGGCGAGTTGGATTTTCACGATCTCCCCCGCGTCATTTGGAAGGAAATCAGCACCGCCGTGCTCTGCGGGATCGCATTGGCCGCGCTGTGCTTTGGCAAGATCATGCTGGTCGACCGCCTGCTGCTCGGAAACACGGGTATCACGCTGACGACGGCCTTCGTCGTGTGCTTTACGATGGCGCTGACCGTGCTGATCGCCAAGCTCGTCGGCTGCTCGCTGCCCATGGGCGCGAAAAAGCTCGGCTTTGACCCGGCGGTCATGGCCAGCCCCTTCATCACCACCATCGTCGACGCGCTCTCTTTGCTGGTCTATTTCAACATCGCAAAAATTCTTCTGCCCGTATAACCTGCGGTGCCCGGCGATATCCGTCTGTATCCGCCGGGCGTTTTTTATTTGTGACAAAATCACAGAAGTTTTCATATTCTCCGGGTATACTACGATCAGAAACAAAAAAGGAGGGCATGAAACATGTCTGTCATTACCATTACCAAAAACAATTTCCAGCAGGAAGTCCTTTCGTCGGAAAAGCCCGTGCTGCTCGATTTCTGGGCCAGCTGGTGCGGCCCCTGCCGCATGGTCTCCCCCACGGTCGACGAAATCGCCGCCGAGCGCAGCGACATCAAGGTCGGCAAGATCAACGTTGACGACGAGCCGGAGCTGGCCGCGCAGTTTCGCATCGCCAGCATCCCCACGCTGATCGTCATCCGCGATGGCAAGATCGTCAATCAGGCGGTCGGCGTGCGTCCGAAGGCCATGATCAACGCCATGATCTGAGAAAGGCGGCGAGATATGGGCCTGTTTTCGTTTTTACGCGCGCCCGGCATCGACGAGGGCGTATGGAAATTTCAAAGCGTCAGGCGCGTGAGCTCGTCAGAAACTCACTCGCCGCAAAAGCGCGCTTCCCTGCGGCAAAGAATGATATTCAACAGAAAAAGCGCCTCCCGAACCAGACTCGTTTGGGAGGCGCTTTTTGGTTTCTATGCTTCCGCCAAGGCGCGCAGCCGCTTTTCGTCGGCAAGCTCGACGCTGCCGCGGGAAAGCCGCACCATGCCCTCGTCGGAAAAATAGCGCAGCATGCGCGTGACGACCTCGCGCGCCGTACCGAGATGCCGGGCGATCTGCTCGTGCGTCAGCGTCAGCCGCATGCCCTCCGCGATGGCGCTCTCTTCCAGCAGACAGGCAGCCAGCCGTTTGTCAAAGCTCTTCCACAAAATTTGCTCCATGAGCCACATGACCTCGGAAAAGCGCGAGGCCATCAGCTCATTGGTGTAGTTGGCCAGCGCCGCTGAGCGCTCCATCAGCCGATGGTACAGCTCCGCCGGAATCATCCAGACGCCGCTGTCCTTTTCCGCCTCGACGTGGACGGAAAACTGGATTGAGCGAAAAACACAGGACGCGGAGAAAAGGCAAACGTCCCGTTCAAAGAGCCGGTAAATGCTGATCTCCCGCCCGTCCTCGGAGAGGATAAAGGCGCGAAGCTGGCCCTCGGCGACCATCATCAGGCCGCTGCAGTCGGCGCTGCCGTCGTGGATGAGCGTGCCTTTGTCAAAGCGGCGATAGACGAGGCTTTCGCTGATCTGCCGCTGCTCGTCGGCGGAAAGCCGATCCCAGAGCGGGAATAGCTCACGAAATTCCACGGGAAGCTCTCCTTTTTTGTCTTATCCGGCGAGCTTGACGCACAGACGCACCGGGTTGTGGTCGGAATCTGCAAAGCCAAGATCGAGGGTCTCGACGCTCTCGAGCTCCACATTGGGCGAGAGGATAAAGCCGTCGATCACATAGTACTGGGTGTGCGCCGTGTCGGTGGGATCGTAGGGCTGGTTGAGCAGCCTGCAGCTCGGCGCAGACAGATCATAGGCAAAACGCCAGCCCTCGGGCAGTATGTCCTCCGTCAGTGTTCCGGGCGTCCATAGATCGCTCCGGTGGATGGGGTAGCGCTCCAGCGCGCCGGGAAAGCTCTGGTTGAAGTCGCCGCCTGCAATGACGTAATTGCCCTTGTCATATTCCGCCTGCAAAAAGTCGTTGAGCACCTTGGTTTGCGCCGCCTTTCCCTCGCCGTCGTCATAGGCCTCGAGGTGCAAATTGACCAGCACCAGCTTTTTGTCCGTGCCGTTTAGCGGCAGATAGCTCACGAGCAGACAGCGCTTGAGGTTGACCGTGCTCATTGGCCAGGAAAAGGGGCAGGGCAGCGCGATACGCTCGGCCTGCTCCACCTCGTAGGCCGTGTTGGTCAAAAGCCCGCTGTAGACCTTGCCCATCGGCGGCATCGGCACGGGCACGAAGGGACAGGCGTAGTTATAGGCGAAGAAGGCCTTGTCCCGGCCGAGCAGCTCCGTCTCATCGATCCCGTAGCTGCGAGAGGAATCGACGTCGACCTCCTGCAGCAAAATCAGATCGGGCTCCAGTTCTTTGTTATACAGCGTATCAAAAATGCCGCCGAGATAGGCGCTCACCTGCATCTTGTCCGCCGAGCGAGCGCTTTTGCCGCCGTCCATGAAAAAGTCGGACTCTGCGCCAAGACCGGCATAGCCGATGTTCCAGCTTAACAGCTCGACGCTCTCCCCGACTGACAGCCGTTCGGCAAAGGCGTTCCCACCGATGACGTCCAGCGGCTCTCTATCCGCCGGGCGGTACTCCTTTGCCGACAAAAAGGCGATCAGCCCGACCGCAGCGACAAGCACCAGAATCAAAAGCGTCAAAAACAGCCGTCTCAGTGCGCGAAGCAGTTTTTTCATATGCCGTCCTCCCTTTACTTATTTGAATTATATCTGGTATTATATCACCGGTTTCCCATTTTGAAAAGAGTACGGATTTGCCGCGGGTGCCGGCCTGACAAATCCGGCGCATATCGTTGAAAAAAGCAGTTGCCAAACTTTCTGTTTATAGTGTATAATAAATCGATTGCAAAAATAAACCTTTGTCATATATTCTATAAGAGAGGAAGCAACACATGAGCTACGAAACCAAAAACATCCGTAACATTGCCCTGCTGGGTCACGGCAACAGCGGCAAGACCAGTCTGGCCGAGAGCATGCTCTTCGTCACCGGCGCTCTGGATCGTCAGGGCAAGGTCAGCGACGGCAACACCGTCTGCGACTACGACGCCGAAGAGATCAAGCGCCAGATTTCCATCTCCTCCGCCATTGCCCCGGTGAATTTTGCCGGCGCCAAAATCAACGTCATCGACTGCCCGGGCTTCTTCGATTTCGCGGGCGAGGTTCTCTGCGCGCTGCGCGCGGTAGAGGCCGGCTTTATCCTTGTTACGGCCAAGGACGGCATCTCCGTCGGCGCCGAGAGAAGCTGGAAGTACCTCAAGGCCGCCAAGCTCCCCACCGCTTTCATCGTTTCCAAGACCGACGAGGAGCACGGCGATTACTTTGCCGTGGTCGAGGCTCTGCGTGAGAAGTACGGCAGCATCGTCGCCCCGGTCACCATCCCCACGACCGACGGCAAGGGCGTCATTGACCTCGTCAACAACGTCTGCTACACCACCAACGGCAGCAAGACCAGCAAGGGCGCCGTTCCCGCAGCCGACGCCGGCCACGTGGAAGAACTGCGCATGGAGCTGATGGAGACCGCCGCCGGCGCCACGGAGGAGCTCATGGAGAAGTTCTTTGACACCATGGAGCTTGACAGCGCCGACATCATCACAGGTCTGCGCGCCGGCATGAAGGAGCGCAGCGTCGTTCCCGTATTCGCCAGCGCCGCCATGCAGAACATCGGCACCGAGGCGCTGCTGCAGGGCATCGTCGACTACGTGCCCAACCCCGGCGACATGGAGGGCGTCGACCCGAAGGGCGCGACTCTCGGCTTTGTATTCAAAACCGTTTCCGACCAGTTCGGCAAGTACAGCTTTGTGAAGGTGCTCAGGGGCAGCGTCAACGCCGATATGTCCCTGCGCGACGTAAACGCCTCCAGCACCGATAAGCTCGGCCGTCTGTACACCATCACCGGCAAGAAGACCGTTGAGACCAAGGAGGCCTGCTGCGGCGATATCGTCGCCGTCGGCAAGATGGACTGGAAAACCGGCGACACCGTCTGCGACCCCAAGAACGAGGTCGAGCTGCCCGGCATCGAGATTCCCGAGCCCTGCTACTCTATGGCAATCGCTCCGAAGACCAAGGGTCAGGACGACAAGATTGCCGGCGGTCTCGCCCGTCTGAACGAGGAGGATATCTCCTTTACGCTCGTCAACAACGCCGAGACCCATCAGATGGTCATCTCCGGCGCCGGCGATATTCAGGTGGACGTGCTCTGCGCCAAGCTCAAGAGCCGCTTCGGCGTTGACACCGAAATCATGCCCGCCCGCGTCGCCTACCGCGAGAAGATCAAGTCCAAAGTTGAAGCTCACGGCCGCCACAAGAAGCAGTCCGGCGGTTCCGGCCAGTTCGGCGACGTGTGGATCCGCTTCGAGCCCCAGGAGGAGCAGGACGACATGATCTTTGCCGAGGAGGTCTTCGGCGGCTCCGTTCCCAAGAACTTCTTCCCCTCTGTCGAAAAGGGTCTGCGCAACGCCGTACAGAAGGGCGTGCTCGCCGGCTACCCGCTGGTTGGCCTGAAGGCCGTTCTGTACGATGGCTCCTATCACCCCGTTGACTCCAACGACATGGCCTTCCAGACGGCGGCGCGTCTGGCCTATCAGGACGGCATCCCCAAGGCGCGTCCCACCATCCTTGAGCCCATTGGCCTGCTGCAGGTCACCATTCCCGACGCAAACCTCGGCGACATCATGAGCGATATCAGCTCCAAGCGCCGCGGCACCGTGCTGGGCATGAACGCCGAAGACGGCATGCAGACCGTGGAGGCCGAGGTTCCCATGGCCGAGATGAGCAGCTACACCATTGACCTGCGCTCCATGACGCAGGGACGCGGCATCTTCAGCCTGAAGTTCCTCCGCTATGAGGAAGCGCCCGGCAACGTGCAGCAGAAGGTCATTGAAGAGGCTAAGGCGCTGGCCGAGCAGGAGTAATCATCACCTATAGAAACGCATCAGGGCGGCGGATCTTCCGTCGCCCTGCCTGCACAGAAAAGGACGAATATCACGATGTTCAAACGTCTTAAAGAACTGAAGGATCTGTTATGGGCTGCAGCGATTGCCCTGGCACTGCTGTTTGTCTTCGGCGGCTTTCTTGTCTCCGCCATCCTGCCCTACCACGGCGACCGCACCCGTCCGGTCATGGATCTGCGCGGCGATCGCATAGAGACGGAAAATGGAGAAAAAAGCAGCAAGGATCCGGCAAAAAACGCGCAAACGCTGCGTCTGGAGGCGGACGGAACACTCCATCCCCTGGCGGAGACCGCGGCTGCAGATCAAAGCTATTTGGACGCGCTCTGCTTTCTCTGTGACAGCGGCTATGTGCATCTGCGCGGCTCCGGGCTGACCGCCGGACAAATCTGGAGCAGCGAATCCGGCCAGCTTCCGATGGGCACAAGCGGCGACTGGACGATCCGCTATCCGGGTGACGCCTCCTTCATCAGCCCTGTGCGCGCAGCCTCCGTCGCCCGCCCCGACTACCTGATCATTGCCATCGGCAGCGACGCTTTGACGGATTTGAGCCGCGATGATTTTATACGCAACTACACCGCACTCATTCAGGATATCCTCTCCTCCAGCAAAAAGACCAGCATCGCCTGTCTCTCCATCTGCCCCGTCACCGCCTCTTATGTTGGTGCCGACGGGCTGGACAAGGACAAGGTCAACGAGGTTAACGGCTGGATCAAAACCGTCTGTACGCAAACCGGCGTCTATTACGGCGACCTGAATGCCACCCTCTGCGGTGACGACGGCTATCTGCGCAGCGAGTTTTCCGACAGCAGCGGACGCTCACTCAACAGCACCGGGCTCAAGGCTCTGCTCAACTATCTCGCCGTGCACGATCTGCGCGCGCAATAAAAGAACCGAGGCTGTGAAAGTTTCCCTTTACAGCCTCGGTTCTTTTTTGCTTGTTTTTATTTTACGTCAAGTATGTTTTTGAAATTTCTATTTTGCAACACGCCCGTCGCAAGCGATATGCAGCTTGCGACGAACTTTATTCTCTTGCGCCGTGAGAGATTTCTTTCCCCAGCAAATAGAATCTGTATTCTTTTATTCCGGGAAAATCAACGCCCTCCCAGTCCTCGTCCGGACGAAAGTTCCCTCCCAGCTCAATTTTGTACCCAAGCCCGATACAAGTCTTATAATCGTCTTTTTCGTCATACCAGAGCGTATCGATGCAGTCCTTTTCAAATCTAACGCAAAACAAAGGCATTTCAAGCCGCTTTACAACTCTAAAATAATCGACGAAAAAGCACAGACATATCAGTAAAATAAGGCTGACTG
>JAFWVV010000022.1 GCA_017518225.1 Oscillospiraceae bacterium | reverse complement strand
TCGTGGTTTGAGGGCTTCACATACAGCTTCATGACGCCGTTTTCTTCAAACCAGCAATAGTTTTCTTCGCTCTCGTAACCGGAATCTACGCAAATGTTTTTAATGCCGTAGCGTTTCAGATATTCCGCAAAGGGAATGAGCGTATGTACATCCGTCCGATCCGCGCTTCGGTAGTTTCAGTTGACGCCCTGCCTCATACAGGGTATAATCTACCTGCTTTTTATTGTGCTTCACAACCTAATATTAAGCCGACAGCCGCCCCTTTTTCAAGGGACGGCTGCCGTTATTTTTCTCTTTTTTCGGGGCCGTCTTTTGAGACAGCCCCTTTTATTGACAGGAAATATATAGCTATACGTAATATGGATTTGGTTTAAAGAGAAGAACCACACAATCAATTAACCATCCGATACCAAATAAACCAAAAGTAAGGAGATAAATGATTCCCATTACAATCTTGCCTTCGTAGAACTTGTGAATACCACAACAACCGAGGAAAAGACACAGCAAAAAAGCAACCCATTTATTTTTCATTTTGCCATAAGCAACAACAGGAGTTACATTTCTGTTGATGTTTGTGTTCGTATTGTTGTTATGAATAACGACTTGCGGAGGAGGCGCTGGCTGTGAGTCGTTTTTTAAAGCTTCCACTTGCTTGCCGCAGATTGGACATATGACACAGTCTACATCAATCTGCGAGCCACAATGCTTACAGAATTTTTTAGGCTTATCTGATTGAAGTGGTTTTTTGCAACTAGGACAGACGGCTGCTCCTTTTTCCACTTTAGAGCCACAATGCTGACAAAAGACCATCTGTTTCAGTTGCTTGCCACATTTGGGGCAATATACGCAATCATCTTCTATTTGCTCACCACATACAGAGCAGTATTTTAGCGCCTTTCCGCTAACGGGTTTTCCACAGGAAGGACATAAGAAAGAACCGATGGGAACAGATGTTCCGCAATCGCTACAGAATTTGGCACTGCAATACAATTCTTTTCCGCATGAAGGACATGTTGTTGCTTCCTCGCTGTGCTGCGTACCGCAGTATTTACAATAACCCATATCAACCCTCCTAACGAGCTTTGTTTGATTCTATTCGGTAGGATAAAACTATAGATTGTTTTTTTATTATAATAACATAATACAAAGTGTGCGTCAATGGCAGTTTTCTAAATTGCTCTCCATTTTTCTGCATTTTATACTGTTCTTCAACTAAAAGCTTCCATTCGTTGCGGCAGATCATTCGCCAAGCTTTGTTGCCGCCCTTGCCTGGACACCAAGGCCGCGCTGCGGCCGGCTTTCGATGCGTATCCGCGCGCGCTGCGCGCGAGACTTCGATCCTTTTATGGATTCGAACCCACGACCTTTTTCGCGCTGGGCGCGAAAAACCTCCGGCGGATTATACGTGCTTCGCACCTGGAGGTCGTGGATTCCGAATGCCCACTGCACCAAAAAAGCTCACCCCCGGTAGGGTGAGCTTTTTTGGTACGGCCGACGGGATTCGAACCCACGACCTCCAGAGTCGGAGTCTGGCACTCTATCCAGCTGAGCTACGGCCGCATAGCCTGACGGCGGGATGTATTATAACAAAAGATCAGCACAAAGTAAATAGCTGTTTTCATTTTTGTTTTTTTATGTTATAATGAAAAGCACATATAAAAAACGGCTTAGGCCGCAGAGGAAAACAACATGAAACTTGCTCGTCTTTTTCGCGCCCTTTCCCTGCTGTTGGCTTTGCTGACGGTTTTTTCGCTCAGCGCTTGCGGCGAGGGTGCCGCCTATCAAAAAGAAGTTTTCGCGATGGATACCGTGATGACGATTACCGCCTACGGCTCCAAGGCCGAGGCCGGACTGGTCGCCGGAGAGTCCGTCATTTTATCCATGGACGCCGTGCTTGACCCCGAGCTGCCCACCAGCACCGTCTATGCGCTCAACCATGCGCACGGTGCAGCCATCTCTGTTCCCGGACAGCTCGCGCGCATCGTGCAGACTGCACAAACCGTCTATAACAACTGCAACAAAATGCGCGTCAAAGCATTGGATCCGACCATCTATCCGCTGGTCAAGCTCTGGGGCTTTGTCAACGGCAGCTATTACGTGCCGAACGATTTGGAGATTGCAGACGCGCTGGGTCGTCTGCAGTTTGACCAGGTCTATCTCAGCAGCTTCCCCAGCTCCGGCAGCTACGAGCTGACGATGCCGGACGGCTGTGAGATCAGCTTTGGCGCGATTGCCAAGGGCTGTACCTCCGACTACGTGATTGACGCGCTGCGCAACGCCAGCGTCACCAGCGGCATTCTTTCGCTGGGAGGCAATGTGCAAACCCTCGGTCTGCGCCCGGATGGCAGCCGCTGGCGCATCGGCATTGCCGACCCCAACAGCCCGGACACCTATCTCGGCATCCTCAGCATCGGCGAGACCGCCGTCGTCACCAGCGGCAGCTACCAGCGCAACTTCGTGGATGCGCGCGGCAAGTTCTACCACCATATCATGGATCCGCGCACCGGCCGCCCGGTGGAAAACTCCCTGCTGTCCGCTACGGTCATCTGCGCCGACGGCACGATGGCCGACGCCTTGTCCACCACGATGTATATTCTCGGCGAAACCAACGCTCTGCGCTACTGGCGCAGCTATGGCAAAGACTTTGAGATGATCCTCGTCACCAAAAATCACGAGGTTCTCTGCACCAGCGGACTGATCGAGGAGTTCAGTCTGGAAAACACCAACTATACGCTGAAATTCATGGAATAAGATGGCTGATTTACATACCGACGTTCGTTATATCAAGGGAATCGGAGAGAAAAAGGCGCTGGCCCTCAACAAGCTGGGCGTCTTTTCTCTCTATGACCTTGTTTCTTTTTTTCCCCGGCGCTATGAGGATCGCAGCCAGTTTTGCCCCATCCGCGAAACCCTGTCCGGCGAGACCGTATGCATCCGCGCGCTCGTCGCAGATGAGCCCCGGCTTATGCGCATTCGACGCGGCATGGATTTGGTTAAGTTCCGCGCCGTAGACGAAAGTGGATCGGTTGACATAACTTATTTTAATCAGAATTATGTCAAGGACAACCTGCATAAAGGCGACATGGTCTGTTTTTACGGGCGGATGGAAATTCGCGGGAACATGCACAGCATGGCAAATCCCGTCTACGAGCACGAGGGCAGTGAAAAGGGCGTGACCGGGCGCATCGTGCCCATCTACCGCATGACGGCGGGGCTCAATCAGCGCACGATTCTGCAGGCGATTCGCCAGGGCCTGGACGCCTGCGGCGGTCAACTGCCGGAGGCGCTTCCGGAAGAGGTGCGTGCGCGCCAGAAGCTGGTGCAGGCGCGCTATGCTTACGAAAACATCCACTTCCCCGCCGATTTCGGCACGCTGGAGCTGGCACGCCGGCGGCTGATCTTTGAGGAGCTGTTCGTTCTCTCCTGTGCGCTGAACGATGTGCGCCGCCAGCGCGTCAACGACGACGGGATTTTACTGCCGAAGGTCGATCTTTCGCCCTTCTGGGCCTCGCTCCCCTTCGCTCCTACCGGCGCACAGCGCCGGGCGGTCGACGAGGCGCTGACTGATATGACAGGCGGCACGGCCATGAGCCGGCTCGTGCAGGGCGACGTCGGCAGCGGCAAGACCCTCGTTGCAGCAGCGCTCGTTTATGCGGCGCATCGCGGCGGCGTTATGAGCGCCTTCATGGCGCCGACGGAGATTTTGGCCGAGCAGCATTTTGCTACGCTGACAAGCTTTCTTTCCCCCTTTGGGCTGCGCGTCGGCAAGCTCACCGGCGCGATGCGCGCCAAGGAAAAGCGTGAGGTCAAGGCCGCGCTGAAGACGGGCGAATACGATCTGATCGTCGGCACACACGCCCTCTTGAGCGAGGATGTCGAATACGCCAATCTCGGCTTGGTTGTCACCGACGAGCAGCACCGCTTCGGCGTCAATCAGCGCGCGGCGCTGGTCGGCAAAGGTCGGCGCCCGCACGTACTCGTCATGTCCGCCACGCCCATCCCGCGCACGCTCGCGCTGATCCTCTACGGCGATCTGGACGTGTCCATCATCGACGAGCTGCCGCCCGGCCGCCAGAAAATCGACACCTTTGCCGTGGACGAGAGCTATCGCGCGCGGCTCAACGGCTTTATCCAAAAGCTCTGCGCCGAGGGGCGGCAGGTCTTCGTCGTCTGCCCGATGGTGGAGGAGAACGAGGAGCTGGAGACGCCGCTCAAGTCCGCCGAGGAACACGCGCAGGAGCTGCAGCACGTCTTTCCGGCGCTGCGCGTTGCCTGCGTACACGGCAAAATGAAGCCCAAGGACAAAGACGCGGTCATGCGCGGCTTTGCCGCAGGCGAGACGGATATTCTCGTCTCCACCACGGTCATCGAGGTCGGCGTGGACGTGCCGAACGCGGCGCTGATGGTCGTGGAAAATGCCGAGCGCTTCGGCCTGAGCCAGCTCCACCAGCTGCGCGGGCGCGTCGGGCGCGGACAGCATAAGAGCTGGTGCATCCTCGTCTCGGACAACACAAACGAGGAGACAGCGGCGCGCCTTGAGATCATGTGCAAGACCAACGACGGCTTCAAGATTGCCGAGCGCGATCTGCAGATGCGCGGCCCCGGCGATTTCTTCGGCTCGCGCCAGCACGGTCTGCCGGAGATGCATGTGGCCGATCTCGGCGCAGACATGAACATCATGCAGGAGGCGCAAAAAGAGGCGCAGCAGTTGCTGTCTCGCGATCCCCGGCTGCAGGAGCCGGAAAACGCTGCGCTGCGCGAGCGCGTCGAGCGCCTGCTGACCCAAAGCGCCGCGGGCTTTAATTGAGGAAGTTGCTTATGATTGACATTCATGCTTTTTTCGACGCAGTGATCCGGCAGGATCGCGCGGCGCTGCGCGCCTATTTCTGCGCTGACGCCGTCATCCGCTGGCCCTGCAGCGGCGAGCGTTTTGGCGTGGAGGACTATCTGCGCGCCAACTGCGAATACCCCGGCGACTGGGCGGGCGAAATCGAGCGCGTCGAGCGCTGCGGCGAGCTGACGATTCTCGTCGCTCGGGTTTGGCCAAAGGATGAGACAGCTTCCTTCCACACCGTGTCTTTTCTGCGCTGCGAAAACGGAAAAATCACGGAAATGGACGAATACTGGGCCGACGACGCCCCGCCGCCCGAATGGCGGCAGGCACTCGGCATTGGGCAGGCGACAAACCGCACCGCCCCTTTGTCATTCTGAGCGGAGCCGCATCCGCGGCGCAGTCGAAGAATCTTACTTTTGCCAAGAAGAAGATCCTTCGACTCCGCTGTGCTTCGCTCAGGATGACAACATAGACGCCGAAATTTGAAACTCCGTTCTGCTGCACTCTGTTCCGTTTCAATTTTTGCCCTGCTTCATATCATATTTTTGGCGTTTTCCGACTGCCCGCAATCTTAAATCCGCAAAACAATCTGATGTGGGACGCAGTGGCCGTTTTTGGCTGCCGCGTCCCACACTTTTTTTGTTTCATTTTGAACTACTTGGTATCTTGCGTCCGCAATGCGGACAATATGCCCCGTTCATTTCCCGCCATCTACCGCAATAAGGACATTTATTGCCGAGCAACTGATAGACAGTGCAAAACAATTGTATCAAAAGACACGCAAAAACAATATGTGCCTCTATCAAAACATTAAAGTCATTATCTATCAGCTTCACACCCATAATGAGACAATCGACACACGCTATTGTCAGTGCGATGATTCTAATCCATTTTACTATTTGTCTCATGGAAATTCCTCCAAATCTTCTCACGGACTGATCAAATGCTGTTTTTTCCCATGGTAAAGACAACAACCCGTTTTTATTCTGTGACACAAAGCCGGTTCTTTAGATCAACGATGCATCCATCGGCAAGAGCAAATTTCGAGAAAATCCGAGTTTTGATGAAAGCACTTTTTCGCGGGAATAGTTTATGTCTTGCAAGAAAAAGTGACAAAATCATAGCCCCGTTTTTCCGAAAGATGCCAACGGCGATTGGATCAGCGTTTACTTTGTTGTAGTTTTTAGAAAATCCATTTCGTTCTTCTAAAAACCAAACGCTAAACCTAAAATCTACTTCTCAAATTCCGCCGCCACATCCTGCAGCAGCTCGCGGATGGGCAGATGCTGCGGACATACCTCCTCGCACTGGCCGCAGCGGATGCAGTCGGAGGCCTTGCCGCGATTGACGGTGTGGACGTCCTTGTAATAGAAGGCCGCGTTCCAGTCCTTATACAAATTCTTGCTGTTGTAGCAGGAGAAGAGATCCGGGATCGCAATCTGCATCGGGCAGCCGTCCACACAGTAACGGCAGGCGGTGCAGGCAATCAGGTGCTTACCGTGGAAAATCGCATTGACACGGCGCACGGCGTCCATTTCCGTCTCATCCAGGGGCTTGAAATCGTCCATCGTGCGGAGATTGTCCTCCATCTGCCCGAGATCCGACATGCCGGAGAGCACCATGCAGACCCCCTCAAAGCTCTCGGCAAAGCGGATCGCATAGCTGGCATAGCTGCCGCCGCCGAGCGCGTCAAAGACCGCCTTGGCCTCCTCCGGCAGCTCGACGAGCTTGCCGCCCTTGACAGGCTCCATGACAATCACGGGCTTTCCGTGCTTTTGGCAGACCTCGTAGACCGCGCGGCTCTGCACGGCAGGATCGTCGTAGTCGGCGTAGTTGAACTGGATCTGCACGAGCTCGATCTCCGGGTACGTATTCAAAATCGTCTCCAGCATCTCCGGCGTATCGTGGAAGGAGATGCCCACATGGCGCACCCGCCCCTGTTTTTTCAGCTCGAAGGCCGTCTCATAAGCGCGGCAGCGGCGAAACTTGTCGAAGTTCTGCGCGCTCTGCGCATGCATCAGATAGAAATCAAAATAGTCCACGCCGCAGGCGGCCAGCTGGCTTTCAAAAAAGGGCACAATGTCCGCCTCGGTCTCAAAATAGTTGGCCGTCAGCTTGTCGGTAAGAATATAGCTCTCGCGAGGATGACGGCTCGTCAGTCCCTCGCGCAGCGCCAGCTCGCTCTTGCCCTTGATGTAGCCGTGCGCGGTGTCAAAGTAATTGTATCCGCGCGCGAGAAAGAGGTCGGCCATCTGCTTGAACTGCTCGAGATCGACCTCCTCGCCGATCATCGGCAGACGCATACAGCCAAAGCCGAAGCGGGTCTTGATCTCCGGAAAAAAGGGATTTTGGCTCATGTTTTTACTCCTTTCCATTGTGTCGTTGTTCTCCGTCTGCGTTTCTTCTGTCTTTATTATAATGATTATATGATGGCGAAAAGCGAAAAAGCTTTTCGCCGCGCAGCTTTGCTGCGCAGCAAAACAGCCTTGCTGTTTTGCCATATACTCATTGCAATGAGCATCGGGCGAATGATTTTTAGAATCATTCGCTGCC